>JANMTD010000336.1:0-11668 GCA_031390075.1 Deltaproteobacteria bacterium | reverse complement strand
CCACGAGCGCCGCCCGCGGCGCGTTGCTCCGCTACGAGCTGCTGAAGGGGCCGGAGGGCATGACCGTCGATGCCGCGAGCGGTGTAGTCCAGTGGCGCCCGCAGAGCGAGCAGCGCGGGCGCTTCGACGTCGAGGTCGCCGTGATGGATCAGTGGGGCAGCGGTGTCGCACAGAGCTTTGCGATCGATGCCGACGCGAAGGCCACGCCGCCCGCCGCCCCGCAGTAGCGCTCCGCCGGAGAAAGTCGGAGTCGCAGTCCCCGGATAAGTCCCGATCCCCTGATGTCGGGGCTCGGTCGATACGCCGGCTGGCGGCGCGCATCCGCGCGACGCCGGGGGCGCTTGCGCAATGCACACGAATTGGGTGTGGCTGGATCTCGTTCTGCCGCTCATGGCCGCGGTGCTGTTCGGGCTCGGCCAGGCCGCCTGGCGGGTTCGGACGACCGCGATCGGACGCGGCTTCGTCGCGCTCGTCTTCCTCGCCGGCACGGCTTCGATGCTCGGGCTCGCGGTCCACGGGGGGGGCGAGCCGAGCGGATTGTTGCTGCGCCTCCAGGCGGTCCTGACGGCTTGCGCGAGTGCGTCGGTACTGCGATTGGCCCTGCTCGCGATTCGTCGATCGAGTCGGCTTCCGATCGGGCTCGAGGCGGCGATCGGCCTGCCCGCGCTGCTCGTCGGAGGGCTCGGCGGTCCCCTCGTCCAGGCGACCTTGATCGCCGCGCTCCTGGGCGCGACGGCCCAACAGCTCCAGCGCGTCCCGAGGCGGAGCTGGCAGAGCTTCGACACGGCGCTTCATTTCATCCGTCTCGCGACCCTCGCCACGGGCACTGTCTCGTGTGCGGCCCTCGCCCTCGCGGCGGGTCCCGCCTCGACGCTGGCGCCGCCCTTCGCCCATCTGGGCCTCGCCCTCGTGCTCTACTACGCGCTGCCGCGCCTCGGGCTGCTCGCCCAGGACCGGGTCCAACACCGCAGCATCATCGAGGCGATGAGCGACGGCGTGTTGGTCGTCGACCTCGACGATCGCCTGCTCGAGATGAACCACTCGGCACGGCACATTCTCGAGATCGAGGCCGAGGATCTGGCGCTGCAGCCGCTGGCTCGTGTGCTGGTCGGACATCCCGACCTCGTCGAGCTCTGTCGCGGCGCGATCGAGGGGCATACGACCTATGCGCCTCGATCGCCCGCCGCGTCCGGGGAGAGGCGCAGCTACGACCTGCGCCTCTCGGCACTCTTCGATGTCTCGGGGGCGATCCAGAGTCGTGTGCTGGTGCTGCGCGACATCTCGGACCGGATCGAGATCGAGGAGGAGACCCGGCGCCAGACGCGTCATGTCCGCCTCGTCCACGAGGTCTCCGGCACCGTCCACGACGCGTTGACGATCGACCACGGGATCGACGCGTCGCTCGCGCTGATCGCATCCATGATGGAGTTCCCGATCGGGCATTTTTTGCGTTCGGTCGATTCGGACGAAGGCAGTCACCTCGTCGCCTCGGGGCTCGTGTATTGCGGGCCCGGCTTCGGCGCCGGTGAGACTCGATCCGAATCCGGTAGCGGCCGCGGGAGCGACGCCGGCGAAGACCGGGCGGCCTTCTCGAAGCACGTGGTCGAGTTCGATCCGCGCGGTCTGCACTGGTGGAAGCCGCTCGGCGTCGAGATGGTGTGCACGATTCCGGTCGTGATCTCAAATCGGCTCCACGGCGTCTTCGAGTTCTTCGACCATCCGGGGCGATCGATCGCCGAAGCGACAGGCGACCTGCTCGAGCACGTCGGCGGGATCGTGGGCCAGGCGGTGGAAAAGCGGCTGGCCGAGGAACGCGTGCGTCGATTCGCCTATCGCGACGATCTGACCGGTCTCCCCAATCGGCAACATTTCCACCAGCTCCTGCGCTCGGGGGTCTCCCTGGCCGGGAGGACCGAGCGGCGGATGGCGCTGCTGTTCCTCGATCTCGACGGATTCAAGAAGGTGAACGACACCCTCGGCCACGAGGTCGGAGACAAGCTGCTGGCCGAAGTCGCCTGCCGTTTCTCGAAGGCCGTGCGCCTGAGCGATCACCTCGGCCGGCAGAGCGAAACGTCGGTCGAGCAATCCTCCTCGATCTCCCGACTCGGCGGCGACGAGTTCACAGTCCTCCTGACCGAGATCAACCAGCCGGCCGATGCGACCATCGTGGCCGAGCGCCTGCTGGCGACCCTCGAGCGCCCGATCACGCTGGCCGGCCAGGACCTCTTCATGAGCACGTCGATCGGGATCGCGGTCTTTCCCGAAGACGGCGCCGATGCCGAGACGCTCGTGCGCAACGCGGACGCGGCGATGTACTTCGCCAAGGGCCGCGGTCGGAACGGCTATTCGTTCTATTCGGCCGAGATGAATCGCAGCCAATCCCATCGGCTCGAGATCGAATCGAGGCTGCGGGTGGCCCTCGAGCGCGAGCAGCTCGAGATCTTCTATCAACCGATCCTGTCCGCGGAGACCGGGGAAGTGGTCGCGGCCGAGGCGCTCGTGCGCTGGCGGGATCCGGAATGGGGATACGTGCCGCCGGACGATTTCATTCCGGTCGCCGAGGAGACCGGGCTGATCGTCGGGCTCGGGCAATGGGTGTTCCGGAACGTCTGCGAGCAGGCACGGCGTTGGCGCGACGAGTCGCATGCGGCGATCCGGATCGGGGTCAACGTGTCGGGCAAGCAGATCCGCGAGCCGGGGATGGTCGAGATGGTGCGCCAGGCGCTGCAGGCGACCGGCGTTTCGCCGACCCAGGTCGAGCTCGAGATCACCGAGTCGACGATCATGCAGGACGATGCGCTGACGATCCAGACGCTGCGGCAGCTGAAGGAGATGGGCGTCGGCCTCGCCCTCGACGATTTCGGGACGGGTTATTCCTCGCTCTCGTATCTGCGGCGGTTCACGATCGATCGGGTGAAGATCGACCGCACGTTCATCTCCGAGCTGCCCGGCAACGCGAGCGACGCGGCGCTCACGTCGGCCATCATCGCGATGGCCCACGGCCTCCAGCTCGACGTCGTGGCCGAGGGCGTCGAGACCGAAGAGCAGGCGCGTTTTCTCGAGCTGCGCGGCTGCGACGAGCTGCAGGGATACCTGTTCGGCCGCCCGTGTCCCGCCGAGGAATTCGTCGACCGGCTGCGCGCGCGGCCGCGGGCGCAGGCCGAGGCAAAGCCCGACGAGAAGCCCGACGAGCGGGTGGGCTGAAACCGCGCGCACGCGCAGGTATGATGCGGCGCCGCCGAATCCCGACCGGGCGGCGGAGCGCGTTTGGAACGATTCGAGATCGACCGCCCCGACGATTGGCACGTGCATCTGCGCGACGGAGATCTTCTCGCCCGCGTGCTTCGCTACACCGCCCGCCGCTTCCGGCGCGCGATCGTGATGCCGAATCTCGATCCGCCGGTCCTGACGACGTCGGATGCCGAGGCGTACGCGGCCCGCATCCGAAAGCAGCTGCCCGCGGATTCGGATTTCGAGCCGCTGATGACCCTCTACCTCAGCGACGAGACGACCCCGGCGGAGATCGAACGGGCGAGCCGCTCGCCCGTCGTCGCGGCGGTCAAGCTCTATCCGAAGGGGGCGACGACCCACTCGGCCCGGGGCGTCGGGACGCTCGACGCCCTCGGCCCCGTGCTCGACGCCCTCGAACGCTTCGATCTCCCGCTCCTCGTCCACGGGGAATCGATCTCGCCCGACTGTGACGTCTTCGATCGCGAACGCGAGTTCCTCGATCGCTCGCTGATTCCCCTGGTCGAGCGCCATGCGGGCCTGCGCGTCGTCTTCGAGCACATCACGACCGCCGCCGCCGCCGACTATGTCGCGAGCGCGCCCGCGCGGGTGGCGGCGACGATCACGCCGCAGCACCTGCTCTTGAACCGCAATGCGCTCTTCCAGGGCGGGCTCCGGCCGCATCACTACTGCCTGCCCGTGCTCAAGCGGGAAGAGGATCGAATGGCGCTCGTGCGCGCCGCGACCTCCGGAAGTCCGCATTTCTTCCTCGGCACCGACAGCGCGCCGCATACCCGCGCCAGCAAGGAATCGGCCTGCGGCTGTGCCGGCGTGTTCAGTGCACCGATCGCGCTCGAGGCGTATGCGGAGGCCTTCGCACGAGCCGGTGCCCTCGATCGCCTCGAAGGCTTCGCGAGTCATTTCGGGGCGGATTTCTATCGCCGTCCGCGAAACACGGAGCGGGTCGTCCTCGAGAAGTGTGACCGCGTCGGACCCGACGAGCTCGGCGGCGGACCGGAGGGGCTCGTCGTGTTCTTCGCCGGCGAGCGGCTGCGCTATCGCGTCGTCGATCCCGACTAGCATACGCGGTCGCGTTCAGGCGAGCGGCTTCGTCATCTCGCGGTGGTCGATGCCGGCGGAGGGGAAGACCTCGCCGTGGGCGCGATAGCCGAGCCTTTCGTAGAACGGGATCGCGCTGACCTGCGCGTGGAGGACCACAGTGGGCAGTCCCTGGCGGCGGGCGTGGGCCTCGATCGCGAGCATCAGGAAGCGACCGACGCCCCGCGTTCGCGCGTCTTTGCGCACGGCCACGCGCTCCGCCTTGGCGTGGCCGTCGACGATCCGCATGCGCGCGGTGCCGAGGGCGACGGACTCCGACGCGGGCGCGCTCTCGAGGGCGAGGAAGTGTCGAGCGACCGGGTCGAGGCCATCCCATTCGAGGGCCTCGGGTACCCCCTGCTCATCGATGAAGACGGCGCGCCGGAGGGCGCTACAGGCCGCGAGATCGAGCGCGTGTTGCTCGCTCCCGGCGATCACTTCGAACTCCGTGAGTCGGAGAGAGCTGGGTTCTTTCGAAGTCGAGATCGAGGTCCCGGCCACGGTGTGCTGCCTCCCAGGCGCACGACCGGCCCGCGCGCTCGTGGGCGAGCATGACGCAGACGCATGCATTTATCGTCAGGAGGGGGCAGGAGGCTCGACGTCAGGACACGAAGCGGGTGAGAAGAGCCGTCTCTACGGGGCCTGATCCTTGCTCAGGGGATCAGGCCCCGGGAGACACTGGCTGGAAACGCGAAGTGGTCTGGTGGAGAACCCTTCCGAATTCGCGGCCGGGGGCGATTCGCTCCCGACTCTTCCTGGGCTCTCTTAAAGCAGGACTCGTGCCAGCCCGGGCGTCACCGCAATTTCGTATGGAGATTCAAGCACTTGGCGAGAATGAGGCGACCGAGACGGGCTCGATCACGAAGCTGCAGATTGGTGCAGAATGCCCCAACCTTCACCGCGCTGGGTTTGCTCGAAGCCATAAGCCATTGATTCCAATGGGCTTTCGCCTCGTCTGCCGAATCTTGGTGCAGATTGCGCCAGTCGCGCGAAATCCACCGGACACCGGTCGGCCTCGCCGCGCCCGGGTTCTGCGATGCGCCACGATTCCCCTCGGCTAGCATCGCGCGCCCCCGAACCGGAAGAGGGAGCTCGATGAGCGTTCGCGCTGATGTGCCGTCGCAGGTCCTCGACCGGCTCTTCGAGGTCATCGAGCGACGCCGCGAAGAGCGGCCGGCGGGAAGCTATGTCGTCTCGCTCCTCGACGGCGGCCTGCCCGCGATCACGGACAAGGTTCGAGAAGAGGCCGAAGAGGTCGTGCGGGCGGCCTGCGGCGAGAGCGACGAGGCCCTCGCCCGCGAGGTGGCCGATCTGATCTTCCACGTCTTCGTGTTGCTGGCGGCGCGCGGCGTCGAGCCGGCGGCGAGCTACCGCGAGCTCGCGCGGCGGTTCGGCATCGGGGGGCTCGAGGAGAAGGCGGCGCGAGGCCAGAGCGAGGCGGCGGAGCCGCGGGGAGAGGGCGAGTGATTCCGGACGAGACGCTTCGCATCGCCGTGCCCTCGAAGGGGCGCCTGCGCGATCCCTCCCTCGAGCTGCTCGAGCGGGCCGGACTTCGATTCCGGGTTTCGGGGCGCCGGCTCTTCAGCGTCTGCAGCGAGACGGGTAGCCGCATCATCTTCACGAACGCGGCCGACATCCCGGTGCTCGTCGCCGAAGGCGTCGTCGACCTCGGCATCACCGGCAGCGACCAGGTTCTCGAGAAGGACGCGAAGGTCATCGAGCACCGCAAGCTCGGCTTCGGCCGCTGCCGCCTCTCGGTCGCGGTCCACAAGGACGCGAGCTATCGCCAGGCCTCCGATCTCGCCGGCCGCGTCGTCGGCGCGAAATTCGTGCGGCTTGCTCGCCGTTATTTCGAGAGCCACGCTGTCGCCGACGTCCACGTGATCGAGATCCAGGGGGCCGTCGAGGTGATGGTCCTGCTCGGGATGGTCGACGCGATCGTCGAGATCGTGGAGACGGGAAATAGTCTGCTCGAGAACGATCTGGTCGAGCTCGACCGCGTCCTCGACGCCGAGGCCGTGCTGATCGGGCGGACGCAGCCCCGCGATCCGTCGCTCTCGGACCAGCTCCTGCGGCGCATCGACGGGGTGCTCGCCGCCGCCCGCTACACGTTGATCGAATACAACTGTCCCGCGGCGCGGATCGCGGAAGCCTCGCGGATCACGCCGGGCTTCTCGTCCCCGACGATCTCCCACCTCCAGGACCCCGCCTGGCTCGCCGTGCGCGTGCTCGTCGAGAAGGTGCAGACCCAGCGGGTCATCGATGCGCTCGAGGCGATCGGCTGCGTTGCGATCCTCGAGACCGAGCTGCGCCACGCACGGCTCTGAGGCGCATCGGATCGTTCTCGGATCGCATCCGAACGCCGGTCCACCGCGCGGCCGTTTCCATCTGAAATTCAGGGAATCTCCTGAGGACGCCACGGGGAAACACCGGATCGTGGTGCGCTGTTTTCCCCGGTCCGAGTAGTTCTCCATCATGCATTTTGAAATCCCGCCGAATCAGTCTCCAGGTTTACAGGCAGATCCTGCCTCCGAAGGAGACCCGAGATGGCCAGGATTCTCTTGATCGATGATCGGAGGGTTTTTCTCGAGCGCGCACGCGCCCTTCTGCGCCGAGATGAGCACGACCTGATCGAGGCGACGGACGCCCTGGCGGGGCTCCACCGAGCCGTCGAAGACGCCCCCGCCTGCATCGTCGTCGATCTCGACCTGGAGGGCCTCGACGGCCTCGAGATCTGCCGCCAGCTGGCGCGGACGCAGGCGACAGGCCGGATTCCCGTCGTCGTGTGGGGCGCGTCCGGGGCGGACGAGGCGGGGCCGCTCGCGCGGGCAGCCGGTGCCTTCGCCTATGTGGATCGGGTGCGGACGCCGACCGCGCTTCTGGGCAGCGTGCGGCGGGCGCTCGCCGAAGGCCGTCGCGGGGCGGTGTCGGAGTCTGCGCTCACGCGCCCGCAGCCGGGTTCGAGCTCGGCCTGACGACCGCTGGGTCGGGGATCGCAGCAGGGACTCGGGCCTGGCGCGCGGCCCAGAGCGAGCCCGCGATCACGAGGGCACCACCGACGAAGCGTGTGGCGTCGGGCCATTCGCCGAACACGAGTACACCCCAGATCGCCGCGAACACGACCTGCAGATACGACAACGAGGTCGCCTGCCCGGCGGGCAGCGCGATGAGCCCCTGGGTCAGGCTCATCTGGCCGACCTGGGTCGCGAGACCGACTCCGATCAGCCAGAGCCAATCCATCCCGACCGGCCACACGAAATCGCGCACGACGAAGGGCAGCGAGGCGGGAATGTTGACGAGCGGAAAGTAGAAAACGATGACGAGCGGGTGTTCCGTCTGTCCGAGGCGGCGGACGACGACGTACGCGACGGCGCTCCCGAGCGCGCCGGCGACGGCGACCGCGACCCAGAACGGATCGAGGGAATCCGCACCGGCCCCGAAGATCGCTTCCGGCCTCGCGACGAGCACGACGCCCAGCAGGCAGAGACCCGTCGCGACCACGCTCGAACGCGTGATCACCTCACCGAGGAACAGCCCCGCGAGCAGCGCCGTGAACGTCGGATTCAGATATTGGATCACCGTCGCATCGGCGAGCGGCAGGTGGGTCACCGCCGCGTACACACAGGACAGGGCCGCGAATCCCGTCAGCCCGCGCAGCCAGAGGCCGCGTCGATCGTTGCCCCACGGCGGAATCTGCGCACGCCGGAGCAGGACATAGCTGATCGCGACGCTCACGAGCGAGCGCGCGAGGACGATCTCCTGGCTCGGAATGCGCTCGCCGGCGAGCTTGACGAACATCGTCATCACGCTGAAGGCGAAGGCGCTCAGGAAGTTCGCGGCGACTCCGGATTGCATCGTCCCCCGATCCTCATCCACTCGGGCCCGTCGGGACGGCGCAGATCGGGTCGAGCTTGTCATGCTTTGGCCGTCCGCGCCCGCGGCCGGTAGACTCCCGCTGTTCGCGCCCTTCTCGACCCTGGAGCTCCATGAGCGGCCTCTCCCCGAGCATTCGTCTGCTCCGCGACCTGGTCGCGATCCCGTCCGTCAATCCGATGGGGCGTGACGACCTGCCGGCCGACATGGTGGGCGAGCAGCGGATCGCGGAGTTCGTCGGGGCCGAGCTCTCGCGGATGGGGCTCGACGTGTCCCTGATCGGCCGCGCGGGCCGCACGAGCGTGATTGCGGAGGCGCGCGTGGGGGCCGACGCCGAGACGGTCCTCGTCGCGAGCCATCTCGACACGGTGCCGGTCGACGGGATGGAGATCGATCCCTTCGATCCGGTGATCCAGGACGGCCGGCTCTTCGGGCGCGGCTCCTGTGACACGAAATCCGGTATGGCGGCCCTGCTCGAGGCGCTCGCCCGCGTGCTCTCACGCGGAACACTGAAGCGAAACGTCATCGTGGTCGGCGAGTCCGACGAGGAGCACCGCAGCGCCGGGGCCTTCGACGTGCTCGAGGAGCTGGGCTCTCGCCGCCCCGACTGGGTCCTCGCGACCGAGCCGACGGGTCTGCGTTTGATCCACGCCCACAAAGGCGTCGTCCACGCCCGCGTCCGCGCCCACGGCCGCGCCTGCCACAGCTCGGATCCCACGGCCGGTCGAAACGCCATCGTGCTGCTCGCCCGGGCGATCCTCGCGATCGAGGCGAGCGCCCGCGTCTTCCTCGAGCGGCCCCATCCCGATCTCGGACCGGCGACGCTCTCGATCGGCGTCGTACGGGGCGGCCAGGCGCCGAACATCGTGCCCGACGATGCCTGGCTCTGGGTCGACCGGCGGACGCTGCCGGGGGAGCCGCCGGAGGCGATCCAGCGCGAGCTCGAAGATGTCCTCGCGAAGGCCGGATTGGCCGGGGAGGTCGTGGTCGATTCCTGTCGCGAGGAGAAACCGCCGCTGGGAAACGAGCGGGACTCGCTGTCCGTGCTCGCGACCGGAGAAGTGCTCGAAGCCGTGGGTCTTCCGGCCGGGGTCGCGACCGTCGCGTTCGGGACGGATGCGGGCGTCTTCTCGCGTGCGGGCATCCCCAGCGTCGTGCTCGGCCCCGGCTCGATCGCGCTCGCCCACACGGCGCGCGAGTTCGTCCCCGTCGACGAGGTCGAGACGATGGTCCGGATCTTCGAACGATTGCTCGAGACCCGCGGCCGGCGCTGAGGGTCGAGCTGGCCCGGCGGCTGTCCGAAGTCAGTGAATCGTCACGCGGACGGGGATCCAGCGGTCGATGATGGGCTCGACCCCGCCCTCGCGTTTCCACTGCTCGAGCGTCGCGTCGAGCAGCGCCTTCAGCTCGGCATCGTCGCGCCGAACGGCCCAGGCGAGCTCCTCCTCGGTGAGGAGCTGGTAGAGGCCGTGGAGGTCGCGCTGCTGGGGATCGCCGGCGACCCGCCAGATCGTCGGCGCATCGTGGACGAAGAAATCGATGCGACCGGCGCGCAGACTGCGCAACCCGGACTCGACGTCGTCGAAGCCGAAGCTCGTGGCCCGCGCGAGCTCCGTCGCGACGAATCGCTCCCCGGTCGTGCCGTACACGTACCCGACCCGCGCCCCCGAGCGGCGGATCGTCTGGATGCGGCCGAAGCGGCCGAGGTCGCTCGAGCGGATCAGGGCGAGCTGGCCCGCGTGCATGTAGGGCACGACGAAGCCCACGCGTTCTGAGCGCTCCGGCGTGATCGAAAGGCCACTCATCACGACGTCGACATCGCCGCGCTCGAGGGCGTCGAGGAGCTCGGTCTCCTCGAAGCGCTCGAAGACGATCCGGCGGCCGAGGCGAGCGCCGATGCCGTGGGCCAGATCCGCCTCGATGCCGACGATCTCGCCGTCCTGCTCGTAGACGACGGGGGGATAGTTCGGTGCGACACCGACTCGCAGGACGCGGCCGCGAGGGCCGCCCGCACTGGTACAGGCGAGGCATATGAGCGCCAGCGCGAGAAGCGCGAGGGACAGCCCGGCTTGGAGCGTCGATCCGGGTCGTCGGATTCCGCCTCGCGGGAGGGCAGGGGGCGGCGCGGGAACGGTGGTCGCGGAGGGGGTCAGGGAGCTTGAAACGGGCGGCTTCACGATCACTCCCGGGCGAGCGCGCAAGCTACTGCCTTGCACCGGGAAGCGCCAATTCCTACTTTGCGCAGCCGACCAATCCGCGGAGGTCACGGGAGAGGGCGAGAGGAGGGCGACAGTGATGGGGGATGCCAAACCGACGTCGATCCTGCGCAGCGCCTACCGCCCGCCCGACTACCGGATCGATTCCGTCGACCTCGCCTTCGATCTCGGCGAGTCCGAGACCTTCGTGGACGCCCGGCTCGACGTGCGGCGCAGCGATGCCGCCCCGGACGACGTGCGTCCCCTCGTCCTCGACGGCGAGGATCTCGAGCTGCTCGAGATCGCCATCGACGGCCGCCTGCTCGCGACCGGCGAATACCAGATCGAGGACGACAAGCTCACGCTCTTCCGACCGCCGGCCCGTTTCGAGCTGCGAACCCGGGTGCGCGTCCATCCCGAGACCAACACGCGCCTCTCAGGCCTCTACAAGAGCAGCGGGAACTTCTGCACCCAGTGCGAGGCGATGGGATTCCGGCGGATCACGTTCTTCCTCGACCGCCCGGACGTGATGGCACGCTATTCGGTCACGATCGAGGCCGACCCGGCGAAATACCCCGTCCTGCTCTCGAACGGCAATCGGGTCGGTGAGGAGATGCTCCCGAGCGGGCGAAGGCGCGTACGCTGGCAGGATCCCTTTCCGAAGCCGAGCTACCTCTTCGCCCTCGTCGCCGGCGACCTGCGCTGCCACGCCGGCGATTTCGCGACCCAAGGCGGCAGGCGCGTGCGCCTCGAGATCTGGGTCGAGCCCCAGAACCTCGACCGCTGCGAGCACGCGCTGCGCTCCCTGCAGCGCTCGATGCGCTGGGACGAGGAGCGTTTCGGCCGGGAGTACGACCTCGACGTCTACATGATCGTCGCGGTCAACGATTTCAACATGGGCGCGATGGAGAACAAGGGGCTCAACGTCTTCAACTCGAAGTTCGTGCTGGCCCGGCCCGAGACCGCGACCGACGACGACTACGAGGGCATCGAGACCGTGATCGCCCACGAGTACTTCCACAACTGGACCGGCAATCGTGTCACCTGCCGCGACTGGTTCCAGCTGACGCTCAAGGAAGGTCTCACCGTCTACCGGGACCAGCGCTTCAGCGAGGACATGCGCTCGCAGGCCGTCGAGCGCATCGACAGCGTGAAGCAGCTGCGCGCGCGCCAGTTCTCCGAGGACGAAGGGCCGATGGCCCACCCGATCCGCCCCGAGTCCTATATCTCGATGGACAATTTCTATACGGCGACCGTCTACGAGAAGGGCGCCG
>JANMTD010000303.1:0-2990 GCA_031390075.1 Deltaproteobacteria bacterium | reverse complement strand
GAGAAGGGCGCCGAGGTGATCCGCATGCTGGCGACCCTCGTCGGCGACGAGGGCTTTCGACAGGGCATGGATCGTTATTTCGAGCGCCACGACGGGCAGGCCGTGACCTGCGACGATTTTCGGGCGGCGATCGCCGACGCGAATGGGCGGGATCTCGCGCAATTCGAGCGCTGGTATCTCCAGCCGGGGACCCCGCGGCTGCGCGCCCGGGGCGAATACGACGCCGCGAATCGCCGCTACACGCTGCATCTCGCCCAGGACTACCCCGCGATCGCCTTCGAGAGTCCGGGTGCCGCGGAGCGAAAGCCCCTTCATCTGCCCGTCGCCGTCGGCCTCCTCGGCTCGCAGGGTCGTGCGCTGCCGCTCCGACTCGCGGGGGATCCCGCCGCGGGCCAGCTTGACGCCGCGACGACGCGGGTGCTCGAGCTCCGCGACGCACAGGCGGCTTTCGTTTTCGAGGACGTCGGCGAGCGACCGGTGGCGTCGGTGCTGCGCGGCTTCTCCGCGCCGGTGCGGCTCGAGATGGAGCGCAGCCCCGAAGAGCTCGCCTTCCTGATGGCCCACGACGACGACGCCTTCAACCGCTGGGACGCCGGCGAGAAGCTGGCGATCTCGCTGCTCGTCTCGGCGGCGATCGCGCCCGCTGATTTCGAGCGGAGCACGGGGGTCGCGCGCTATGCGGAGGCCTGGTCGCGGGTGCTCGGCGACGGGGCGCTCGACGGCTCCCTGCGCGCGCTCGCCATCACGCTGCCGGCCGAGAAGGTGATCGCCCAGGAGCTGCCGGTCATCGATCCGGATGCGATCCACGACGTTCGCGAGAGGCTCGGCTGCTGGCTCGCGCAGACGCACTCGGAGAAGCTCTGGTCACTGCATGCGGAGCTCGCCCCGCAAGGCGCCTACCGCCACGAGCGGGAGCAGATCGATCGCCGGCGATTGCGCAATGCCGTGCTTCGTTTCCTCGCCTGGACCGGCAGCGAGCGGGCGATCGAGGCTGCTTACTCCCAGTACTCCGCCGCCGACAACATGACCGACGCGCAGGGCGCGCTCTTCGTCCTCGCCGACCACGCCCATCCGCGGCGCGAAGAGGCCTTCGCGCATTTTCACGCGCGCTTTCGCAGCGACCCCCTCGTGCTCGACAAGTGGTTCACGATCCAGGCGACCTCGTCGCGGCCAGACGCTCTCGCGCGGGTGCAGGCCCTCTCGCGGCACGAGGATTTCAACCTCGGCAATCCCAATCGCGTGCGTGCGCTCGTCGGGGCTTTTTCGTCGGCGAACGCGGTGCGCTTCCACGATGCCAGCGGCGGCGGTTACGCGTTCCTCGCCGATGCGGTGCTCGCCCTCGACGGCAAGAATCCGCAGCTCGCCTCGCGCCTCGTCTCCGCCTTCAACGATTGGCGGCGCTACGACGACGGCCGCCAGCGCGCGATGCAGGGCGAGCTCGAGCGGATCGCGGGTCAGCCGTCGCTTTCAAAAGACGTCTACGAGATCGTGAGCCGCGCGCTCTCGCGCTAGCTCGCGCTAGAAGGAAGCCAGATGAAGGGACTCAATCCGGGCCAGCCGGTCCTGATGGCGAAGGATCTCGGGCGCCGCTTCGGCGATCGGACGATCCTCTCCGGCGCGTCGTTCAGCCTCGCCCCGGGCGATCGCGTGGGTGTGCTCGGCGTCAACGGGGTCGGCAAGTCGACGCTGATGCGCATCATTGCGCGCCGCGACCGCGAGTACGACGGCCAGCTCGTGATCGCGAAGGGCGCGACCGTCGGCTACGTCTCGCAGGAGCCCGAGCTCGACTTCGACAAGACCGTACTCGACAACGTCGAGGAGGCCGTTCGCGAGATCCGGACGCTGCTCTCGCGCTACGACCAGATCCTGAAGGCCTGGGAGGATCCCGAGATCCTCGCCGACGAGGACAAGACGAACGCGCTGCTCTCCGAGCAGGGCGAGGTCCAGGAAGCCCTCGAACACCGCGACGCCATGGATCCCGCCGCCCTCGACGCCCGCATCGGCGCCGCGATGGGTGCGCTGCGCCTTCCGCCCGGCGACCGGATCGTGCGCACGCTGTCCGGCGGCGAGCGGCGGCGGGTCTCGCTCTGCAAGGAGCTGCTGGCCCATCCCGACATCCTGATCCTCGACGAGCCGACGAACCACCTCGATGCCGACACGGTGGCCTGGCTCGAGACGTTCCTGGCGAGCTATTCGGGGACCTACGTGCTCGTGACCCACGACCGCTATTTCCTCGACCGCGTCGCCACGCGCATGCTCGAGGTGACCCAGGGCGCGGTGCGCGCCTACGAGGGCAACTACTCCGATTTCCTCGCGGCGAAGGAGAAGCAGCAGGACGTGCAGGACCGCACCGACGCCAACCTGATGAAGGCGGTCGCGCGCGAGCTCGAATGGATCCGCTCCACGCCCCAGGCCCGCCGCACGAAATCGAAGGCGCGGATCACGGCCTACGAGGATCTCGTCGAGAAGGCGAGCAAGATCCAGCCCTCCGAGGAGCTCGAGCTCCGCATTCCCTTCGGTCCGCGACTCGGGGCCAAGGTCGTGACGATGCGGGGCGTGAACAAGGCCTACGGCGACAAGGTGCTGCTCGCGGACTTCGATTTCGATCTACCGCCGGGCGCGATCATCGGCGTCACGGGCGCCAACGGCCTCGGCAAGACGACCTTCGTCGACATGATCGTCGGCCGCGAAGAGCCGGATTCGGGCACGATCGAGCTCGGGGAGACCACGCGCTTCTGTTATGTAGACCAGACGCGTCAATCCCTGCGCGACGAGCTCACGGTCTACGAGGAGGTCGCCGACGGCTCCGACGTGATCCTCTACGGTGAAAAAACGCTCTCCGTCCGGCATTACCTCGCTCGCTTCCTCTTCAGCGGCTCGATCCAGCAGACGCCCGTCGGCCGCCTCTCGGGCGGTGAGCGCAATCGCCTCCAGCTCGCGAAGTTCCTGCGCCATCCGTCGAACTTCATCATCCTCGACGAGCCGACCAA
>JANMTD010000292.1:0-9323 GCA_031390075.1 Deltaproteobacteria bacterium | reverse complement strand
GGCGCCTCCGCGAAGGCGATCTCGGAGTGGGTCATCGCCGTGCTGCTCGAGGCCGAGAAGCGCCTGCTCGAGCACTGGCTCTCGGCGCCGCCCCCCGTCTGGCACCGCGCGGACCTCGGCACCCTCGCCGGTCGAACGCTCGCCCTCGTCGGCTTCGGCGGCATCGCGCAGGCGATCGCGCGGCGCGCGCTGCCCTTCGAGATGCGAGTGCGGGCGCTGCGGCGCAGCCGCGCGCCGAGCCCGATCGCGGGCGTCGAGATGGCTTTCGATCTGCCGTCGCTGCTCGGGGACGCCGACCACATCGTGATCGCGGCGCCCGAGACGAAGGCGACACGCCATCTCTTCGACGACGATACCTTCGCCTGCGTCAGGCCGGGCGCCCACCTCGTCAACATCGCCCGCGGCGGACTCGTCGATCAGGACGCGCTCCGGCGCGCGCTCGAGAGCGGGCGGATCGGCCGCGCCAGCCTCGACTGCGTCGACCCCGAGCCGTTGCCCGAAGGCCATTGGATGTACACGCACCCGCGCGTCCGCCTCTCGGCGCACATCTCCTGGAGCGGATCGGACTCGAATCCGGTGATCCTCGAGCGGTTCCTCGAGAACCTCGGCCGCTTCGAGCGGGGGGAGCCTCTCGCCTACCGTGTCGACCCGAACGAGGGTTATTAGGCGGGGAACCGCCAGCTCAGCTCTTCTTCAGCTCGACGATGATCTCGCGGTAGCGCGTCTGGCCGACGTTGTAGGCCCACTCGACGGCGCCCTTCGGAATCGCGACGGTGTTGCCGTCCTTGGGCACGACGCCGACGAACGAGTCGACGCCCGATCCCTTCGGCGCCACGCCCGCCACTTGGTCGCCCTCGAAGATCACGAGGTAGTAGTCGTGGTCGTGGCGGTGCAGATCACTCGCCTGGCCGGGCTCGAGGATGAGCTCCCAGATCCGGACGTTCTCGTCTTCCAGCAGGATCCGGCCGCCGACCCCGCCGATCGGTTCGCCCGCGTGCTCGTCGCGGAAGCGGTCGAGGCGGGACTTCATCTCCGGGGTGAGGGACGCGAATACGGGCGGGGTCGCGATCATGGCGATGCTCCGGTCCTGAATGGTGGTGGTTCGCGCGGATTCTAGAGGAGGTTTCTAGAGGTTGTATCCGCGCTCGTCGTGGAGGGCGAGATCGAGACCGGCCGATTCCGCCTCTTCGTGGACCCGGAGACCGACGAGGGCGTCGACCAGCTTGAGGAGCACGAAGGTCGCGACGGCGGACCACGCGGCGGTCGCCAGCGCCGCGTAGAGCTGCTTGCCGACCTGGCTGCCGATGGCGAGGTCGACCTGGTTGCCGCCGAAGGCGGAGGCGCCGAAGACGCCCGCGAGCACCGTCCCGACGAATCCGCCGACTCCGTGGACGCCGAAGACGTCGAGGCTGTCGTCGTAGCCCAGCCAGTGCTTCAGGGCGGTCGAGGCCTGGTAGCACACGAAGCCCGACGTGATGCCGATCGCGAGGGCGCCGACGGGGCCCACGACGCCGGCGGCCGGTGTCACGGCGGCGAGGCCCGCGACCGCACCGGTGGCGATGCCGAGGACCGAGGGCTTCGAGTGCTTGCGCCACTCGATCGCCATCCAGGTGATCGCGGCCGCCGAGGCGGAGATGTGGGTCACGGCGATCGCCATCGCGGCGCTGCCGTTCGCGGCGCGGGCCGAGCCGCCGTTGAATCCGTACCAGCCGACCCAGAGCATGCCGGTCCCCGTGACGCACATGGTCAGGTTATGCGGCGGCATGGGGGTCTTCGGGTAGCCCTGGCGCGGGCCGATCACGATGCAGGCGACCAGCGCGGCGACGCCCGCGGTGATGTGGACGACGATTCCGCCGGCGAAATCGAAGACGCCGAGGTCGGCGAAATGGCCACCGGCACCGCCCCAGGTCATGTGGCAGATCGGCGCGTAGACGACGATGAGCCAGAGGGCGGAGAAGAGCAGCACGGCCGAGAAGCGCATGCGTTCCGCGAAGGCGCCGAGAATCAGGGCCGGCGTGATGACGGCGAAGGTGCACTGGAACGCAAAGAAGAGAACCTCGGGGATCGAGCCGAAGAGCGTCTCGGACCCGACGCCGGCGAGCATCACGCGGCCGAGACCGCCGATGAAGGCAGCACGCCCGCCCTGGCCGGCCGCCATCCCCGTCGCATCGAAGGCGAGCGAGTAACCGACGACGAGCCAGACGAGCGAGAGCAGGGCCGTCAACGCGAGGCACTGCATCAGCACCGACAACACGTTCTTCTGCCGCACGAGCCCGCCGTAGAAGAGCGCGAGCCCCGGGATCGTCATGAAGAGCACGAGCGCCGTCGACGTCAGCACCCAGGCGGTATTGCCGGAGTCGAGACCGTCGGCCGCGCTCGCCGCCGGCGGCCAGCACGCGATTGCGAGCAGGAGGCCGGGCGGGACGAGCATTCCAGGGCGGATTGCGTGAAGAGGCGAGCGGGCGGGGCGGTTTCGCGTGGAGTCTGACATCGTGCGCTGGGTCCTCGGGCGACCCTTCGCAGGGGTCGCGGATGGCCGCACCACCATCCGAAGAGGAGACTCCGAGACGTGAGTGCGCAGTCGTTCGAACTGCGCAGTTCTAATCCGATCTGGGTATCAAATCAAACGAATCGGCTTATTTTCGCTCACATCGATCCGAACTGTGCTGATTAAGGCACAGCGGGCGTTCAGGGAACGCGGCAGTCCAGGCGGTCGACGGCGTGGACGGGCGGATTCGCGCCCGCCATCAGGTGGGCGATCGCGCCGTAGACCAGCTGTTGCTGGCGGACCCGCGGCTTGCCCGCGAAGGCGGCGTCGGTCACGTCGATCTCGAAATGCCCCGGGCCCTGGGGTCGCACCGCGATCGCGGCCTGCGGAAGCGCCTCGGCGATCGCGCGCCGGATCTGCTCGGCGACGTCGACGGGGTTCGGACCTGCGTTGATGATCTGGAGTGCCATCTGTGTTGCTCCGGGGACTGCGCGCGTGTCAGTAACGCGGGACGTCGGGGTCGACTTCCTGACTCCACGCGTCGATGCCGCCGACGACGTTCCAGACCTGCGAGAAGCCGAGCGAGACGAACTGCTCGGCCGCCTGTTGCGAGCGGCCGCCATGGTGGCAGTGGAGCACGAGCTTCGTATCGCGGGGGAGCGACTCGATGCGAGCGGCCTCGGTTTCGTTGAGCAGCGCGGCGCCGGGGATCGCGGCGATCGCCCGCTCCTCGGGCGTGCGCACGTCGAGGAGCTCGAAGCGCTCGCCCGAGTCGATCAGCGTCTCGAGGTCGCGCACCGACATCGGCCGGACCCGCGGCGAATTCGGATTGTCGACGTGGAAGGCCTGTCCGTTCGGCGTATCCGCCACGTCGATCGTGATGCCGTCCGCACGGGACGCGGAGATCGGGTCGAGCAGCAGCACGAGGCCCTCGCAAATCGCCTCGACATCGGCGCGGCTGCGCGGCGCGATCGAGAGATTCGATTGAAAATGCGCGTCGACGGAAATATGCAGCTCGCGACCGCCGCCACCGTGTTCGGCCGCTGCCGCCGCGAGCGCGCGCAGCGCAGCCGGCGTGACCTCGATGCGAGGACGGGTCGACGCGACGGGCTCGAGGCCCAGGGTCTCGAAGAGCTCGCCCGAGCCGTACATCTCCTGGATGATGTCGCAGCCGCCGACGAACTCGCCCTTCACATAGAGCTGCGGAATCGTTGGCCACGACGAATAGCTCTTGATGCCTTCGCGGATGTGCGGCGCCGAGAGCACGTCCACTGTCTTGTACTCGGGCAGCATCGCGTCGAGGATGCCGACGACCGTCGCCGAGAAGCCGCATTGGGGCTGCTGTCGGTTGCCCTTCATGAAGAGCACCACGTCGTTCGTGCCGACCAGCTCGGCAATTTCCTGTCTCACGCTCTCGTCGAGGCTCATCGCATTTCCTCTCGTCTCCGGGTCGTGGCGCGGGGCGGGAGGCTAGCAGAGCGCAGCGGGGGGGCGCGGTCAGGCGCGGGCGGACGCGTTCAGCCGACCAGATCCTGGCTTTCCTTGACCCGGTCGGCGCAGCGCTCGAGGATCGGATCGACGTCGCTCTCGGAGAGGTCCAGGAAGGCCCAGGCGGGCATGGCGGCGAGGTCCAGGTCGTCGATCGGGCGTGATCGCCCGACGCCGAGCTTCGAGAGGCAATTGCTGGTGATCGTGGTCAGCGCACACAGCCGCGCCACGTGGTCGTCGAGCTCGGCGAGCTTTCCGGGGCTGTGGTGGTGCTGGATCGTGAGGATCAGGGTATCCGGCAGCCCCCATTGCTTGACGACGGCGGCCCCGAGCTCGGCGTGGCTGAAGCCAAAGACCTCGTTCTCGACCTCCGAGAAGCTGCGGCCCTCGTTGTAGACGGTCGCCATCACGCGCTCGTACTCGCTGCGGTGGCTGTTGGCGAGGGCGGTCTTCCCGATGTGGTGCATCAGGCCGGCGGTGAAGGCGACGTCGGGATCGACGCCGACCGTGCCGTAGCGGGCGAGCATCGCGGCGACCGGGCCCGACAGCGAAGAGTGCTGCCAGAGCAGCTTCTCGAGCAGCCCGAATTTCTTGTAGGTCTCCTTCATCGAGGCGGCGAGCACGAGATTGCGGACGGTCATCGTGCCGAGCAGCGAGATCGCGTGGGAGAGGCTCTGGATCTCGCTCGGGAAGCCGTAGAGGGCGGAGTTCGAGATCTTGAGGATCCGGGCCGCGATCGCGGCGTCCTTCTCGATCAGCCTGCGGATGTCCTCGATCGAGCTATCGGGATCGTCGACGGCCTGGATGACCTGGCTCGCGACGGCGGGCATCGTCGGGAGGTCACCCTCGGACGCCTTCAGATAGCTGGCGAGTCGATTGCTCATCAACGAGTCCCTCTTCGCAAGTCCGAGCGGCGGCGTCGGGTCGACGCGGGAGGTCTGCCCTCCCCGCAGGCCTGTTTCGACCGGAGCGGAGCTTTGCATGAGGATTGGATGCGTGGCTCGGGATTTCTCCCGAAATGCTTTCCCTACCCGGTGCAGCGGCGGCTCGCCGGCGGCGTGCGATCGCATTCGAGGGTTTCGGTGACCCCGCCGGTCACCTGGGAGCAGGCGCCGGAGAGGGCCTGCGCCTCGGCCTGGAGGACGTCCACCGCCTGGGCCGTCGAGCAGGCCGAACGGCCCTTGTAGTCCACGCAGATCTCGCACTGGACCTGGGTCGCCTCGAAGGCGCTCCAGATCACGGCGGCGATGAAAGCGAGGCCGAGGAGGGTGCCGACTGCTGTGCGTGCCATGTCGCGGGATCCGTGTGCTGGAGCTCGACCAGGTCGCCGAGGATGCGCAGTGCTTCCACGCGCTGGGGCGTCGGCTCGGGCTTTTCTTCTTCGACCGCGGGTTTTGCTTTCGCGGCGGCCGGAGCGGGTTGGCTCGCTCCCTTCGCGTCGGGCTTGATCGCCTTCACCGCGATCCCGTCCTTGGCTTCGATCTCGGCCTCTTCTTCCTCGCGTTCCTTGATGAACTCGGCGAGGTGGATCACGTCGTCTTCCTGGGCGCGTTTGGCCAGCTTCTCGTTGATCTCGATGAACTCTTCGTTGCCAATGATGCGCGCGGTGGAGCGGCGCTGGAGCTCGGCCAGCACGTTGGCGTCGATCGGCTTCCAATCGCCGTGGGGCACGTTCGAGATGCGCCCGAGCACCCCGAGGAAGGACGGGATGACCTGCGTCTTCAGCGAGTAGGGCGTGTAGCGCTCGCCCAGGTCGTCGGTCGCGAAGAGCGAGGGGAGCACGACATCGGCCGCGACACCGTCGTGCTGCGTTGAGGTGCCGCCCGGCCGGAAGAAGAGCGCCGTCGTCACCTTGATGGCGCCGAGGCGGCCGGGCTGGTGGACGAAGCTCTGGACCGTGCCTTTGCCGAAGGTGTGGTCGTCGCCGACGATCACGGCGCGCCCGTAGTCCTTCATCGCGCCGGCCACGATCTCCGAAGCGGAAGCCGTGATGCGCGAGGTCAAGATCACGAGCGGCCCCGAGTAGGCGATCTCGGCATCCTGGTCGGCCAGCACCTGGACGTCCGAGAAGACGTCCTTCACCGCCACGACGCCCCCCTGCCGGATGAAGAGCCCCGCGATCTCGACCGAGCTCTCGAGCTTGCCGCCGCCGTTGCGCGAGAGGTCGAGCAGCAGGCCGTCGGCCTTCGCCTCCTGGACCTGCCGCAGCAGGTCGCGCACGTCGCGACCGCTCTGGCGCTTGGAGGGATCCTGGTCTCCGTAGAAGGTCGGCAGGTCGAGGACGGCGAGCTTTCGCTTCTTGCCGCCGACCGTGACGTCCTGGAACTCGAGGGTTGCGGCGGCGTCTTCGATCGTGACCTCGTCGCGCTCGATCTCGACGTCGAAGCGGCTGGTCTCGTCGGATTGGCGCAGGACCGTGAGCCGGACCTTCGTGCCGCGCTTGCCGCGGATCATCGCGACGACGTCGCGAAGCGGCAGGTCGATGATGTCGACCGGCGATTCGCCCTGCTGACCGACGGCGATGATCTTGTCGCCGGGCTCGAGCACGCCGAGCTTGTCCGTCGCCCCGCCCGGGATGACGCGCTCCACGACCGAGTAGCCGTCCTTCGACGAAAGCGCGACGCCGATCCCGTCGAGCGAGAGGCTCATCTGGATCTCGAAATCCTCGACGGCTTCGGGCGTGTAGTAGGTCGAGTGGGGGTCGAGGGCGCCGGCGAAGGCGTTCAGGAACTCGGCGTAGGTGTCGCGCGGTTTGACCTCCTTCGCCTGCTTGGTCATGAGCTCGTAGCGGTGGATCAGGCGCTCCTTGGCCTGGGCGAGATCCATGTCGCTCGAGAGGTAGTTCGAGATCTGGAAATGCACGAGGCGATGGACCAGGTCGAGGCGCGCGGTCTCGTCCTGGGGATGGCCGCGCTTCTCCGGATCGAGAATCAGGCGCACGTCGGTATCGAGGGCGTAGCTCGGGCTCGACACGAACTCGCGAACGTCCTTCTCCATCCGCGCATAGCGACTCGCGAGGTCGACCTGGATGTCGTCGAGGACCTGGCACTCGCCGTTCTGCACCGCGAAGAAGACGCCGACGAGCCGGCCGCGCAGGCGCTTGACCTCGTCCGAGAGGTAGAGCGACTTCGACGGGTCGATGCGCTCGATGTAGGTATCGATGGCGCGCTCGCGCAGCTCGGGATTGAGGGCGCGGAAGCTGATGTGACGCTTGAGCAGGTTCTGGATCAGCTCCCAGCTGTGCGGGCAGTCGAGCTCCGGGGGCGTGAACATCTGGGCCCCGGAGGGCCCGGCCATTCCGACGCACACGAGCGCCACGACTCCGGCCATTTGAGCGGCCATCCGGGCGGCCATCCCGGCGGGCAAGCGGCGGGGCGCGCGGGTTCGATCGGGGTTCGAGATCCGAGGGACGCAGACGAGGCTAGGGCGCATCATTCCTCCCATCATAGAGACCAGCTCCGGCATCGTCAGGTTCACTGGCGGATCACGCGCCGATTTCCATTCGGCACCCTGGGCCGGCGAGCTGAGCCCCGTGGTGACAAGCTACGCTCGGCGCCCCACAAACGGAGACGATTCGATGGCCGATTTCCATTTCCAGGAGCTCTTCGAGCTGGGTCACGATGAGACACCGTATCGGAAGCTGACCGACCAGCACGTGTCGACCCTGGAGGTCGACGGCCGGGAGATCCTGAAAATCGACCCCGAGGCCCTGACCGTACTGGCCGCCCAGGCGATCCGTGACGTCTCCCACCTCTTCCGCCCCGGCCACCTGGCCCAGCTCGCCAAGATCCTCGAGGACCCCGAGGCCTCCGACAACGACCGCTTCGTGGCGCTCGAGCTGATGAAGAACGCCAACGTCTCGGCTGGCATGATCCTGCCCTCCTGCCAGGACACGGGCACCGCCATCGTGATGGGCAAGAAGGGCCAGGACGTCTGGGTCGCCGGCAGCGACGAGGAGGCCCTCTCCCGCGGCATCCACAAGACGTACACCGAGACGAACCTCCGCTACAGCCAGCTCGCCCCCCTCAACATGTACGACGAGAAGAACACGGGCTCGAACCTGCCGGCCCAGCTCGACCTCTTCGCGACGAGCGGCGACGAGTACAAGTTTCTCTTTATCACCAAGGGCGGCGGCTCGGCCAATAAATCGCTGCTCTTCCAGGAGACGAAGGCCCTCCTCAATCCCGAGTCGATCAAGAAGTACTTCCGCGAGAAGATCAAGCTGCTCGGCACCGCCGCCTGCCCGCCCTATCACCTCGCCGTCGTGATCGGCGGAACCTCGGCCGAGATGACGCTCAAGACCGTCAAGCTCGCGAGCTGCCGCTATCTCGATCATCTCCCGACCTCGGGCAACGTTCATGGCAGGGCATTCCGCGACGTCGAGCTCGAGGAGATCATCCTGCAGCTGACGCGCGAAGTCGGGATCGGCGCCCAGTTCGGCGGCAAGTACTTCTGCCACGACGTGCGCGTCATCCGCCTGCCGCGCCACGGCGCCTCGTGCCCGGTCGGGATCGGCGTCTCGTGCTCGGCGGACCGCCAGATCCTCGGCAAGATCACGAAGAAGGGTGTCTTCCTCGAGCAGCTCGAGACGGATCCGGCGCGTTTCATGCCCGATCTCGTGGCCCACGAGCTGACGCGCGAGCCGGTGAGGATCGATCTCGATCGGCCGATGGCGGAGATCCGGGCGGATCTCTCGCAGTACCCGGTGACGACGCAGCTCCTGCTGTCGGGGACGATCATCGTCGCCCGCGACATCGCGCATGCGAAGCTGAAGGAGCGCCTCGATCGCGGCGAAGGACTGCCGCAGTATTTCAAGGATCACATCGTCTACTACGCCGGCCCAGCGAAGACGCCGCAGGGCTACGTCTCGGGCTCCTTCGGGCCGACGACGGCGGGGCGCATGGACGCCTACGTCGATCTCTTCCAGGCAGAGGGCGGCTCGATGGTCATGCTCGCGAAGGGCAACCGCTCGCAGCAGGTGACCGACGCCTGCGCAAAGCACGGCGGCTTCTATCTCGGCTCGATCGGGGGGCCCGCGGCGATCCTCGCCCAGAACTGCATCAAGAAGGTCGAGATCGAGGAGTACGAGGATCTCGGCATGGAGGCGGTCTGGCGGATCGAGGTCGAGGATTTCCCGGCCTTCATCATCGTCGACGACAAGGGGAACGACTTCTTCTCCCGCTTCTGACGTCGAGGGCGCGCGGGGTCGAGGCGGGCGTCGTGCCGGGTGGCCCGGTCGGGCCTCGCGGTGCTCAGTGTCGGACCGGACGCGTCGGGGGGCTCGGCGATGGGCGGGCGGCGTGCTGCGCGCCGGTCACTCCGATTGCGCCCGCGAGGCCCGACCGGG
>JANMTD010000286.1:0-3886 GCA_031390075.1 Deltaproteobacteria bacterium | reverse complement strand
GGAAGCCGTTCGCCGGCGCACCGTCGACCGCGCGGTGATCGTAGGAGAGCGAGAGGTACATCATCGTCCGGATCACGATCGCGTCCTCGCCCTCGAGGGTCCGCACGACCGCGCGCTTCGCGATCTCGCCCATGCGCAGGATCCCGACCTGGGGCTGGTTGATGATCGCGAAGCCGTAGAGGTTGCCCTGGCGGCCGGGGTTCGAGACCGTGAACGTCCCGCCCTTCAGATCGTCGGCGGAGAGCTTCTTTTCGCGGGCGCGGGTCGCGAGGTCGTTGATCGCGATCGCCGTCCCCGAGAGCGAGAGGCGATCGGCGTGGCGCACGACGGGGACGACCAGGCCCTTCTCGGTCTCGGTCGCGACACCGAGATGGATGTCCTGCTTCTCGACGATCGAGTCGTCGACGACCGAGGCGTTCAGGGCCGGGAAGTCGCGCAGCGCGCGGACGGTCGCGTAGACGACGAAGGGCAGGAAGGTCAACGCGATCCCCGTGCTCTTCTCGAAGGCCTTCTTGTGTTGGCTCCGCAGGCGCACGACGGCCGACAGGTCGACCTCGGCGACGGTCCCGACATGGGGGCTCGTGCGCTTCGAGTAGACCATGTGCTCGGCGATGATGCGGCGCATCGGTGACATCGGGACCACGCGGTCGCCGGGGGCGAGCTGGTAGCCGAACGGATTGCGCTTCGCGGGGCCAGCGGCCTGCGCGCTCCGAGGCGGCGCCGGAGCGGCGACGGCCGGCGCGAGGGCGGCCGGCGAGGCATGGGCGGCCATCGGCGCAGCGGGCCCCTGGTGGCGCACGACGTCGTCCTTGGTGACACGACCGGCGCTTCCGGTTCCCTTGATCTCGCGCAGGTCGATCTCTGCGCCTTCCGCCATGCGGCGCGCGACGGGCGTCGCGGGCACGGCGGTCGCCTCGGCTCGGGCGAACGCGGGTGTTGGAGCCAGTGCGGGGGTCGGCGTCGGTACCGACCTCGTGGCGGGCTGACTCGCCGAAGCGGGCTGCGGCACCTTGGCCGCCTCGCGCGGCGGCGTCGCAGCAGCCTTCGCATCGGGATCGACGCGCGCGAGCACGGCACCGATCGCGATGACGTCGCCCTCGCGCACGAGGATCTGCTCGATCATGCCCGCCACCGGCGAGGGAATCTCGGCGTCGACCTTGTCCGTCGTCACCTCGACGATCGGCTGATCGATCTCGACCATCTCCCCCTCGCCCACCAGCCAGCGGGACACGGTTCCCTCGAGAATGCTCTCACCCAGCGAAGGCAGCTGCACATCGACCGACATCATTCCCCCTCCGAGCGCCGAAGCGGCGACTCGAAATTCACGCCAGACTGTCCGGATTCGGAGCGCCCGGTGTCCCGAACGGTTCCAGCCCCCCGATCGGCTGTCCCACCGCGCCGCTTGACGCGAGTCGCCGCCTTCTCGGACCGCCCGACCGAAGCGCCTCGAGCGCGTCGCGCAGGGCCTGCGGCGCGGGCGGACAGCCCGGTACCACGAGATCGACGGGCAGGATCCGTGAAAGCCCCGAGATCGTCGCATAGTTGTCGTAGGGGCCACCCGAGATCGCGCAGGCGCCCCAGGCCATGACCCAACGCGGCTCGACCATCCGCGCATAGAGCTCGAGCAGCGAGGGCAATTGGCGGCGCGTGAGCGTGCCCGCGACGATCAGCAGATCGGCGGCGCGACCCGACGCGGCGGGAGGCGCCGATCCGAGGACCTCGAAGAAATCGCCGCCCTGAGCGATCGCCATGCCACAACAAGACGTCGCGAGCCGAAGCGGCGACGGCGCCAGCGCCGCAGCCCAATCGAGGCCGGCGGCCCATTCCACAGCCGCCTCGAGGCGTGTCGCACGCACGCCGCCCGCGTGCGCCGAGCCCTCGCTCCCCTCCTCACGATTCGATCGCAGCGACCGGGCTTCCATGCGCCGGCCAGCATAGCGGCTCTGATATGGTCCGCGTGGCGGCCGGGCCCTTCGACCGGAATCGGTCCGTCACATCGGTCCGTCCATTCAAGAGGAACGTGTCGTTGGGTGCACAGCGCTCGAGATGGATCGCCTGGGCGGTGCACCTGTTCACGGCGAGCGGCGCCGCGATCGCCCTGTTCGCGCTGATCGCGATCGCGACCGACCGAATGCCCCTGGCCAGCTACCTGATGCTCGCCGCCCTCGTGATCGACGCGGTCGACGGCACGCTCGCGCGATCGGCGCGCGTCGCCGAGCACGTCCCGGAAATCGACGGCCGGCGGCTCGACGACATCGTCGACTATCTGAACTACGTGATCGTGCCAGTGTTCTTCCTCTGGGCCGGCGGATTTGCGCTGCATCCCGCCTGGCTCGTCGCCCCGGTGCTGGCGAGCGCGATCGGCTTCGCGCAGGTCGATGCGAAGACGGAGGACGATTTCTTCCTCGGCTTCCCGTCCTACTGGAACATCCTCGCGATCTATCTCTGGCTCTTCGACGTGGGACCGGTCTACTCGACGCTGTGGATCGCGGGGCTCTCGATCGCGGTCTTCGTGCCCCTCAAATATCTCTATCCGAGCAAGCTCGAGCCGCGTTCCCTGCGGCGGGCCCTCGCGACAGGCGGTGTGCTCTGGTGTGCCGCTCTCGCCGCCTGCACCAGCCAGTCCGAGTGGACACGGAGCATCGGACTGCGCGAGATCTCGCTCGCGTATCCGGCGTGGTACTTCGGCCTGTCGTTCATTCGCGGCGGATGGAAGCGGGCGTGAGGCCGCGAGCCTGGAGCGCCGGCGCGATGGCGCGATGGCGCGGCTTCCGGCACAGCGGATCAATGGTCGAGGGCGTCGATCAGGTCGTTGATCCGCCAGGGCTTTCGCA
The DNA here is from genome assembly GCA_031390075.1 of Deltaproteobacteria bacterium. Lineage (GTDB taxonomy): Bacteria > Myxococcota_A > UBA9160 > UBA9160 > UBA4427 > UBA4427. The sequence continues at coordinate 1,052 of JANMTD010000286.1, read as the reverse complement.
GGACCCTCGAGACGCCCTTGGCGAGCAGCTCCGATTCGGCGCCGATGCCGCCGGTCCCGATCAGCTGGACATCGGGCCGCTCGGCTCGGATCTTTTCGACCCAGCTCGCCATCTCACCACCCGCGAGCGCGAAATCGACCATCACGCTGCTCACCCGGGGCTCCGCCGCGAGCAGCCGGAGCGCGCTCTTCAGGTCGTCGCTCGGGTAACACAGCGCCCCCGCCCGCTCGATCTGTGCCACGAGCAGTCGCCGCACGACCCCATCCCGCTCGATCACGATCACCGGCCCCCGATCGACGAGGGTCCGCTTGAGCGAGCCCCCGCGCTCGTCGAGCAGGATCCGGATGCGCGCGTCGCTGCGGCGCTGCTCTTCCTCTCGCGGACACAAAACGACGATCCAGCCGGCCCGGCCCGCGCGGCGGCGCGACCGGATCAGCCACTCCTGCGAACGCTGGCCGCGGGGGCGGACCGAGACCCAGTCGGCGACCGCGGCCTCGACCGAGGCCAGCGCATCGCCGTCGATCACGTCGGCGAGCTGCTGCGGCAGCGCGATCAGCTTCGAGGCGGTGAACAACTGCTGGGCACGCACGGAGGAGAACTGGATCCCGCCCGTGGGGTCGACGGCGATCGCCGCGATTCCCGCCGCGAGATCGGCCCCCTCGCTCGGGCGCGCGAGCGCATTCGAGACAGCGTCGTCCAGATCCTGCAGGTCGAAGGGCTTCTCGAGCAGACGCGAGATCCCGCAGCGATCCGACTCCTCGATCAGGTCGCGGGAGGGAAAGCCCGTGATCAGCACCGTGCTCAGTCGCGGATGGAGCGCGCGAAAGACGGCGGAGACATGGAGGCCGTGGATGTGGTTCTTCAGCATCCAATCGGCCACCAGCACGTCCGGGGAGGCGCCGAGGCCGACCTCGAGCGCTTCGTAGCCGGATGCGGCGGCGATGACGTCGTGGCCCTGGCGCGTGAGGAAGCTCGACAGCGTCTCGCGCAGAACGTCTTCGTCTTCCACGATCAGCACGGTCGCCATCTTCCGCTCCCCCGGCCCGGCCCGC
>JANMTD010000202.1:0-2666 GCA_031390075.1 Deltaproteobacteria bacterium | reverse complement strand
CGACGTCGATCGTCTCGCGCAGCAGATCGCAGAAGCCGGGGTTGATCTCGATGGCGAGGAGCTGGGCATCGGGGCGCATGGCCTGGAGCAGGGCCCGGGTCGTTCCGCCGGTGCCGGGGCCGAGCTCGATCACGAGCCGGGCGTGGGCGAGCTCGGCGGTGCGGGTGATTCGCCTCTCCATCCAGCGGGAGCTCGGGATGATCGAGCCGACCTGCTTCGGGCGCTCGAGAAAGCCCTTCAGGAAGGCGATCGGATGATCGGGCTTCAGGATCAGGGGACGGGAGGGGATCAGGGGATGGGAGGGGATCAGGGGACGGGAAGCGGGCATTCGATGGGTATCGGAGTGCCGCTCGGGCCTATGGTCGGGCAATGCGATCTCCTCGATCTCGAAGGCGGCTGCGAGTCTAGTCATACAGGCCATCGACCTGCCACTGATTCTGCTTCCAATCGAAACACAGCCGCAGCACATTGCCGTCGCTCATCTGGACGTCGTAGTGATCGACGGCGAAATGACCCGCTTCCGACCACCACTGCCCCGTCGTCCGCCAGGGCCCCGCGATCTCGACGACTTCCCCCTGGCTGACGGCGCTGCGCAGGGCGACGGGTCTGCCGCCCTCGACGCGGACCGAGGCAGGGGCCGGCGGCCGCACGGCGCGCAGTGTGAGTCGCGCAGATCCACGCGCCGCGTTTTCGGTGCTGCCCTTTTGGGTGAGGCTGGACACACCATCGCCGCCCGTTTGCGCGACTCGCCCCGCAAAAGGCCGCAGCGCGAAGACGTCGGGGCGGTGGTCGTCGATCAGCTCTGGAGACCCGACGCGCGAGGGCCCGCAGATCGAGCCGAGCTCGGCGAGGGTCTGGTCGAGCTGATTCGGGTCGGGGCCCCGTGGCCGGAAGAGATCGAGCTGCTCGCGGCGCAGTCGGACGCCCTCGCAGACGAGCGTGACCCCATCGATGGCCGCGGTCGGGGGCTTCGATTCGAGGGTCTGGCGGAGCAGCCGGAGCAGGACGTGCTCGTCCTGGCTCGGCGACGCGAGGGCGATGCGGCGTTCGTCGTGGCCGCCCCCTTCGAAGCGCAGGCTCGCGCGCAGCTTGCCGCAGCCGAGCGCGCGCAGAGCCAGTCGCTCCGTCAAGCGCGAGACGAGGCCGCGCAGGACGAAGCTCAACGGCTCGAGGTTCTCGAGCGCGGTCTCGAGGTCGATGCCCTCTTCGAGGGCGAGCTGGCGGGGGGCCTCGAGCGGGGGCTCGAGCTCTTCTCCCCGCGCGCGGGCGACGAGCTCGAGGATCTGCGGTCCCACGCGGGCGGCGAGGTCGCGCCGGGAGAGGCCTAACAGGTCCTGGATGCGGTGGATCCCGAAGCGGGAGAGCGCGTCGGCGGTCTCGTCGTCGGGGTCGAGCAGGTCGATCGAGAGCGGTGCCAGGAAGGCGAGCTCTTTGTTCGGCGAGAGGATGCGGGTCGTCTCGACTTCGTGGGCGTGGCGGGCGAAGCGCGCATGGCTCGCCAGCTGGCGGGCGGCGAGACGCGCGAGGCCGCGGGAGCAGGCGAGGGCGACGAAGCCGTGGAGCCCCGCGCGCTCGGCGCGGGCGTGGAGGACGGAGGCGAAACGGCTCTCGCTGCCGTGCAGCGCCGAGATCCCCGATGCGTCGAGCAGGATGGCCCCCTCGGCGGTGAAGAGACCTCCGCTTCGCGCGACCGCCTCGGCCCGCGGCGAGAGCGAGAGCGCCACGTCGAGCATCGCCGCGCGGGCGGCCCGTTCGAGGACGGGCGACGCGACGCGCACCTCGAGGCCGGGCCGCACGGCGCGGGCCTGATTCAGGCTCTGTCCGAGCTGGACTCCGCCCTGCACGGCTGCGCGGGAGGCGGAGAGGATCTCGGCTCTCGGGCCCGGGCCGGTCGTGATGACGAGGGGCCGGCCCGCGAGCTCGGGCTCCGCGCGGAGTGCGGCGTGGAGCGGCAGATCCGGGATCAGCAGACACGCCACCCTCGCCCGCCCCGCCGCGGGGGCAGGCTTGTTAGTCGTGGACGGGGTCGGGGGCGGCATCGGCATCGGCATCGAGCGAGAGCGGGACTTCCTGGCCGGTCGGGCGCGTGCGGTGGCGGCGCAGGACGGCCGTGGTTTCGAGGGTGTCGAGCAGCGGGGGCGGACCGCTGAAGCGCGTGCTGCGGCGCTGCATCTCGAGCACGAGCTCGGCGCGGCTGCCGGCCTGGGGCGTGTTCGAGAGCACGACGAGGGCGCTCTGGCCGCGGGCGGCCAGGCGGGCGAGGCGCAGCCAGCTCGCGTCTCGGATCGCGCTCTCCGACCCCCGCGGCGCACGGCCCCGCGCATGGGCGAGATCGAGGACGACGAGCGCGAAGCCCTCGGTCTGGAGAATCCGCGCCGCACTCCGGATCGCCTCCTTCTCCGAGCGCGCCCGGACCCAGAGCAGCCGCCGCAGGTCGCCGCTCTCCGTCCCCTCGAGAGAGTCGCCCTCGCCCCGAGCAGCGAGGCAGGCCGCTGCGGAGACGGGATCGAAGGCGTCGGCGGGGTCGATCCAGGCGGCGAGCACGCCCCGCGCGAGGGTCTCGGCCAGCAGCGTCGTCGCGAGCGACGTGCGGCCCGAGGAGGGCCCCCCGCAGAGCTCGGAGAGGCGACCACGGGGAAAGCCGCCGCCGAGTCGCGCATCGAGGC
>JANMTD010000157.1:0-6239 GCA_031390075.1 Deltaproteobacteria bacterium | reverse complement strand
CGTTCTCGGGATCGCGGGCGATCACCTGGTCGTACTCGGCGATGGCCGCCCGGGAATCCTGCCGCTTCGCCGAGATCAGGCGCGCGAGCTTGAGTCGGACCTCGATGTCGTTCGGCCGCTCGCGCAACAGCACGCGGTACTGCATCACGGCCTCCGAGCGGTGGGCGGAGGTCGACGAGAGCAGATCTGCGTAGGTCTCACGCACGTCGGGTCGGGGATTGCGGCCCACGGCCTCGCGGTAGGCCGTGATCGCGCGCTCTCGCTTGCGCGGATCCGCCGCGACCAGCTCGGCGTACTCGAGCCGGAGCTTTGCATCGTCGGGCCGTCGGGCGACGAGCGCGGCGTAACGCTCCGCCGCCTCGTCGCTCCGCGGATTCTCGTGCGCGATCAGCTCAGCCAGTGTTCGCTCGACCTCGAAGTCCCCCGGGCGCTCCTTTTCGAGACGGCGATACTCGCGGATGGCCTCGTCGGCATGCCCCGGGTCCCAGAGCAGCAGCTCCCGGTACTCGGCGCGCCACTCCGCCTCCCCCGGCTTCGCCGCGAGGAGCTTCCGATACTCGACGAGCGCGTCCGAGAGCTGGGCCCGATCCTGGGCGAGCAGACGCGCGAGCTTGTGGCGCCGGACCAGATCCTCACGCTCCGCGAGGCCCATCCGGTAGTAGCGGATCGCGTCGGCCCGGCGATAGGCGTAACGCTCCCAGCCGAGGAAATCCGCCTGCTTGAAGGCGATCTCCGGATCGTCGTCGAAGCGCGCGAGGTAGCGGTCGTAGGCGTCGATCGCCTTCGTCGTGAGGCCCTGCTTCTCGTTGGCGATGCCCAGCTGCTTCAGCGCCTCGCGATTGTCGGGATTCCGCTCGGCCGCCTTCTCGTACGACTCGATCGCGGCGCGGTAGTTCCCGATCTTCATGTTCGCCCGCGCGCGCAACACGTACCACCACTCCGTGCCCGAAGCGGGCTCCTCCGCCGCCCTCGCGCTGGTCGCTGTGAGAAGCACCAGACCCAGCACGATCAGCCCCCGCCGCCACTCAAGAGATCGCAAGCTCATCCACTCCCATTCCTGAATTCCCCGGCTCCGCAACGAACTCGATCCCGACGCGCCAGAAGAAAAAAGCCCAACGTCGGACGTAGGCCGCCCGCCCGAATCGAACGACCTGCCCCGCGCACGCCACGCGCCAGAGCCCATCGGCCCGCGGCGGCGCGCCGCTCATCACGAACCCGAGCCCCCGCGGCGAGCGATCGCGCAGCCAGCCCCGACGCTCGGCGCCCGCCATGCGCGCGCGGACGCGGGAAAACGCGAACCGCCGCGGGTGATGGCGTCGCGTCCGCCGAAGCGAGCGGAAGAAGCCCGCCATCGCGATTCCGAACGAGACTACCGCGCCGAGATAGCTTCGCGACTGCCTCGCGTGGGCGCCGTCCCAGGTCCTCGGATCCGCGAAGACGCCGATCAAGAGCGCGTGCGTCTGCGCTTCGCTCCGCTCGACGAATCGAAGTCCGACCCGCGTCCGACCCGCCATGCGCTCCTGATAGGCGAGCTGTGCACGCAGGCGAAGGGGCTTGTCGAGGCCGAGCTCGAGGTCGAAGACATTCGGCAGGTCGACGGGCCGATCGAGCAGGAGCGCGCAGCCCCCGATCCCCACGTCGAAGGTCCACGCCAGGGTCGAGGCCGTCCCCTCTCCCCCTGCGTCGCCGACCTGCAATTGCACCGGCAGCGCTCGTCGAACGCGCTCCTCTTCCCGCCGCTGCGGCCGCTCCCAGGCGATCATCAATCCGCCCAGCAGGAAGAGCAGGTTGAGGCCCGACCAGGCGAGATTGAAGACGTAGGCGTCCTGCTCGACCCCGAATTCGGCGAGCTCGAAGGCGCCCTTCGCGATCGCGAGGGCGGTGATCCCGGCGAGCACGAGGGTCCAGCGGGCGGAGCGCCAATCGAAGCGGTGGACCTGGCTCGTGATGCCCTTCGGCGTGACCTGGAAGGCGAGCGATTTCGGGAGCAGCAGGTCGAACATCGAGCGCGCGAGCGGGGCACTGACCGCGCTCTCGTAGAAGGACCCCCAGAGCGGACGCGACCAGCCCGGGATCAGCACCGACGAGATCATCGGCAGGACGACGAGGTACGGGATCAGCAGCGCCGTCAGGACCGATACGTCGGAGAGGATCGGATGGAGGTGAAAGAACAGGTAGTAGAGCGGTGTGATCCAGAAGATCACGCGGGGGATCGGATAGAAGAAATGGTAGAGCGAGGCGAAATAGCCGAGCCGCTGGCGCAGCGAGAGTCCGCGGCAGAAGAGCGGATTGTCGCGGAAGAAGATCTGCAGACAACCGAGCATCCAGCGCCGGCGCTGCACGATGTAGGAAGCCAGGTTCTCGGCCGAGAGGCCGACGGCGAGATCGCGATCGACGAAGGCGGATTTCCAGCCCGCCGCATGCACGTGCTGACTCGTATGGATGTCCTCCGTGATCGAGAGGAGCTTGAAGCCGCCCACCGACTCGAGCGCCTTGCGCCGGAAGACGGCGCCGCTGCCGACGAAGAAGGCGCCGCCCCAACGGTCGCGCTGGGACTGGATCCCGTGGTTGAACATGTCCTGCTCGTTCGGGACACCGCCCACCGCGCGGAAAGCGTGCTGGAACACGTCGGGGTTCCGGAAATGGTGCGGCGTCTGAACGAACCCCATCTCGGGATCGATGAAGTAGGGCACGGTCTCGTCGAGGAAGTTCGTCGTCGGAACGTGATCGGTGTCGAAGATGACGACGAGCTCGCCGTCCGTCCGACCGAGGGCACTATTCAGGTTGCCGGCCTTCGCGTGCGATTGCGGCCCGCGCCAGTAGCCGGCGCCGAATCGCCGCGCGAGCTCGCCGACGGAATCGCGGTGGCCGTCGTCGCAGACATGCAGTCGCGCGTTCGGATAGCTCATGGCGCGGGCGGCGACGAGCGTGCGCTCGAGGATCTCGAGGGGCTCCTTGAAGATCGGGATCATGACGTCGACGGTCGGCACGAACCCCGGCGCGTCGGGACGGATGCGAAGTGGGCGTCCGCCGAAGCCCGTCTGGACGACCAGCAGGACGACGGAAAAGAAGCAGTAGAGCTCGGCCAGCCAGAGCGAGTACGAGATGAAGGGCCCGGCCGGCTCGACGAAGTTGAGGGAGTGCCGCCCTCGCCAGACGAGATACGCGCCGCAGACCGTGAACGCCGCCGCGAGGAAGGCGAATCGGAGGGGCGGCTCGAGGCGTGTGCCGCGGGCGAGGAGCACGACCGGAAAGAGCACGACGCAGGCGAGGAAGGGCCATTTCGGGAAGCTCGCCTGGAACGCCCGCCCGTCGAAGGGCAGGAGGAATCCCAGCCACTCGTCGAAGGTCCGCGCGAGGCCCAGCGAAAGCGTCTCGTCGAAGGCGAGCCAGTTGTGGAGGTAGTAGGGCGTATCGCGGCCGACCAGTGCCTTCTGCCAGAGGCCCTCGAGTTTCTCCTTCCGGAGCGTCTCGGCGAACTCGGGGTCGACCACGTCGGCCAGGGAATGGAGTGTGGCGTAGAGCGGGAGCGCCTCGAATTTCGATTTCACCGTTCCGTCCGGGCGATAGCGATCGAAGAGGCGTCCCCCGTCGCGCTGATAGGCGTCGCGCAGGGGCGCCAGCATGCGCTCGCGCAGGTCGCCTTCCAGGCTCCAGTGCCAGCGCCAATCCGCCGCCATCCGCCAGTAGATCGGGAAGACGTCGTAGCCGAAGTCGCCGATCTCGAGGGTCCGCGGATGTTCGAGGCGGATGATCTCTTTCTTGCGATCGAAGTAGACACGCTCGGGCGGGAAGTCGAGATCCCTCTCGATGAAGATCAGCTTCAAGACGTCGTAGGCCGTCTTCGCGACGCAGCCCCAATCGTGCTCGGAGTCGACCTTCGCGAACTCGCGGTAGGCGTAGGGCGCGAAATAGCCGACGTGGATCACCGGCACGCGCTCGCGCTTCGACCAGTTGCCCGCCGTCAGGTAGCAGGCCTTGCCGACGACCAGGATCTCGTGTTCCCAGATATCGCGGATGATCTCGAGGGCCTCGGCCTCGAAGCGCGGCTCGTCGAAGCGCCGCGAGGCGAGCAGCAGCGCGAGCGCGATGTCGGTATCGGCATCGGTCGCCGCGTTCGGGTCGAGCACCCGTCCCTTCCACTTCCAGCTGAAGAGCGCATCGTCTTTGCGTCGGAGATGCGCCGTCGTCCATTTCCAGACCGCGTCGAAGGTCTCGCGATCGTCGCCCCAGACGGCGCGCAGCATCGCGTAGCTCTGGCCCTCGGAGGTCGTGATGCGATCTTCGTCGAGGCTGATGACGCGGCCGTTCTCGATGGAGTGGAATTTGTAATGGCTCCAGAGCGCAGTCAGGAAGTCGCTGCGCGCGATGCGCGGGTTCGGCGGGGCATTCGGATCCCCGACCGCCGGTCGAGAGCAGCCGAGACCCACCCCGGTCGCGAAGAAAAAAAGGGCGAGGAGCCCGATCGCCCGATTCCGCAACACTGCTCGCCCCGCCCTTCGCCGCCTCATCCCGAACCGATTCCGCGAACGGGGCCCAGCCCCGGAAAAGCGCGGAGTCTAGCCCTGATCCGTCATTAGATCCGGCGGTCCGCGGGTAGTCGGCGTCGGATCAGGCGGCGATGGCGTCGAGGACCGATTCGATTCTTTCACGGGCCGAGGGGGCCGCGGCGATGCGAAGCTCAGCCCGACCCTGAGGCCGGACGATCCGTCCCGGAAGATGGATCAGCAGGAACCGAAGCGTTCGCATCGATCGGAAGCTGTAGCGATAGGTCCGCTTGCGTGAGTTCTGTCGCGGAGCCGCCAGCCCGGCCTTCAGCTGGAAGTCGCGGACCAGGTTGTACGTCAGCGCCGACAGCAGCTGCCAGGTGCTGTTCGCATCCCAGTCGTTCGTCACGACGCTGCCGAACGCGAAGTTCTGCTTCAGCTCGCCCAGCGTCTTCTCGTGGGCTCCGCGACCCGCCATGAAGTGCCAGATCGTCGCCTCGCTGTCCGTCTTGTTCGTCACGACCATCGAGTACTCGTAGTAGCCGTCGTCAGGCTGGAACAGCTCGAGCTGGAAGTCCTTCGCCGGCTTGCCCGAGATCCTCTTGCGGAACACGACGACCCGCTCCGTCCGCTTCCAAGGCTTCAGCCGAAGCGACAGCGAGAAGCCATCGACCGACGAGTGAACCTTCGTCCAGCTCTTCCGATCCCGGATCCGATCCCGAACGTCGAGCCATTTCCACATCGGCATCTTCATCGCGAACTCGACGCCCGAGGCCGTCAGAAGCTCGAGAACGGGCCCGTGGCAGAAGGCTCCATCCAACCGAACCTCGATCGGGACCGATCCAAGTCGCTCGCGGACCTCGTCGATCAAGAAGCGAAGCCGATCGACGGCTCCCTCCGAGTCGGCGACCCGACCCGGCCGGTTGATCACGTCGAGGATTTGGCCGGTCTGCGCCAGATGCGCCGTCAGCGGGAAGTACGAAGGATCCTTCGGGTGATGCGGGTTGTAGCCGCGCTCCGCGCCGTCGACGCAGTTCCCCGTGCGAACCACGGTGCCATCGAGATCGATCGTTACACGACGCAGCTGCCCATGAGCCCAGGTCGAGAACGCCACATCGCGGAGTAGCTCCCGCAGTCGATCCCGATAGCCCTCGTTGATGTCCTTCAGCCAGCGCGACAAGGTTCGCTCCGTCGGCAACCGATCGAACCGGGCGAACCGCAGGAAGATCGGATCGATTGCCAGCTCTCGCAGATGAGCGAGACGACTTCCGCCGATGAGCAGCATTCCGACGACGGCCAGCGTCATCCGGAACGAGCCGTAGTCCGTATCGAACTCTCGCTCGGAGAAGATCTTGCGGATCCGCTCGACCCAACCCGCCGACTGCAGGAAGTCGCCCACGACCGCCAGACCCGCATGCGCCGTCAGCGCCTCGCTCGAAAACCGGATCGGCAGGGAACCCTTGACACGAGCCCGAAGAAGTCGTTTTCTCAGTCTCACTGAAGTGGCCTTGTTGGTTGCGGGTGGAGAAGCTTGGTAACTGCTTCATTCCACAACCACAGGGCTATTTCAATGTCTGGGGCCTGATTTGTTATGACGGTTTGGGGCTAGCCGTGGGATACTTCTATGTCGCCATTGGATTCGGCGCTTATCGCCTTGCGGAGCGTTCTGGGGTAATCGCGCGTGCCGCATAACAAAACGCTGCAGACGGACGAGCCCGCGTCGAGCTCGTCCCGGGGACGCCGCCCAGACCG
>JANMTD010000136.1:0-19139 GCA_031390075.1 Deltaproteobacteria bacterium | reverse complement strand
GTGCTCGGCGGCGCGATCGGGAACCTGACGGATCGGATCCGCTACGGCGAGGTCATCGACTTTCTCGATTTCCGCCTGATCGGCGGCTATGTCTGGCCGACCTTCAACCTGGCGGATTGCTGGATCGTGGTCGGCGTCGCGCTCCTGATGTTCCAGATGTTCTTCGAGCCGGAGCCTGCGAGCGCCGAGCAGGCACTCGATCCGTCCCTGCCCTCCGAAGCGGGCGGTGGAACGGCTTCTTGATCGGGGAGCGTCGCGGAGAGCAGACGCAACACGTTCTCGCCGAGCACCTGCCGGATCTCCTGCTCCGTGAGACCCGCGTCGAGCATCGCCTGGGTCAGCGCCGGAAGCTGGCTCGCATCGAATCCCACCGTCGTCGCGCCGTCGTAGTCGGAGCCGAGGGCCGCGTGCTCGGGGCCGACGAGGCGCACGACGTGGCGGATGGCGCGGGCGATGTCGCTGGGCGCGATCCCGCAGGCGGCCACATCCCAATAGCCGAGCCCGATGACACCGCCTCCCGCGGCGATTCGCCGGATCTGATCGTCGGAGAGGTTGCGCGCGTTGTCGCAGGTCCCGCGGACGCCGGTGTGGGAGACGACGGTCGGTTTCGTTGCGAGCTCGAGGACGTCGTCGACGGCGGCGGGGGAGAGGTGGGCGAGATCGGCGGCGATCCCGAGCGACTCCATCTCGGCGAGGGTCGCGCGGCCGAGGGCGGTCAGGCCCTTCTTCTCGATCCCGGCCGACGAGCCCGCGTAGTCGTTGTCGAAAAAATGGCTCAGGCCGATCATGCGGAAGCCGGCGTCGAAGACGCGTCGCAGGTTCGCGGGGTCGGACTCGAGCGCATGGGCCCCTTCGAGGGCGAGCACGGCTCCGATGACGGTCTCGCCGTTTGAACGCGTCTGCTGCAGCCGGGCGAGATCGCTGCGATCGCGGATCAGGATCAACCCACCGTCCGAAGTGCGGGCGAACTCGGCGAGGCGGGCGGCGTGGTAGAGCGCGCGTTCCATCGGGCTCTGCCAGGCGGTGGGCGAGAGCTTCGCGATGCCGGCGACGGTCAGTGCATCGAGGCCGCGGGCCTCGGTGCGGTCGATGTTGGTTCCGAAATAGACCCGCGTCGGCAGGCCGAAGACCTGGAGCGCGACGCCGCCCTCGCGAAGGCGCGGGAGGTCGACGTGGCCGAGGCTTCCGCGCGCCAGCAGATCTCGCCCGAAGAGGAGCGAGTCGGCGTGGAGGTCGGCGACGAAGCTCGAGGCGTGGAGCGCGCGGGCCTGCTCCGAAATCGGGGGTAGGGGGACCGGATCCAGGCGATTGAGCAATCCCTCGAGGCGGAGTCCGAGGGCGAGCCACGCGCCCGCGACCACGAGCAGCACGCCGGCCGCGAGGCCACGGCGGACGAGGCGTCGGGTCCGGCGGGCGGAGTCAGCGTTCATCGAGCTCGCGCCGGATCCGCTCCGGCGTCGCGTTCGAAGCGCGCAGCGATGAAGCGGTGGATCGCCGCTGGAAAGAGTCGTTTCAGCCAATCCGTCGCGATCGTCTCGGGCCGGACGCGGACGAAGAGCTGATCCTTCTCGATCGCGCGGACGATCGCGCGGGCGACGACCGAAGGCGAAGCTCCGCGGCGGTCGAAGAGGGCCTGGACACTCCGTCGCATGGCCTCATCGCCGACCCGGCCGGAGCGGACGATCGACGTATCGATGCAGCCCGGGTGGACCGTCGTGACCCCGATCCGCTCGCGGCGGAGCTCCGCGTAGAGACTCTCCGAGAGCGCGCGCACCGCGGCCTTCGTCGCGCAGTAGCCGCTCTGCTGGGGCAGGCCGAGCAAGCCGAACAGGCTCGACAGGTTGACGATATGGCCCTCGTCCTGGCGGCGGAGCAGCGGAAGGAAATGATGGCAGCCGTAGACGACGCCCCAGTAGTTGATGCCGACCATCCACTCGAGGTCCTCGAGGCGCTGGTCCGCGAAGGGGCCGGCGATCACGACGCCGGCATTGTTGACGAGGATATGGGCCGCGCCATGGTTCGACTCGACATGCCGCGCGAAGGCTTCGACGGCGCTCGATGAGGAGACGTCTACGACGTCGACCGTGACCTTCGTCTGGAATCGCGAGGCCTGTCGAGCCGTCTCCTCGAGGCCTTCGCGGTCGATGTCGGCGAGGGCGAGGGCACAGCCCCGCTCGGCGAGTTGGAGCGCCGTGGCCCGGCCGATTCCGCTCGCGGCTCCTGTGACGACCGCGACACGACCTTCGATGCGTTGCATGAGGCGACCTGCTTTCGCTCTTGATGGGCTGAGGGCTCAGACGAACAGGCCCGCGAGACATCCCGTGATGCAGGTCGCGAGCGTTCCGGCGACGATCGAGCGTAACCCAAGCGCCGCGGCCTCGGCGCGCCGTCCCGGGGCGATGCCGTCGATTCCCCCGAGCAGGATGGCGAGGGATCCGAAGTTCGCGAAGCCGCAGAGCGCGTAGGCCGCGATCGTGGCGCTCCGCGGCGAGATGGCGTCCGACTGGATCAGCCGCGCCAGGTCCTGATAGGCGACGAACTCGTTCACGACGGTCTTGACCCCGATCAGGCTTCCGACCTCCCGGGCCTCGCTCCAGGGAATCCCCATCAGGAAGGCGATCGGCGCGAATCCCAATCCGAGGATCGATTGCAGCGTCAGATCCCCCGCCCCGACGAGGCTGCCGAGTCCGCCGATCACATGATTCGCCAGCGCCACCAGGGCCACGAAGGCGACGAGCAGCGCCCCGATGTTGAGCGCGAGGCGCAGACCGATGAGGCCCCCCTCGGCGGCGGCGTCGATGAGATTGTGGGCCGTCGATTCACCCTGCAGCGCCGCCCCGGCGCGGGTCTCGGGGACCTCCGTCTCGGGCACCATCAGCTTCGCCACCACGAGCCCCGCCGGCGCCGAGAGCAGGCTCGCGACGACGAGGTGTCCCGCATAACCGGGGCCGAGGATCAGCGAGTAGGCGACGAGCACCGTCCCCGCGATCGTCGACATGCCGACCGTCATGAACGAGAAGAGCTCCGAGCGCGTCATGCGCGCGAGGTAGGGCCGCACGACGAGGCCCGCTTCGGTCATGCCGAGGAAGATGTTCGCGACCGCGGCCAGCGCCTCCGCGCCCGACACGTTCATCGTCTTCGCGAAGAAGCTCGCCGTGAGGCGCACGAAGGGCTGGATCCAGCCGAGGTAATAGAGCGTCCCGAACAGGCTCCCGACGACCACGATGATCGGCAGTACGCCGAGGGCGAAGCTGTCGCCGACGTCGAGCAGCGGCCCGAACACGAAGCGCGTGCCCGCCTGCGAGACGTCGATCAGGAGCGCCACGGGCCGCTCGACGAATGCGAAGAAGACTTCGCCGACGGGCGTCGCCAGCAGCACGACCGCGAGCACGAGCTGGATCAGGAGCCCATTGCGCACCGTCCGTCGGTCGATCGCCGCGCGGTCGCTCGAAGCGAGCCACGCCAGCCCGAGCAGCACGAAGAGCCCCACGCCCGAGAGCGCGCGCAGCGCGATCTCGTTCATGCGCGCACCCCGCGCGGTCGCGCATCCTGCCCGTCGAAGGCCGCGACGAGCAGAGCGGTCGCGCGCTCGGGATCGGCGGCGGATGCCACCGCGGAGATCACGGCGACCCCCGCGACACCGATCGCCCGAAGCGCCTCGATGTCACCCACTTCGATTCCGCCGATCGCGACGAGGGGGCGCGGGGCCGCCCGGCGAACGGCGTCGGCGACGGCCTCGAGGCCCCGGGCCGAGAACGGCGAGTCCTTCGAGCGCGTGCCGAAGACAGGTCCGTAGGCGACGTAGTCGACGTCTTCGCTGCGCGTGGCGTCGAGCTGCTCGGGGGTGTGCGTCGAGCGGCCGACGGCGAGCTTCGCGCGGGCGGCGGGCGGGAGCGCCGACGGCGGCAGGTCCTCTTGGCCGAGGTGGACGGCATCCGCTTCGGCGAGCAGCGCCAGGTCGAAGCGGTCGTTCATGACGAAGCGGCTGCCGCAAGCCCGCGTGAGGGCGCGGATCTCGCGCGCCCAGGCGAGCGCCTGGCGATCGCCTGCGTGTTTGGCGCGGAGCTGGACCACGGGCGCCCGCGCGCGACACGCCGCCCGCGCCTGCTCGACCGGATCGCGTCCCCAGCGCGGATCGTCGTCGACCAGCACGTGGAGACCGCGATAGGCGTCCGAAGCCCATTCGCTCACGAGCGGTTCGGGAGCTCGATGCGCAGGTCGGTGATCTTCTTGCGCAGGGTGTTGCGGTTGATCCCGAGCACGGCGGCGGCGCGGATCTGGTTGCCCTGCGTGCGCTCGAGCACGACCTCGAGCAGCGGTCGCTCGACGCGCTGCTGGATCCGGTGGTAGATGTCGGTGAGGGAGCCGCCGCCGTCGAACAGGCGCTCGACCTCCTTCACGACGAGCTCTTCGAGGCTCGTCTCGCGGGTCGCCGAATCGACCGTACGAGTCAGGAAGTCGAAGGCCGAAGGCGCGAGCACGTCCCCCGTCGAGAGCACGAGGGCGCGCTTGATCGCATTCTCGAGCTCGCGGACGTTGCCGGGCCAGTTGTGCCGCTCGAGCCGCTCGATCGTCGCGTCGGGGAGCGAGACCGGCCCTTCGGCCAGCTCCCGCGCATAACGCTCGACGAAATGGAGCGCGAGCGTCCGCACGTCCTCGATCCGCTCGCGCAGCGGCGGGATCGACATCGGCACGACGCGCAGCCGGTACAGCAGATCCTCGCGGAAGCTGCCCTCGCGCACGCGCTCGTCGAGGTCGCGATGGGTCGCCGCGATGATGCGGACGTCGACGATCTCGGGGCTGCGGCCGCCGACCGGGGTCACCTCGCCCGACTGCAATACGCGCAGGAGCTTCGCCTGGAGATCGATCGGCATGTCGCCGATCTCGTCGAGGAAGAGTGTGCCCCCGCTCGCTTCCCGGAAGCGGCCGGTGCGGGCGTTGGTCGCCCCCGTGAAGGCGCCGCGCTCGTGGCCGAAGAGCTCGCTCTCGAGCAGCTCGCGGGGGATCGCGGCGGCGTTGATCGCGATGAAGGGCCCTTCGGCGCGGGGGCTCGCGGCGTGGATCGCGTGGGCGACGAGTTCCTTGCCGGTCCCGCTTTCGCCCGTGATCAGGACCGGGACGTTGCGCGGCGCGACCTTGCCGACGGTCTTGAAGATCTCGAGCAGCGCCGAGCTCGAGCCGACGAGCCGGTCGCCGCCGGGCGAGATGGACCGGCCGACGGCGCGCCGGAGCGAGCGGACCTCGTCCTTCAGGGCGCGGGTCGCGAGCGCCTTCTCCGCGAGCGCCTTCACCGCGGCCAGCGCGAAGGGCTTCACGAGATAGTCGAGGGCACCGGCCTTCATCGACTCGACGGCGTTCTCGAGCAGATTCTGCGCGGTGATCAGGACGATCGCGACGTCGTTGCCGGCGGCCCGGCTCTGCTTCAGCACCTCGAGCCCGGTCTGGCCGGGCATGCGGATGTCGACGAAGGCGAGATCGAATCGCTCGAGCTGGAGCGCCTTGAGCGCCGCGTCGCCGTCCTCGACCGCCTTGACTTCGTGGCCGAGGCTCTCGAGGGTCTCCTGGAGCACGAAGCGGATCGACGGCTCGTCGTCGGCGACCAGCACCCGCATGCGATCGTGGGGCAGCGTCATCAGCGGGTCTCCTTCTCAGGGGGATGGAGCGGGAGGTCGACGTCGATGTGTGTTCCCTCACCGACCACGGATTCGATGCGAAGGCGTCCGCCGTGGCGGCGCACCCAGTGTCGCGCGACCGAGAGGCCGAGGCCCGTGCCTTTCGTCTTCGTCGTGAAGAACGGGGTCGAAAGGCGGCCGAGGATCTCTTCGGGGATGCCAGGGCCTTCGTCCTGCACGCGGATGCGGACCGTCGGTTGCGCTCGGCCGTTCGGGCCGACGAGGCGGTGCTCGAGGGTCATGCCGGTCGAGATCGTGACCCGTCCCGGTTTGCCTTCCATTGCCTGCATCGCGTTGCGAACGAGATTCAGGAACACCTGCTGGAGTCGCGCTTCATCGGCCTCGAATTCGGGCAGTGACGGATCGTAGCGGCGGACGATCCGGATCCCTTCGTGGCCGCGCTCGAGCTGGACCAGCTCGACCAGGGTGTCGAGCAGGCGGTGGATGTTGACGCTCCGGGACTCGAGCCGGTCGCCGCGGGCGAAGACCATGAGCTCGTCGACCAGCCTCGAGATGCGGTCGACCTCGCGGACGATCAGGCTCGCCGCCTTCTGGCTGCGCTCGTCCTTCGCATTCATGCCGATCAGCTCGGCGGCGCCCCGGATCCCGCCGAGGGGGTTGCGAACCTCGTGTGCGATGCCGGCGGCGATGTGGCCGTAGGATTCCTGGCGCTCGCGCTCGCTGACCTCTTCGCGCAGCGTGCGCGCCGCACTGCGGTCGCGCATCGCGATCGCGATCGGAGCCGGCCGCCCGCGCGGGGCTTCGCCGATGTTGGAGACGGCGACGTCGACGGGGATCGGGCTCTCGAAGCGCTGGGGGATCTCGACTTCGTCGTGGATCGACGCGCGCCCCGAGCGCCGGACCCGCTCGACCACACGGCAGACCGGGTGATCGACCCCGAGCGATTCGCCTAACGTACGGCCGGGGGCGAGGTCGTGGCCCACGCCCAGCAGCCGCCGCGCCTCGGGGTTCACCCGTTCGATGCGGTCGGCTTCGTCGAGGATCAAGACCCCCTCGAGCAGCGCGTCGAAGATGCCCTGGAGGTCGTGTGTCATGGACTCCGTATCCGTGGGGCCGTGGGGCTGTCGGCCCGTGGGCGGGCAATCTAGCCGGGCACCACCCCATCGCAAACGAGGCGGGCCGACGGGCTGCGCGCGACCGGGTCGAGGGACTACCTTCCGAGATCATGCAGAGGGCGACCTTGAACGCGGGTGGAGCGGGGTGCGAGAGAGGATGAGACGAGGATGAGACGAGGATGAGAGAGGGTCTTTCGGTCGCGGAAGCGCAGCAGGTCGTGCTCGACACGACGGGGGTTCTCGGCGCCGAGACGACCTCGGCCTGGGAGGCCGCGGGGCGGGTGCTCGCCGAGCCGGTCCGGGCGACGCGCCGGCATCCGCCGGCGGACTGCTCGGCGATGGACGGCTATGCGGTGCGGCGTGCGGATCTCGCGGGCGCTTCCGAGCGCCAGCCGATCGCGCTGCCCGTCGTCTTCGAGGTCGCGGCCGGGGGCCAGGCGCTTCGGCGGCTCGAGGCGGGCGAAGCGGCCCGCATCTTCACGGGAGCGCCGCTCCCGCCCGGTGCCGACGCGATCGTCATGCAGGAGCGGACGCGGGCGGCGAACGGTCGCGTCGAGTTCCTGCTCGAGCCCGAGCCGCGGGAGCACGTGCGCGATGCCGGCGAGGATTTCCAGATCGGCGACCTGCTGATCGAGACGGGCACTGTATTAGGGGCGGCCCATCTGGGCGTGCTCGCGTCGGTCGGCCGCTCGATCGTCGCGGTCCACCAGCACCCGACGGTCGCGATCCTCTCGGGCGGCGACGAGCTGGTCGAGCCGGACCGCGTGGCCGACGACGGTCGCATCGTGTCGTCGAACTCGTACACACTGGCGGCCCAGTGTCGCGAGATCGGGGCGCGCCCGATCTATCTCGGGATCGCGGAGGATCGGCCCGAGGCGATCGAGGCGCGCCTGCGGGCTGGCCTCCGGGCGGACGTGATCGTGAGCTCGGCCGGCGTCTCGGTCGGGGACCACGACCACGTGCGCGGTGTGCTCGAGAAGCTCGGTTGCCGGCTGCTCTTCTGGGGCGTGCTCATGAAGCCCGGCTATCCGCTGGCCTTCGGTGTCGTCGAGGCGACCGGGACCCTCGTCTTTGGCCTGCCCGGCAATCCGGTTTCGACCGCCGTCACGTTCGAGCAGTTCGTCCGCCCCGCGCTCCGCAAGCTGATGGGGCACCACCAGCTCTTCCGGCCCGTCGTGAAGGCGCGGCTCAGCGAGGGCCTGAAGAAGGGTCGTGGCCGGATGCACTTCGTGCGCGTGACGCTCGGCCGCGAAGGCGGGGCGATCGTCGCGACACCGACGGTGAACCAGAGCTCGGGGGTGCTGACCTCGCTCGTGCGAGGGCAGGGGCTCGCGATCATCCCGGTGGAGGTCGAAAAGCTCGCGGCCGGTAGCGAGGTCGACGTCCAGATCATCGATCCGGGATTCTTCGATCGGACCGAGCGGGGCTTTTGAGCGCGATGGAGGCGAGCCGAATCGCGAACGTCTCGGCGGCGCTGCTGGTCGGATTCGCCGGGACACCGATGGACGTCCCGCGAGCGGGACGCGCCCGATCGCTGGCTGCGCTGATGGCGCGGCTCTTCGAGGACACGCTTCATGTGGGCGCCCCGGCCTCGGTCGGCGCCTCGTCGCCCGTGGCATGGTCGGGTCGGCATGTTCCCTGTCGCGAGGATCGTCGTGATGGGGTCTCCGGCGTGGCTGCCGCGATCGCGGCCGCGCGCGGCGAGCGCGTGATCGTGGTCGGGGAGGGGGATCCGCGGGTGTCGGCGGAGCTCCTGCTCGCGCTCGTCGCCTGGCCCGAGGCGGCGGTCGTGATGCCGGCGGACGCGGCGGGATCGAATCCGCTGCGGGCGATCTATCGCCGCGACGACCTGCTCGCCCGCGCACGCGCCGTGCTCGAGAGCCCCGATCCGCCGCCCTCGTTCGAGGCCTTCGTCGCCGGGCTCGAGATCGTGCAGGTCCCGCTTGCGCGACTCGGCCTCACGGGGCTGCCAGCGTCTCTCTTTAACGATCCCTTTAACGATCCCCTGACCGATCCCGTCGATCCGCGTGTCGGATCCGGCGCGGTGGGTTGATCCGATGCTCGACCTGCCGCTCCTCGAAAGACTCGTCCTCGTCCGGCGGCCCGTCTCGCAGCGGATCATGGGCCGGTTCCTGGGCCTCAACTATCACTGGCTCCCCGGCGTCGCGATCGAGGTGGAGAACGTCGAACGCATTCCCGCGACGCCGGTCATCTTCGCGATGAACCACACCGATCGCTACAACTACTTTCCCTTCCAGTACTTCCTCTGGCAGCGCTTCGACCGCTTCACGGCGACCTGGGTCAAGGGCAAGTACTACGAGAGCGCATTCCTCGCCCACTTCATGGAGAGCATGCTGCAGCTCCCCACGGTGTCCCGGGGCTATCTGATCGCGAGGGATTTTCTCGCGGCGGTGGGACGGCGGCCGACGCAATCCGAGTACGCAAGCTTGCGCGAGGCGGTCGACGCGCGCGCGAAGGGCGGCCTCGGACCCTTGCCCATCCCGCCCGCGGTCCCAGCTGTGCTCTATCAGGGCGGTCGCAATCCGCTGGGTGTTGCGTTCGATTCCGCCTCCGATCCAGAGCAGGGCGACTACGCCGATTACATCGGCCTGCTCTTTCACGCGATGATGGCCCGCTTCGTCGAGCTCAATCGCGAAGCCGTCGCGATCGGCCTCGACCTGCTGGTCTTTCCACAGGGCACCCGCTCGCGCCGCCTGCTTCCCGCCCACGACGGCATCGCCCAGATGGCCCTCCACCTGCGGATCCCGATCGTCCCCATCGGCTGTAACGGTGCCGACCTCGTCTATCCCGGCGCTTCGCCCGTCGCCGGGCGTGGGCGCATCGTGTATCGGATCGGGGAGCCGATTCCGTACGAAGAGCTCCGTCCCTTCCACATCACCGAGGCCTACGCGCCCTTCTCGTCGGAAGCGGAGCGGCGATTCGACACGCAGTTCAAGGGCGTCGCCGAATGCGTGACGGATCGGATCGATGCGCTGCTCGATCCGGAGTACCAGCGGGCGCCGGTGGTCGACGCCCACGCGACGGAGCGCGGGGTCGAACGCTTCGTTTGAGCCCTCAGCCCATCAAGAGCCGGAACTAACGCGCCTTCGATCGCGGGCGCCGGCGGATCTGCCCGAGCTCGAGCGTCGTGTGCTCGCCGGGGACGAGGGCGAGCCGCTCGACGCGCCCGCCCCAGGAGCGGACCGCGTCGGCTCCGACGATCTCGTCGGCCCTCCAGTCGCCGCCCTTCGCCAGGATGTCCGGGCGCAGCCTCTCGATCAAGCGGAGCGGGGTGTCCGCACCGAACGCAACCACCCAGTCGACGCAGGCGAGGCCCGCGACGAGCTCCATCCGGATCGCCGCCTTGCGGATCGGGCGCCCCGGTCCCTTGGCCCGCCGCACGCTCGCGTCGCTGTTGACCGCGACCACGAGGCGGTCGCCGAGGCGGCGGGCCCCTTCGAGGCTGCGCAGATGGCCGCGGTGGAGCAGGTCGAAGCAGCCGTTGGTGAAGACGATCTGGAGGCCCTCCCGGCGCGCGCGGGCGATGCGGCGGGCGAGGGCGTCGAGGGACAGGATCTTGTCGCGCGCGCGCACGGGGCTCATTCGTCGCCGTCCTTTGAATCGCGATTGAACAGGTACTGCAGGACCTTCATCGGCGTCTTGATGGCGCTCGGGACCGCCGTGAGGAAGGTCTTCAAGGGAAGCGCCTCGATCTCCGGCGCGCCGATCGCACCGTCGACCTTGAAGTAGGCGCCGACGAGCCCGCGCTCCGAGCCCGGGAGCAGCGAGCGCAGGATCGGGACATTCGAGAGGATCTGGTTGGGCGCGCGGAAGAGGAAGATCCCGACCACCGCGCGAATCTCGACCGGGCGCGGGTTGGTGTCGATGCGGGCCTTGGCGTAGACGCGGAGGGGGCCCTCGATCTCGTAATCCTGGGAGTGGAGGCGGCCGTGCTCGAGCTCGATCGTGGCCCCCATCGTCTCGTAACCGACCTCGTCCTCGTTCGCGAAGGGGTTGTAGCCCTCGGTCGCGCGGAAGAGGCGCAGCAGCAGCGGGACGCCCAATCCGACGCGGCCTTCCCGGGCGTCCGCGCGGATCTTGCCGTCGAGCTCGGCGACGAACGACGCTTCGGGGCGCAGGCGGCCTGCGAGGGTGCCGGTCGCGGCAAGTGCGCCGGTGATGAGATTCGGGGGCAGCGCGATGAACTCGGAGAGCGACTCGAAGCGGCCGTCGGTGAGGGCGAAGGAGAGGTCGAGGCCCACCGTCTCGGGATCCTCGAGCCCGATCACACCGAGGGTCTCGATCGTGCCCTGCGGCGCGAGCGCGATCTCGACGTCGCGGGCCAGGAGCTGCGTCCCGTCGAGGCGGAAATAGCCGGTCGCCCGGGCAAAGGGGAGTCGCGGCCGCGGCCGGAACTCCATCTCGATTCGGCCCGCACCCCAGCGAGTAGCGGGCCAGGGGGCCTGGGAGGCGGTCGAGCGATCGGTTCGATCGATTTCCGCCGCTGCATCGGGGGAGCCCGAGGTCTGCGCGGTCGATGCCGTGGTCGACGGCGGGGAGAAGACGAGATCGGCTTCGACCTGGCCGTCGCCGGGCTCGCTCGACCAGACGACCTCTCCCGATACGGGCGCCCCGCCGAGGATCCCCCCGCGCAGACTGATCTGCATCCCGCGCCGGACGGGCACGATCAGGACCTGCGCCTCGAGCAGCGGCCAGCGCAGCAGCGGATGCTCGAGTCGGTCGATCGCGAGGCCGATCGCCTTCACCGGCGGGAGCGCATTCGGGTCGCGGGGGCGCAGGATCTGGGCGAGGGGGCGGAGGCCGGGAATCGCGGGGGGATTCGCGGCGATCGGGGCGGCTGTTCGCGTCGCCCGCACGAGATGGGAGACGCCGTCGATCGAGAGGTCCATCTGGGGCAGCCACTTGCCGCGAAAACGCGCTCGGGCACCCTGTAAAATGAGCTTGTCTCCGATCCACTCGACGGCACCCGAGAGATCCCGGATGTCGTCGGTCGAGCCCGCTGCGACGTTCACCTGATCGAATTGACCTGCGAGCAGGAAGCCCTCGGGCAGCTCCCGCTCGGGACCCCGCCAGAGCGCCTGCCAATCGCGCAGCATCGCCGTCCCCGACGCCTCGATCTGCTGGATCCGTCCGGAGTCGATCCGCTCGATCAGCCGGTACAGCGAGCGTGCGGTCTGGAATTCGCTCTCGAGGGAATCGACGAGGGAGCGAACGTCCTCGAACTCGACGCCGACGAGCCGCGTCTCGAGCCGGGTCCGCGAGGCCGGCCGCAGCGGCCGTTCGAGGGTCGCCTCGAAGTCGCTGTAGATCCGCGTTCCGCCGAGCTTCCCTTTTCGCACGCGGACTTCTTTTCGATCGAGCTCGATCCTCGCCTCGAAATCGAGCCGCTCGTAGGCGATCCGATCCTGCGAGCGCGGCAGCACGAGGGACGCTTTCTCGACGGTCGACGAGAGCGAGAGCGTGTTCTGATCCGGCGCGTCGCGGGTCACATGCAGAGCGCCGGACCAGCGGCCGGTGAGACCCGCCAGGAGCGGGAGCGAGGGCACGAGCTGGCGGGCGGCGCCGAGCGAGACGCCCTCCCACGAGAGATTCCAACTGAAGGGCCGATCCTCCTCGCGCCGCACGTCGAACGAGATCGGAAACGGGGCATTGCGGCCGTCGACGACCACCGCCGTGAGCGAGAGCGAGCCCGCATCGGAGAGCCAGTTGCGCTCGGCTTCGAGCTGGACGAGCTCGAGGCGAAGCGGGGGCTCGTCGGCGGCGCGCCTCCGGTCGACGAAGCTCACGGTCCCGTCCCGGATCTCGATCTGGTTCGCGATCCGGAGCCGGGACGCGGCGTCCTGGGCCCTCGGCTCGAGGGCCTCGACCGCCCGGGCGAGACCTTCGCCGTAGACGTCGCCCGGGTCGACCCGCTCGCCGGCCTCGAGATCCGGGAGCGGGAGACCCGCGAAGCGCCCGTCCTCACCGCGTTCGAGGCGCAGGCTCGGGCCCTCGAGCAGGACCGAGCCGAGGGCGAGCTTGCCGATCAGGAGCGCGGGGATGTCGATCGAGGCCACGACCCGTCCGGCGCGCAGGACCGGCTCGTCGAGGGTACTGGGCGTCGGGTGGATCCGGAGGTTCCGCACCGAGAGGCGCAGGCCGCGCTCGATCCCGAGCTCGACGGCCTCGAGCTTGACCGCGCGCTCGAGGCGCCGGGAGAGCCGGGTCTCGATCTCCTGGTGGAGCCACCGCCCGCCGGTGCCCGACCAGATCAGGTAGCCCGCGAGCGCACCCAGAAGAAGGACGCCCGTCAGGAACAGGCGAAGCCAGCTTCGACGCACCCGGTGCCCCCCGCAGAAGTGGCGACGACGCTAGCAGACGGTCCCATCCCGATCGGCGGGTTCACGCCTCGAATTCCCCTCGAATTGCCTCCTAATTGCTGGAGCACGGACCTTCATATCGCATCACGGCGACCTCTCCGATGCGCGTCCCCGGCACGCATGTCGCTGCCTTGCAGCACTTCTTCTGCGGCGGCAGCCGGTGCGCGGATGGACTTCCCAAGATCGCGCCAACTTCATGATTCGGCTCAAGAAAGACACAGGGCTCGACGAATCCCCAGTCGGTTCCAGGCAGTTCTCCGGGAGCGATTCCCGGAGCATCGGATGAATGGGGGTGTGATTTTGATGGGACAGATGGAAGCAGGCGAGCCGCTGGTGCCGAACCGCGTCCGCGAGCTGCGCGAGAACAAGCTGATGACGCAGGCCCAGCTCGCTCGCAAGGCGAAGGTGGCGCTGCGCACGATCCACAGCGTCGAAAAGGGCATGAACTGCCGCATGGACACCAAGCGCAAGATCCTGCTGGCGCTGGGCATGTCCTTCGAAGAGAAGGATCAGGTCTTCCCGCCGGCCAGCCGGTCGATGACCTTCCCGACCGCGCACTGAGCGTGCGGTCGGGACGGGACGACGCCCACCGGGCGCGTCCCGCACGACGGGATGCGCCCGGGCCCCCCGGCCCGGGCGCATTCAGTTGCTAACTTGCGGCTTCCGCTCGACGCGAGATGACGTCGGGGAGGTCGCCCATCACGGATCGAATCTCGCTCCTTGCCGACGTCGCCGAGATCGTCTCGCGGTCCCACGACCTCGCCCAGACGCTGGCCAACGTCACCGAGCTCGTGGTCAAGCGCCTCGATGCGGACGTCTGCTCGATCTACACGATCGATGCCGAGCAGCGAAAGCTGATCCTCGCCTCCACGATCGGCCTCGACGCCGTCGCGGTCGGCTCCGTCGAGATGCCGATCGGGGAGGGCCTCGTCGGCCTCGCCGCCGAGCGCGGAGAGCCGATCGCGATCGAGCACGCCCGCGAGCACCCGAGCTACCGCTATTTCCCCGAGACCGGTGAAGAGCGCTTCACGTCACTGCTCGCGGCACCCCTCGTCGTCCAGAGCGCCGTGATCGGTGTCATCGTGATCCAGACCGTCGAGGCGCGGCGCTTCGAAGAGGCCGACATCGAGCTCCTCCAGACCTGCGCGTCGTTGCTCGCCCCGGTCGTCGTGAACGCGCAGCTGCTCGATCTGATGGCGTCCGGCGAGGACTACCGCGGCCATATCGTGGCGCGGATCGCGGACGCGGGCGAGCGGCGGGCGCGGGCAGGGAATGCGCGGCGGGGTCCGCGGCAGGACAAGAACGTGACGCTCCGCGGGCTCGCGACAGCGCGCGGTGTCGCGATCGGCCCGATCTTCCGGATGGATCGCCAGACCGACCTCGACAAGATCGAGTACGTGCCCGCCGCCGACCTGGCGAAGGAGCACGCGGACTTCGAGGCGGCGATGGCCGAGGCGCGGCGCGAGATCGCCGAGATGCGCGACGTCGTGCGCGAGCGCTTCGGCCCCGAGTTCGCGGCGGTCTTCCACACGCAGATCCAGATCCTCGAGGACAAGGGCTTCGTCCAGAACGTGAGCCAGACGATCGACGAGACCCGCAACGCGCGCGACGCCCTGCGCCAGGTCCTCGACACCTATCGCAACACCTTCGAGCGGATCGAAGACCCGTATTTCCGGGAGCGCGGGACCGACGTCGCCGACGTGGGCCAGCGCGTGATGCAGCGCCTGCTCGGCGTGCGCGACCACCTCGAGCCGATGCAGCGGGGCTCGGTCGTCGTCGTCGATCAGCTGCTGCCGGCGATCTTCGCCCAGCTCGAGATGGACAAGGTGGCCGCGATCGTCGCCGAGCACGGCGGCCTCACGTCCCACGGCGTGATCTTCGCGCGCACCCTCGAGATCCCCGCCGTGACCGGTGTGACAGGACTGCTCGCCCTCGCGCGCAGCGGCGAGCGGGCGATCGTCGACGGCGCGACCGGCACGCTCTACCTCTCCCCCGACGACGGCCTGACCCGCGAATTCGAGCAGGCGCAGCACCGCCACGAGGTCGCCGTCGAGCACCTGGATGCACTCCGAGAACGCCCGGCGGAGACCCTCGACGGCCGCCGGATCAAGCTCTCCGCCAACGCGGGGCTGCTCGCCGACCTCCGCCTCGTCGACAAGCACGGCGCCGAAGGTGTCGGCCTGTTTCGAACGGAGCTGCTTGCGCTCGCCCACCGCGGCTTCCCGAGCGAAGAAGAGCAACAGCAGCTCTACCAGCGCGTCGTCGAGTTCCTCGAGCCGCGCACGGTCACGATCCGCACCCTCGACCTCGGCGGCGACAAGGGCATCCCCAACATCGGCCTCGACGACGAGGAGAATCCCCAGCTCGGCTGCCGCTCGATTCGCCTCACGCTCAAGAATCCGCGCGCCTTCCGGGCCCAGCTCCGCGCGATCCTGCGCGCCAGTACGCTCGGCAACATGCGCTTGCTGCTGCCGATGATCGGCAGCCTGCATGAGCTGCGGGCGGCGAAGGCCGTGATCGACCAGGTCCGCCGCGAGCTCGAAGCCGAGGGCAGTCCCTTCGATCAGTCGCTCCAGATCGGGATCATGATCGAGGTCCCCTCGGCGGCCCTGACCGCGAGCGTGCTCGCGGCGGAATGCGATTTCTTCAGCATCGGAACCAACGACCTGACCCAGTACACCCTCGCCGTCGACCGCGGCAACGAGCACGTCGCCCATCTGTACGACGCGCTCCATCCGGCGGTGCTCCAGCTGATCCACATGACGGTCCGGGCGGCGAACGACGCCGGGATTCCGGTCTCGGTCTGCGGCGAGATGGCGACGAATCCGCTCGCCGTCCCGATCCTAATCGGGCTCGGGCTGTCGGAGCTCTCGGGGACGCCGGCGGCGATCCCGGTCGTGAAGGAGATCGTGCGCGCCCTCGATACGGCGCTCGTCGAGGCGGACGCGCGGGCGGCGCTGCGCGCCCGGACGGCCGGCGAGGTCCATGCGATCGCGGCTGCGCGACTGCGGGCTTCGGGGCTGGTCGACCATCCCGACATCGGCAGCTGGCTCTCGCAATTGCTCGAGAATACGCCGGCGGCGCGTTAGTCTCGCTCGCGACTTCGCGACGAGGAGATCCGGATGCGCCCGCTGATCGCGATACTCTGTTGGACGATCTTTTTCTACGGGACACCGGTGCTGGCCGAGCCGGCGGATGCGGGCGATCTCGACGCCCGAATCGCCGATCTGAAGGCGCAGCGCAGCCAGATCAGAAGGGGTTGGCCCACGGATGGTGTGGTGGCGGGCAGCATCCTGACCGCCGCAGGCATCAGCACGCTCGTCTTGACCCACTGGACCTGCGACGATGGTGAGTGGTTCGACAACGGCCCCGACCAGACGAATTGCGCCGGCGGTTCCGTCGATGGCCAATGGGCTGCGGGTGGCATCCTCGTCGGTGGCGGATTGATCCTCGTCGGCGCCAGTGGATGGACTCTCGCGAAGCGCAACCGGGAACGCAGGGCATTGGGCCGCCAGATCCGGGACCTTGAGAACGCCCGCGCCGCTCGCATCGCGCCGTCCTTTGCACTCGGCTTTGAGCTCGGGGATCGAACGGGACTTCGACTCGCCTGGCGCTACTAGCGGCGGGGCGAATCGCGTCGATCCAGATGTGCTTCGGCCTCGCGTCGGAGCGCGACCAGCCGTGCGGCGACCTGGCCGGCGAGCTCGTCTTCGCGAGCCTTGTCGGCCTCGGCGGGCGGAGCGAGTGGCTCTCCATAGGCGCAGACGACCCGAGCGAAGGGCAGGGGGACGAGGCTCCGGTCCCAGCTCCGCAGCCGCAGCGCGGGGCGCGCAGCCAGGGCGACCGGTTGGATCGGTGTGGCCGAATGCCGCGCGAGGGCGGCGATCCCGGGCTTGGCGACGCCGGCCGGTCCACGCGGTCCGTCGACCAGCATCGCCACCGTCGTACCGGCCTCGAGCTGGCGCAGTAGTCCCAACAGCGCCGTCGATCCGCCCCGGGAGCTCGAGCCCCGGGCGGGATCCGCGTAACCCAGCGCACGCAGGGTCGCCGAGACGAGACTCCCGTCGCGGCTGCGGCTCACGGCGACGCAGTAACCCAGGTCCCGGAAAACCCAGGCCGAGACCAGCAGGGATTCATGCAGCAGCGCGGCCAGATGGGCGTCGCGCGCAGCCGCAGAGCCCGTCACCACACGGGGATCGCGGCCGAGCACCTCGACCCGCCAGGTCACACCGAGCAGTCGCAGCAGGGCGCTCGAGAGCCAGCCGAAGAGGGCCAGCCCCCATCGCGCGAGGGGCCCCGGGCGGCGAGTCTCGGCACCCTTCGAGCCCGGCTCCGGCGCGGATTCGAGACCCTGGTTCATCGCCCGTCTCGCTCGCCGCGCCATGATGTTGCGGGCGATGTGGCCGGCGATGCGAGCGGCAAGGGCCTGTGGTACCCGTTGGCCGGCTCGGTGGCCTCGCCCGACGGGCCTTCGCTTCCGCGCCGGGCATCGCACCGGCCGGATCGTTCCCAATCTCGGGGTTGCCAGCCGAAACGCCAGCCTTTGCGCCGAAACGGTGTTGGATTGAGTGGTCGATTGAAGTCATGAGCGTGTCCGTTCTCACTACCGCTCGCCACTATCTCGACCTGACGAAGCCGCGGCTGCTGCCGATGGTGCTCTTCACGGGACTTCCGGTCCTCGGCATGGCAGTCGGGGGTTGGCCGAGCTTCGGCTTCGCCGCGCTCGTGCTGTTTGGGATCGCCCTCGCTGCGGCCTCCGCCAATACCCTGAACGCCTACATCGAGCGCGACTTGGACGCGCTGATGGTGCGCACGCGCACGCGGCCGCTGCCGGCGGGCTTGATCGCGCCGCGCGAGGCGCTGCTCTTCGGGTGGCTGCTCGGCATCGCCTCGACGGCGCTGCTCTACGCCGTGAGCGGCCTCCCCGCGGCCCTCGTCGGCGTCGCGAGCATCCTCTTCTACGTCTTCGTCTACACGATCTGGCTGAAGCCGCGCTCGATCTGGAACGCGGTGATCGGCGGGGCGGCGGGGGCGGCGGCGCCGCTGATCGCCGACGCGGCCGTGAACGGGACGATCGGGCTCGCGGGCTGGTCGCTCTTCGCGATCGTGTTCTTCTGGCAGCCGCCGCACGTCTGGGCGATCGCCCTCTATCGCAAGGCCGACTACGCGGCGGCGGGCATCCCGATGCCGCCCTCGGTGATCGGGGATGAGGCGACGCGCCGGCGCGTCGTGGCATATACGGCCGGACTTCTCCCGGTGACCGTCGCGCCGTATTTCTTCGGGCTCGTCGGTCCGATCTATCTCACTGTCGCGAGCGCGGCCGGCCTCTGGTTTCTCTACCGCTCGGTCCGGCTCTTCAAGGAGCGGACCGACGAGGCGGCGCAGGGCGTCTTCCGGGTCTCCCTCGTCTTCCTGTTCGCCGTCTTCCTGGCGATGCTCGTCGACCTGATGGTCGGCCACTAGCTCGCGCTCTCGAGGGACGCGAGGAAGCGTTCCGACTCCTTGATCGAGGCATCGATGTCCTTGATCAGCAGCTCGATGTCCCCTTCGATCTCGCCGAGCGTGCTCGAGAGCGAGGCGATCGCCCGGGCGTTGAGGTTGTGCTTGAGAAAAAGCACCTGATCGCGGAAGGCGGTCAGGACGGGGGGCATCTTTCCCTCCGCCTTCTTCATGGCCGCGATCAGCCTGGTGTACTTCGCGCGCGTGTCCGTGAGACTGCGACTGCTCTGACTCTTCAGCTTGGCGCTCTGCATCGAGTCGACCTCCTGCTGCCACTCGGCGAAGAGGTCCTTTGACACCTGCTCGATCGAAGCGATCCGCTCACGCACGTCTTCGGCGCGCGCCTCGCTGCGCTCGTACTCGCTGTTGAGCTCCTCGTAGACCGACTCGAGGTCGCCCCCCTTGTAACCCGTCAATTCCTGGAAGCGCTGGTAGGTCGTCTTGATCTGCTCCTGCGCCTCCTGCTGGTCCTCCTGTCCGGCCTCGATCCGGCTCCTCAGGATGTCGCGCTT
>JANMTD010000078.1:0-3302 GCA_031390075.1 Deltaproteobacteria bacterium | reverse complement strand
CTGCTCGGTCCAGCGCACGTAGGCGATCGGGTAGTCGAGGCCGACCTCCTCATAACGCCGGTCGTAGCGACCCGGGCCGTAGGACATGCTCATCCGGAGCTCGAGCTCCTTCTCGTAGAACGTGCGCCGATCGAGATCCATCGCCGTCGCGCCGACGGCGACGACGCGGCCCTTGTGGCGGCAGAGCTCGGCGGCGAGCTGGATGGGCGCGGAGCTTTCGGAGGCCGCCGTCACGATCGCGAGGTCGACGCCGTGGCCGCCGGTCGCGTGCGCGAGCACGGGGTCGTGGTCGTCGCCGGGTACCGCGCTCCAGTCCATGCCGAGGGCCATCGCCTGGGCGATGCGCTTGCGGTCGACGTCGATCCCGTAGACGCGACAACCGTTCGCCAGCAGGAGCTGGACCGTGAGCTGGCCGATCAGTCCGAGACCGACGACGGCGACGACTTCGCCGAGCGACGGCGCGCCGACGCGCAGCCCCTGCATCGCGATCGCGCCGAGGGTCGCGAAAGCGGCCCTCTCGAGGCCGAGTCCGTCGGGGACATGCGCCGTCAGGTTCTCCGGCACGACGATCAGCTCGGCGTGGTTCGCATAGCCCGCGCCGGCACAGGCAACGCGGTCGCCCGGGATGAGCGAGGTCACACCCTCGCCCACCGCCTCGACGATCCCGGCGCTCGCATAACCGAGGGGCTGCGGGACATCGAGGCGATCCATCACGGTGCGGTAGGTCGGGAGCGGTCCCTCTTGGCGCAGCTTGCGAAGCACCTGCTTCACGAGATCGGGCCGGCTCCGCGCTTTCCCGAGCAGCGATTTCCGCGCGAAGTCCATCGCCATCTTCTCGGTACCGGGCGAGAGGACCGAGTACGCGTTGCGGACGAGCACGAGGCCCGGCGAGAGCGCCGGTGCCGGCACCTCGACGAGCTCGAGTGCCCCGCTGCGCGCGTTCTGGAGGATTTGCTTCACGGTCTCCCCCGCTCGACGTGCCCGACCCAGCCCGCATGCGGCACGAAGGTCCGCTCCCAGGCGATCTCGTCGAGGGACCGATCGGTCGCACTCGAGCCTCCCCGCGCGACTTCGCCGACGCGGACGTCGGCGGGGCTTCGCACCGCCGTGATCCGCGGACCTGTGTCCTCCATCGGCCCGCGCAGCTTCTCGAGCTTGCGCTCGTCGAAGCCCATGAGTCGCACGGCGACGAGATCGACCGCGACGGGATCGGTGCCCGCGATGACTGCGCCGAGCGGCACGTCGGCCGGCGCGAGCGGACCCTCGCCTTCCCCTGCGAGCACACCGTCGATGATCGTGAGGACCGTGCGAACGGGGACCGGCGCATCGAGATGGAGTCCCCTCTTGTCGCTGTAATAGAGGCAGCGATTGAGATCGCAGCACATGCGCCAGGTCGTTTGATTGCCGTACCAGTTGCCACTGCGGATGAACTGGTCGCCGCGGGTCGCAGACTCGACGCGGCGCACCATGCGAAAGAGTCCGCTGAACAGGCCCTTCGCGAGAAAGGGCCGCGCGATCTCCGTCGCCCGGCTGCGCAGCCGATCGATCAGACGGCTCTCGGGAAACTCGTCGCCGCCTTCGCCGACGGAGCCGAGACTGTGGTGCGGGAGCCAGTTCTTGTCGCCGTTGATGCCGACGAGATTCTTGAGGGCGAGGGTCACGCCCGTCTTCTTGTGGGTCTTCAGCTTCGGCAGGTTGATCACGAGGTCCGCCGAGAGCACGGTCTCGGAGAGCAGATAGGCGTTGCGACCCCCGCTGTGCTGCGTCGCCGTCGGGCCGGGATCGTAGTCGGCGCCGCGGAAGCGGTTGGGGTCGAGGCCCGAGCCCGTGAAGAAGCTCCGATCGTCGAGATCGACGGCGCGGTAGCCGGCGGGGTCGCCGGGCAGCGTCTTTCGATCGACGATGATGCCGTCCTGGAACACGACGGCCTCGCGGCGCAGATCGATGACCTCGAGCTCGCGGCCGAGCACGTCGTCGTAGAAGGCGACGATCGCGTCGAGTCCCGTGATGGCGCGGATCTGCTCGAAGTCGCAGTCCATCTGGGGGGCTTCGGCGATCGCGACGCTGCCGTCCGGGCCGGCGGCGAGGAAGGCGTAGTCGGCGACGGCGCGCAGGATCGCACCGTGGGTGATGACGCTCGCGACCGTGCCCCCGCGGCCGTCCTCGGCGGGATTCCAGTGGCGGATCAGGTTGGGCTTCAGGACGATGCGCTTGCCCGAGCCGACGAGGGCACCGATTGGATTCCAGTCCGGAGTTCCGAAGCGCTTCGCGTCGAGGCCGAGGCCGAATAACGCGGCGCGGACCGCGGCGTAGACCTCGTTCTCGGCCCCTTCCGCCGACCGGTCGCCGAAGAGCCGCTCGAGCTCGGGATAGGATTTGCCCGGCCCCCACGGCGCCGAGATCCCGTCGTATCCCGGCCGGCAGCGGGCGAGTCCCACCCGGATCATCGAATACTCCCCTGTGCGCGGCCGACGGTGGACTTCACGGCCCGGAACTTACCATTCGCCTCGCGCGGGATCTCCTGGAGGCGCACGATCTCGATCCGGATCTGGTCGCCGAGCCGCGAGCGGATCTCCTTCAGGAGCCCGGCCTCGGCACGGGCATCGAAGGACGGGCGCGGCACGATCCGGACCTCGATCGAAGCCGCGCTCTCCTGGACGATCTGCGCCTCGGCGACGTCGAGCTGCTCCTTGAAGATGTGGTCGAGGCGACCGATCCAGCGGCCGTCGGGGGTCACGACGTAGTCCTCGATACGGCCGTCGACGTCGAGGAATACGTCGCCAGGCCGACCGCAGAAGCAGGGGCGCTTCGAACGGGTTCCGACGTCGCCGATCCGGTAGCGGATGAAGGGTGTCGCATCGTTGGCGAAGCCGGTGACGAGGAGCGATCCGCGGACGAACGCGTCGGTCTCCTCCTCGACCTCGACCTCGACGATGCCGAACTCCATGTCGACGTGGAGTCGACCCGCGCGGCAGCTCGTCATCGAGACGGCGAACTCGCTCGTGCCGTAGCGATCGAAGATCGGCGCGGCGAACGCCTGCTCGATCGTTTCGCGGTGGAAGGCGAGCAGCGATTCCGAGGACGTGAAGATCGCGCGGAGCTTGCCGGCGGGAAGGGCGCGGCCGGCGTCGAGCATCGCGCGGCCGAGCAGATGAAGGGAAGACGGATAACCCTGGACGTAGACGCCGGGCAGCTGGTGCAGCGCGTCGATGTAATGCGGGAGGTTCGCCTTCGTCATGTGGTAGAGCGAAAAGAGGAGCTGGCCGCTCCAGGCGTTCTTGCGCCAGAAGGGCGGCCTCGAT
>JANMTD010000071.1:0-3027 GCA_031390075.1 Deltaproteobacteria bacterium | reverse complement strand
GCAGGTAGACGTAGCCAGCGCTGACATAACGCGAATCGCTGCCGGGGCGGGCATCGAGCTCGGCCATCGCCTTCGACGGATCGTCGGGCTGGAGCAGGTAGGCCGTCAGTCGCTCGAT
This sequence comes from Deltaproteobacteria bacterium, assembly GCA_031390075.1. Taxonomy (GTDB): domain Bacteria; phylum Myxococcota_A; class UBA9160; order UBA9160; family UBA4427; genus UBA4427. The sequence goes on along the minus strand of JANMTD010000071.1, from coordinate 2,909 downwards.
CAGCGGGAGCGGCAGGTCGACGAAGCTCGGCATGCGGCCGCCGCCGAGGGCGATCATCGTGTAGATCTCGACCACGTTGCGGCGCTTGCCAAGATCGATCAACGAGGGGCCGACCCCGGTGCCCTCGAGATTCGGGCCATGGCAGAGCGCGCACTTCTCGACGTAGAGCCCGCGCGGATTGAAGCCCTTCGGCCGCTCCATCAGGGGCAGCACCGCGGGGAGCTCGTTCGCGTTGACGTAGAGCAGTCCGGTCGCGGGATCGAAGGCCGCCCCGCCCCACTCGGCGCCGCCGTCGAAGGCGGGGAACATCATCGAGCCCTCGAGGCTCGGCGGGATGTAGTCCTCGCCCATCCGCACACCCTCGAGCCGCGCGAGCTGGGTCTTCCGGAACGCCTCGCCGCGATCGTCGAGCCACGAGAGATCGAAGCGCTGCCGCGTGTAGGGCGGGGGCGCCGTCGGGAAGGGCTGGGTCTTCGCGACGTACTGCCCTTCGACGAGGGCGCCGGGGACCGGGCGCTCCTCGATCGGAAAGACGGGCTTGCCGGTCGCGCGCTCGAAGACGAAGACGTATCCGGCCTTCGTCGTCTGCGCGACGGCGTCGATCGACTTTCCGTCTCGCTCGAGGGTCACGAGAGTCGGCGGGGCCGGCAGATCGAGATCCCAGAGATCGTGGTGCACGAACTGGAAATGCCAGACCCGCTCGCCGGTCCGCGCGTCGAGGGCGAGCAGGCTATTCGCGAAGAGATTGTCGCCGGCGCGATCACCGCCCCAGAAATCCGGCGTCGCCGAGCCCGTCGGCAGGAAGACGAGACCGCGCTCGCGGTCGAGGGTGACACCGGACCAGGAGTTCGCGCCGCCGCGGGTCTTCCAGGCGTCCTTCGGCCAGGAGTCGGCGCCGAACTCGCCATCGCGGGGGATGGTGTGGAAGATCCAGCGCATCTCGCCGGTCACGAGGTCGTAGGCGCGGATGTCACCGGGGGCGGCGCCGTCGGTCTCGCCGACCTTGGTCCCGAGGATCAACAGGTTCTCGAAGATGGCGCCCGGCGTCGGCGACGTGACGTCACCGCCGGTCGTGCCGTGGGCGAGGCCCGCGCGCAGATCGGTGCGGCCCCCGCGACCGAAGCTCTCGATCGGAAGTCCCGTCTTCGCATCGAGTGCCCAGAGGTCCTGGCCGCAGGCCGCCAGGATGCGGCCGCCCTCTGGCCCGTCTCCCTTCGGCCCGCCCCAATAAACGACGCCGCGGTTGTGGCCCTGCGCGGCGCTGCCCTTCGCGATCGGATCGAAGCGCCAACGCTCGCGGCCCGTCGCCGCGTCGAGGGCGAAGACCTGGGAGCGCGGCGTCGTCCCGAACAACACACCGTCGACCACGATTGGGTTCGACTGGATCTGGGAGAGCGAGCTGTCGAGCGGACCCGTGTCGTAGCTCCAGACGGGCTCGAGTCGGGCGACGTTCGCGCGGTCGATCTGCGCGAGCGGGGAATGGTGCGAGCGCCCGGGGTCCCCGAGGTAGTCGCGCCACTCCCAATCTTTCGAGGCCGGAGCGTCCGAGGCGAGAGCGGCCGCGACCGGCCCGTCGCCGCCGAGACAGGCGAGCAGGATGCCCGAGGCGGTGAGCGACGCGGCGAGGGCAGCGAGAAGCATGGATCGGGGGCGCAGGGAAATTCTCCTCGGTGGCCGTGAGCCGGTGTCGCGCGGCGGCGGACTAACGTTGCGGCGTAGGCGCCGGCTGGACTCGAACCGGCTCCGCGTACGCGCGATCCGCGAGGTACAGCGAGATCGCCGCCAGATCCCGCGGCGCGAGCTGGCCGGCGAACGCGGGCATCCCGTTCTGCATCAGCGCCCCGTCGTTCACGATCTTGGCGAAATTCGCGCGCACCGCGGACGAGCTGAATCGCAGATCCGGCGTCACCCCGCCGCCGACGGCCCCGACCCCGTGACACGCCGCGCAGTACTCGGAGAAGAGCGAAGCGCCGCGCTCGATCTCCGGCGCGTCCGAGAGCGAAGGCCGCAGCGGAAATTGACGCGGCGGCGCCGGCGGCGGATCGGGAAGCCGCTTCGCGTTTCCGCCCAGCTTGAAGACGAGGAGCCGCCCTCCCCCGCGCACGCCCGCCGCCGCCGCCGCGTCGCCGCCGTTCAGCGCGAAACCGCCGCCCCAGCCCGCGGCGATCGCGACGTACTGCTCGCCGTCGATGGCGTAGGCGATCGGCGCGGCGATGATCCCCGTCCCCGCGTCGTAGTCCCAGAGGAGCTTGCCGCCGCGCGCGTGGTGGGCGGTGAAGCGGCCGGTCGCCGTGCCCTGGAAGACGAGCAGGCCTGCGGTCGCGAGGACGCCGCCGTTCGCGATCGTGTCGCGCGGATCGCCCCAGTCGTACTTCTGCGATCAGTTATCCATGGCGTGCAGCTCGCCCGCCTCGGCGGCGTCCTGAATTTGTCGCGCCTTCGTGAGGTGGATTCCGGTGTTGCTCGTGGAGCCGTTCACGAACCTGAAGGGCTCCGGCGCGGGCGCGTAGTAGCCGGCCACATGTTGCGCGGGGATGTAGACGAGACCCGTCTTCGGGCTGTAGGCCATCGAATGCCAGGTGTGGGCGCCCATCGGGCCGGGCGAAATCGTGGCCGGTCGACGGGAGTAGTCGCCGCGGCCCGTCTCGATCGGGCGTCCCGTCTTGCGATCGACGCCGCTCGCCCAGGTCACGTCGGCGAAGGGCTCGGCCGAGACGAGCTCGCCTGTCGCCGCGTCGAGCACATAGAAGAAGCCGTTCTTCGGCGCCTGCATGACGACGCGCCGCTTCGCTTCTCCGGGACGGAGCTCGAGGTCGGCGATGATCAAGCTCTGAGTCGCCGTGAAGTCCCAATTGTCGCCGGGCGTCGTCTGGTAATGCCAGACGAGCTCGCCCGTCTCGGGACGGAGC
>JANMTD010000050.1:0-5175 GCA_031390075.1 Deltaproteobacteria bacterium | reverse complement strand
GGCCTGACGCCGCTCTCCGATCTGGTTTCGGTGTCGGGAATGGATCGATTCGAGGCACTGCGCTCCGTGTGTCGCATGCACGACGCGGGCATCCTGGAGTTCTCGAAATGAGCAGCGCGGAAGAGATCTCGCTCCTCGGGCATCTCGACACGCCGATTCTCGTCGGTGATCCCGAAGGTCACGTCGTCTACGCCAATCCGAGCTTCCGCAAGCGTTTCTGCCCGACGGGCGAGGACCCGACGGGGAGCGCGCTCGCGAGCGTGTTCGGCGGCGGAGCGCGCGAGACGGTGCTCAAAGTGACGGCGGAGGTCCTGAAGCGGGGCCAGGCGGCGCGGCTGCAGATCCGTGAAGGCGGCGTGGGCTATGTGGGGCTCGCTTCGCCGATCGAAGCCGAGGACGATCGCGTCGGCGTCGTGATGGTGATGCTCGAAGAGCAATCGAACGAGGACCATCTCTCGGGCCTCGCCGAAGAGCTTGCCGATCCGATCGGGGACGCGCTGCGCGGGCTCTCGCGGGTCCTCGAGGCGCCGCGCTCATCCCTCGCCGACGAGCAACGCGGCACGCTCGAGCGTGGGCTCCAATCGCTCGAGACGGCCCAGAAATGGCTCCGCGAGCTCCAACACGCCATCCGCGGCGGGAAGACGCAGCAGGGGCGATTCGACGTCGCCGCCTCGATCCTGCGCACGGCCGACCGCCTGCGCAGCGAGGTGGAGGGCGAGCTCGTTCTCGAAGTCCTGATGCCGCCGAACCTGCCGCGTGTCGCCGGCACGGCCGTCGTGTTCGAGCGCGCGCTGCTCCAGCTCATGCGGCGCAGGCTCGCGGAGGCCGTGCCGGGGAAGCCGCTCACGCTGCTCGCGCGCGGGCTCGCCGGCGATCCGACGCGCGGGGTGATCGTGTCGGTGGCGGACGTGCCGGTGGCGGAGCGGCGAGGGGGCACGGGGCATCCGCCCGAAGCCGTGCAGCAGGCGATCCAGTCGATGGGGGGCGAGGTGGTCTGTGTCGAGGACTCGATCCTCGGTCGCGTGACTTCGCTCCGGCTGGCGGTCGCCGCCCACTGATTTCCACTTCGTCGCGGTGCCGGGCCGTCGACAGCGCGCCGGAAGGCCGCGACTCTCCAGACGGATCACCCGCTTGCGGACGGGGAGGAACGGGCGATGGCGGACGGAGACCTGCGGACACCGATTCCGGTGCTGCTGGTCGGAGAAGGCGCGAGGCGGGTCGAGTCGACGCTCTCCGCGGGCCTGGTCGCGGCGGGGCAGGCGGCGCGCTTTTCCTGTGCTGCGTTCGCCTCCGTCGAGGCGGCGGCCAACGCGTCCGCCGGTGCGCGCCAGCTCGTCCTGATCGCCCTCGGACCGACGGCCGACCGGATTCTCGAGAGCTCCGCCTGGGGGCCCTGGGACGGGACCACGGCGGCGATGGCGCGCATCGCCATGAGCGACACGACGCCCGCCGTCGACAGCGGCGCCGTGATCCCGAGCGAGATCGCGGGGCGGATCATCTATCGACTGCCGCTGGATCAGTCCGACGCGCTGCCGATGGCGACCATCGTCGTCGCGCAGCTGCTCGAGGCGGAGTCGGCGCGCAGCGAGCTGCGGTCGGCGCTCGAGACCGAGCGGGCGTGTGTGCCCCTCGCTTCGTGCCTCGACCCGGGCAAGCTCTACTCGATGACCCTCGAGCTGCTGCTCGAGCGCCTCGGGGCCCGGCGCGGGATCGCGCTCTTTTCACCCAGTCCAGCGCCGCGCGAGGCCGGCGTCGTGGCGCGTGGATTCGACGAGGCGGTGCGGGATCGACTGTGCCGGATGTTGGTCGACGAAAAGGCGCTCGAAGCTTCGCTCGGCCAGGGCGAGCTCGGCGTCGTGCCCTGGGGACCGCTGCACCACGTACTCGGACGGATCGGGCTCGAGTCGCCTGGCGCGCTGCTCGCCGTGCCCCTGCGCGGGGGGGATCGCGAGCTCGGACACGTCTGGATCCTGGCCGACGGCCGACGATTCGGCGAGCTCGATCTCGCAGCGGCCCAGACGATCATGCACCGCGCGAACAGCGCACTCGCGACGGCCGAGCGTTACCACCATGCCAAGGAACGCGCCTTCATCGACGACGTCACCGGCGTCTACAACGCGCGCTATCTGCTCGCGACCGCCGACAACGAGATCCAGCGCGCGGCGCGCTACGGCAATCCACTCTCCGTCCTGTTCCTCGATCTCGACCGCTTCAAGTTGGTGAACGACGTCCATGGCCACCTGGTCGGCTCGGACACGTTGCGCGCCCTCGCGCGGCTCCTGTCCGAGTGCGTCCGCCAGGTCGACACCCTGGCCCGCTACGGCGGGGACGAGTTCACGATCCTGCTCGTCGATACCCCCCACGATGTCGCCCTGAAGGTCGCCGAGCGGATCCGCTCCCGGATCGATTCGCATCTCTTCGAAGCGGGTCGCGAGGGCACGCTCCGGCTGACGATCTCGATCGGGGTCTCCACCTGTCCGACCCATGGCAGCGTCCGCGAAGCGCTCCTCGACGCCGCCGACAAGGCCATGTACCGGGCCAAGAGCGAGGGTCGCAATCGCGTCTGTTCCGCCAACGAGCTCTCCTCCGCCGGCCGGCCCGACCGCTAGCGCCGAGAGCCCCCTCCGCAATTGACAGTGCGGAGCGCGATTGCTAACCAAACCGCCGATTTCGCAACGCTTTTTCGATTCCCGCTGATCGGTCGAGCGGTCCGCCGCAACGGCCGGATGTGCCCATTTAGAGCGCATCCGTGTCGCGATCCGTGCGCTGTCGGAATCGCCTAACGCAAAGCTGCGTGGCCCGGGAGCCTGGATGAGTACGACCGGCGTCGAGCTCGATGGAATGGGATCGCTGCGCCGCAGCCACCGCTGCGGCGAGGTGATGTCGTCCCGCGTCGGCGACGAGGTCGTGCTGGCGGGCTGGGTCCATCGCCGGCGCGACCACGGCGGCGTCATCTTCGTCGATCTGCGGGACAAGACGGGCCTGGTCCAGATCGTGTTCCGGCCGGAATCGGCGCCACAAGCGCATGCACGCGCCCATGCCCTGCGCTCGGAATGGGTGCTGATGGTGCGCGGCGAGATCGAGCGGCGCAGTGAAGACACGATCAACTCGAACCTGCCGACCGGCACGATCGAGGTCAATGCCCGCGAGCTGCGCGTCTTGAACAGCGCTTCCGTTCCGCCCTTCGCGATTGAAGACGAGTCCGACGTCGACGAGCAGATCCGCCTTCGCCATCGGCTGCACGATCTGCGCCGCCCGCCGCTGCAACGCGCGCTGCAAATCCGCCACGATCTCGCGCGGGCGGTGCGCGAGTCCCTGTCCGAGCAGGGCTTCATGGAGATCGAGACGCCGATCCTGGCGCGGGCGACGCCGGAGGGCGCGCGCGATTTCCTCGTGCCGAGCCGGCTCCAGCCGGGCGAGTTCTACGCGCTGCTGCAATCGCCGCAGATCATGAAGCAGCTCTTCATGATCGCGGGCTGCGACCGCTACTACCAGATCGCCCGCTGCTTTCGCGACGAGGACCAGCGCGCCGATCGCCAGCTCGAGTTCACGCAGGTCGACCTCGAGATGTCCTTCGTCGGCGTCGAGGAGATCCTCGCCGTCCTCGAGCGCGTCACGGTCGAGGGCTGTCGCGCCGGCGGCGTCGAGCTCGTGGCCCCCTTCAAGCGGATCACCTATGCCGACGCCATGGGACGCTACGGCTGCGACAAGCCGGACACGCGCATCCAGCTCGAGCTCGTCGATCTGACGACGGAGTTCAGGGCGAGCGAGTTCAAGGCCTTTCGCGAGGTCGTCGAAGCCGGCGGCATCGTCAAGGCGCTGCCGATCGCGAATGCCGACGAGCTGACCCGCGGCGAGATCGACCGCCTCGAGAAATTCGTCCGCAAGGAGCTCGGTGCGAAGGGTCTCGGCTGGATCCGCGTCGAGGCCGATGGCTCCTGGAAATCGCCGATCACGAAGTTCCTCGGCGCCGCCGAGACCGCCGCCATCCAGGCGCGTTGCCAGGCGAAGCCCGGCATGGTCATCCTCTTCCAGGCCGATGTGAAGGACAAGGCGAACACCATCCTCTCGCGCCTGCGCGAAGACCTCGGCCGCCGCCTCGGCCGCCTCGACGGCCGCGCCTGGGATGCGCTCCTCATTGTGGATTTCCCTCTCTTCGAACGCGACGAGAAGGGCCAGCTGACCTACGTCCACCAGCCCTTCGTCGCGCCCGTCGAAGAGGATCTCCCGCTGCTCGACACGCATCCGGAGCAGGTCCGCGGCACCCATTACGACGTCGTCCTGAACGGCACCGAGCTCGGCTCCGGCAGCCTCCGCAACCACCGCAGCGACATCCAGCGCAAGATCCTGACCCTGATGGGCTACAGCGCCGAGAAGATGGAGCAGAGCTTCGGCTTCATGCTGAACGCCCTCGATACCGGTGCTCCGCCCCACGGCGGCTTCGCCTTCGGCTTCGACCGCTGGGTGATGAAGCTCGCGGGGGCGGAGAGTCTTCGCGACGTGATCCCGTTCCCGAAGAGCCAGCGCGGCCAGGACCTCCTGATGGAGGCGCCGTCGCCGGTCGACGAGGCGCAGCTGGAAGAGCTGTCGCTGCGCGTGCGCCTCGCGCCGGCGAAGAGTTAGGGTCGGAATCGATTCACGCCGCCATCGGAGCGGCGGGTACGGATGCACATCGGCTCTCGCGCGAGAGCCCAGAAAGGGAAGGGAAGCGGTTCAATGGCAAAGCCGAAGATTGCACTCATCGGCGGTGGAAACATCGGGGGCGTACTGGCCGAGCAGGCGGCCTATCGCGAGCTGGGCGACGTCGTGATCTTCGACGTCGTCGAAGGGCTGCCCCAGGGCAAGGCCCTCGACATGGCCGAGGGCGCTCCGCTCGTCGGCAGTGACGCGAAGATCAGCGGCTGCAACGACTACGCCGGCATCGCCGGCGCCGACGTCGTAATCATCACGGCGGGCCTCGCGCGCAAGCCCGGCATGAGCCGAGACGATCTGCTCAAGACGAATCTCTCGATCATGAAGCAGGTCGCCGAGGGCGTGAAGAAATACGCGCCGAACGCCTTCGTGATCGTGGTCTCGAACCCCCTCGACGCCATGGTCTACACCTTCAAGCACGTCTCGGGCTTCCCGAAGAACCGCGTGATCGGCATGGCGGGCGTGCTCGACTCGACCCGCTTC
>JANMTD010000043.1:0-9316 GCA_031390075.1 Deltaproteobacteria bacterium | reverse complement strand
GTGCTCGTCCCGCGCGAAGAGCTGCGGCCCCTTCTACGCCCTCACCTCCACGGGCGCGAGCTCCTCCTTGAACCGCCCGGCCTCGTCGGCCGCCGCCCAGCGTCGCTGGGAAAGGACCGCGTAATCGTCCACCGCCGCCTGGGAGATGTGGCGCTGCTCGGCGAGCTTCTCGGCGGTGAGCGCCATCGGCATCCCGGCGTAGCTGTCGGTGAGGGCCGACCAGAGCATGTCCTCGAGGGGCGGGGTCTTCCCGAACGGGTGGCCGAACCGCGTCCCGCGCAAGACGAGCGGCGCCTGGCTCATCGACTCGGTTCCGCCCGCGAGGACGAGGTCGGCCTGCCCGGTTTCGATGAGCATCGCCGCCTGGATCACCGCCTCGAACCCGGAGCCGCAGAGCCGGTTCACGGTGAGAGCGGGAACCCGCTCCGGCAGCCCGGCCCGGAGCCCCACGTGGCGCGACAGGTAGATCGCGTCGGACGAGGTCTGCGCGACGTTCCCCATCACCACGTGGCCGTAGTCCTCCAGGGGCGCGCCCGCCTGGTCGAGCGCCGCCTTCGCGGCGTGGACGGCGAGATCGGTCGCCGAGAGCTCCTTGAGGGAACCGCCAAAGGCCCCGAAGGGCGTTCGCTTTGCGGCGAGGAACACCACGTCCTGCTGGCCGGCCCGGTTCATGACGCCCTCCGTCATCTGGAGATAAGCCGCCCCGCGATGCCTTTCACGGCCACGACGAGGATCGCGATGGCGATGGCGACGTTGAGGAGCGGCAGGAGCGCGCCGGACCGGGGGGCGCCCCGTCGATCGAGGGCGCGCAGCGCGGCGGGTGCGTAGCGGGCGAGCATGTAGAGCGCGAAGAGCGCCGCGAGCACCTCGAAGGTGGCCATGTCGCGATGGTAGCCGGGCGCGATGGCGCGGGTGGGAATTACGGGGAGGGGCGCTCCGATGCGCCGCTCGTGTGCGCCGCGCAAAGCGCGCTGATCCGACCACCAGCGATGGTTTCGAGATCCCGACAACGCAGTGCGTCAACGCATGACATGGTGCGCCATCCGCGCACCTTGGGTCTTGATCACCTCGCCACGGTCGCGACACCTAGGCGGGCGACCATGCCGTCCCCTGGTCATCCGACTTGCAAGGAGGTGTACTTCTTGATCGTCATCATCATCGCAGCCGTCGCGGTCGGCGGCGCCTTTGCCACCGGCTTCACCCTGTTCCTCGCCTACTGCCTCGTCGCGGGCGTCGTGCACCTCGTCAGGCGGAGGCGCTCGAGGGACAACAGCGTGACGCGCCGCGGCGCGCTACGCGCTGGGGCACCGGAGCTGCGCAGCTCGTCATTCGTCGGACCGTCCGAGGGCTCGGTGCCCGACGCGGCGGCAAGGAAGCCGCGCGTCGTCATCGTGGGCGCCGGCTTCGGAGGCCTCACCTGCGCACGCGCGCTGGCTCGGGCCCCGGTGCAGGTCACGATCGTCGACAGGCGGAACCACCACCTGTTCCAGCCGCTGCTCTACCAGGTCGCGACGGCCGGCCTGAACCCGGCCGACATCGCGACCCCGACGCGGCAGATCCTTCGGCGGCAGCGGAACGCGGAGGTGCTGCTCGCGGAGGTGCGCGGCGTGGACCTCGGCGCCCGAACCGTGGAGCTCGACGGCGGCGACGTCCTCGCCTACGACCACCTCGTCATCGCCACGGGCGCGACCCACGCGTACTTCGGTCACCCGGAGTGGGCGGCCGTGGCGCCGGGGCTCAAGACGATCGAGGACGCCCTCGAGATTCGCCGCCGCGTGCTCTCGGCCTTCGAGGCGGCCGAACGGCAGGACGATCCCGCCGAGCGGGTCGCGACGCTCACCTTCGCGATCGTGGGCGCAGGCCCAACGGGGATCGAGCTCGCCGGCGCCCTGATCGAGATCGGCCGCCATACGGTCGCGCGGGATTTTCGTTCCTTCGACCCGCGGCGCCTGCGCGTCATCCTGATCGAGGGGGCACCCCGCGTCCTCCCTCCTTATTCCGAACGACTCTCGCAAGCGGCGCGGGAGCAGCTCGAGCGCCTCGGCGTCGAGGTTCGCACGGGCGTGCAGGTGACGAAGATCGACCCGACCGGCGTCTTTCTCGGCGAGGAGCAGATCCCGGCGCGCACGGTGTTATGGGCAGCCGGCGTCGCCGCCTCGCCGCTGGGCGCCTCCCTCGGCGTTCCCCTCGACCGCGCGGGCCGTGTGCGCGTGCAACCGGACCTCTCGCTGCCGGGGCATCCAAACGTCTTCATCACCGGCGATCTCATGTCGCTCGAGCAGGACGGAAAGCCCGTCCCGGGCGTCGCCCCCGCCGCAATCCAGGGAGGCCGCGCCGCCGGGCACAACATCGCCCTCCGCGTCGCAGGCGAGGACGCGAAGCCCTTCCGTTATTTCGACAAGGGCTCACTGGCCACGATCGGCCGCGCCGCCGCCGTCGGCACGATCGGGCGCTTCGAGGTCACGGGCTACCTCGCCTGGTTGATCTGGTGGCTGATCCACATCGCCTACCTGATCGGCTACCGCAATCGGATCAGCGTCATGATCGGCTGGGCCTGGCAGTATTTCGCCTTCGCCCGCGGCGCGCGGCTCATCACGGGGCGCGCCTGGGAGCCGGCCAGCGCACAGAAAGACGGCAGCAAGCCACCGCCCGCCTAGGAAGGAATTCCCATGAGCATCCACGAAGTCTTCGCCTATCTCCGCCTCCACGACGCCGCGCAGGCGATCGAGTTCTACACGCAGGCCTTCGGCGCGAAGGAGAAGTTCCGGCTGGCGGAACCTGGAGGTCGCATCGGCCATGCCGAGCTCGAGCTCGGTGCGACGACGATCATGCTCTCCGACGAATACCCGGAGATGGGGATCCGCGGCCCGCTCGCGATCGGCGGGACCTCCTTCATGCTGCATCTCCACGTCGACGACGCCGACGCCCTGATCCGCCGCGCAGTCGACGCGGGCGCGACCCTGATCCGCCCCGCGAGCGACCAGTTCTACGGCGAGCGCTCGGGGACCGTGCGCGATCCCTTCGGCCACGAATGGATCATCGGCCACGAGATCGAGAAGGTGACGCCGCAGGAGATGCAGCGGCGGTATGACGAGATGATGAAGGGCTAGAGGCCGAGCACCTTCCGCGTCGCCCCCCCGATCTTCTTCGCCATCGCGACCGGCCCCTCTTTCATCAGCCCCAGGTTGAACACCTCGGGCGCCCAGATCGGATCGGCCTTGATCGCGTCGAGCGCCTCGAGCAGCGGCTTCCACTCGACCTCGCCGTCGCCGGGCAGGAGCCGGTTCGTCATCGACTCCATCATCATGTCGCCGCCCGGGCCCTTGCGGGTCGTGTCGTTCAGCTGGACGCAGTGGATGCGGCTGCCGGGGATCGAGCGGAGCGTCGCGATGTCGGGACCGCCGGGCTGACGGAGCCAGTGCCAGGTGTCGACGACCAGACCGATGTTCTCGCCACCAGCCGCCTGGACGAGCTTCCAGGCGCTCTTGATGTCCTTGAGGGCCGACCAGGGAAGCCATTCGATGCAGACGCGGAGGCCGCGGTCGGCAGCCATCTTGCCTAACAGGGTCAGGCCGCGGGTCGCCGCTGCGAAGTCCATCTCCGGCGCCATCACGACGCCGGCCACGTCCTTCGCCCCGTGGAAGACCGCGCAGTCGAGGGTCGGGCCACACTGGGCCTCGATCGTCGCCTTGTCCCCCGACTCCCAGCCGATCAGCGACTCGACGATCGGAACCGTGAGGCCGCGGTCGCGGATCCAGCCCTTGACCGTCTCCGGCTTGACGCCGGCGCCGACGACAGCGAACTGGTGGAAGGCCCAGAGCGAGATGCCGCCGAACTTCGCTTCGGCGGTCGCGTCGATGATCGCCTTCATCTGATCGGGGCTGAGCTCGAGGGCGCCGCCGATCAGGGTGGCATTGCACAGGACGAGCTTCTCTTCGCGGGCGGGGCTCATGGGGATTTCCTTCTTTCGGTTTTGCGCTGTCGCTTCGCGGGACGCCTGATTCTAGTCACGAAAATCTGCGCCTGCCGCGCCCCGGTTTCCGATCCCCGGGCGCGTTACGCTCGCACCGCATGCCGAGCCCGCTCGATCGCCGCCAGTTCCTCTCGACGGCTGCCGCCCTGACGGTGGGCGCGTGGCTCGGCTGTGGGCGGGACGACCCCGGCCGCTACACCGACGCCGACATCTCGAAGCTCGCGGCCCAGAAGGCGAACGAGCGGGCGCGCGCAGGCCGAGGCCCTTTCGGCCCCCAGCGCTACCGCGGCTATCGCGGGCTCGCCGAGCTGCCGTGGTTCGAGCTCGACGAAAAGGGCGTGCTGCGCTGTGTCGACGAGTCGGTTCCGCTCTCGATCGATACGCATTGTCATTTCGGGATGTCGCTGCTCTTCAAGCCGAAGCTCGACCTGCTCGCGCGGCGGTCGCGCGTCCGCCATCTGCTCGACTGCGACGCGACGGATCCCGGCTGCACTCTCGACCTCGACGTCTACGTCAATGCGAACTTCGACGAACCCGCCCTCGAGCAGCTCGAGTGCGAGACGATTTCTCAGGGCCTCTGGGGCAGCGATGCTGCGCGCACGCATACCATCCCCAACCTGCTCGACGAGATGGACTCGATGCGGGTCGAACGCGCCCTGATCCTGCCGATCGCGTTCGGCTTCCCCTTCGGCGACGACCTGACCGAGCGCTGGCACGAGGCGATCGCGGCCTCGGCGACGAGCGCACGGCTGATGGCCGGCGCGTCCGTTCATCCGCGGGATCCCGACAAGCTCGAGCGCCTCGAAGCGTTCGCCGCGATGGGCGCGCGCGTCGTCAAACTGCATCCGACGATGCAGGCCTTCTATCCCGACGAGCCCGATGCGCTCGAGATCTACGCGGCGGCGGAGCGACTCGGCCTCGCCATTTTCTTCCACGGCGGCCGCGCCGGCATCGAGCCCGAGTCGCGCCACCGTTATGCCCTGCCCCGCCACTACGAGGGCGCCCTCGCCGCCTTCCCCAAGCTCCAGTTCGTCCTCGGCCACGCCGGTGCCCGCGACGGCGAGGACATGCTCGCGCTGGGCCTGCGCCATGCGAACGCCTGGTTCTGCATCCATGGGCAGGGTGTGACCCACCTCGACGAAATGATCCGCCAAACCGACGGCGAACGTATGCTCTTCGGCAGCGACTGGCCCTTCTACCACCTCGCGACGAGCCTCGCGAAGGTCCTGATCGTCACGCAGGATCCCGGGCGACACGCGATCCGCCATGCGATGCTGCGTGGGAACGCGGAACGCCTGCTCAGTTGATACGCGAAGGAGACCGCGACCGATGACCGCCGTCCATGGCCACTGCGACCCGCGCTTCGACTCCGTCCGCGCCGCCTTCGAGAAGAAGATCGAATCGAAGCAGGAAGTCGGCGCCGCGATCGCGTTCAGTCTCGACGGCGAGCTCGTCGTCGATCTCTGGGGCGGCCACGTCGACCGCGAACGAACCCGCGAATGGCAGCGCGACACCCTCGTCAACACCTACTCGACGACCAAGGGAATGACGACGATCTGCGCCCATCGGCTCGTCGAGCAGGGCCGCCTCGACCTCGACGCGCCCGTCGCGCGCTACTGGCCCGAGTTCGCGCAGGCGGGCAAGAGCGCGATCCCCGTCCGCTGGCTCCTCTGCCACAAGGCGGGGCTTCCGGCCATTCGCAAGCCGATGCCGAAGGGGAGCCTCTACGACTGGAACGCGATGTGCGCGGGGATCGCCGAGACGGAGCCCTGGTGGGAGCCGGGCTCGAAGCACGGTTATTCGCCCGTCACGTTCGGACATCTCGTCGGCGAGCTGATCCGTCGGATCGACGGCCGCAGCGTCGGCCGGCTGTTTCGCGAGGACATCGCCCTGCCCCTCGACGCCGACTACCACATCGGACTGCCCGCCGATCAGCATGGGCGCGTGGCCGACATGATCGGCAACTTGATTCCGCCGCGGCGCGAGGGCGAGACGGGCGGACCGCGGCTCAAGGGCCCGCTCGCCGATTTCATGCGCGAGATGGGCGACCCGACGACGATGGTCGGCGCCGCCTTCAACAACCCGTGGGTTCCGGCCGGTGCCGCGAACTCGCCCGAGTGGCGCAGCGCCGAGCTTCCGGCCAGCGGCGGCCACGGCACGGCCCGCGCCCTCGCGCGCATCTACGGTGCGCTGGCCTGCGGCGGTGCCGTCGGCGGCGTTCGCATCCTCGACGAGAAGACGATCGAACGCGCCTGCGAAGAGCAGGCCTCGGGTCCGGATGCGACGCTCGGCGGGATGCCGATGCGCTACGGCCTGGGCTTCATGCTGCGCAGCGACACGATGCCCTTCTCGCCCTCGCCCCGGGCCTTCGGCCATCCGGGCGCCGGCGGCTCGATCGGCATGGCCGACCCCGACCGCCGCGTCGGCTACGGCTTCACGATGAACAAGATGGGCTCGGGTCTCACCGGCGGCCAGACGGGTTATGCCGTGCTCGGCGCGTTCTGGAAAGCGCTCGAACGCTGACGAGCGCGCGGCCGTCCAGATTCGGCGATTGCACCCGAATGTCCCGCCGCTATCGTCGATCGCATGAAGAACTACGCCTTCGATCCCGACTTCATCCCCCACCTCCCGCTGCTCCCGACCGTCGGCGATTACTCGACGGCCGAGAAGATCCAGGCCATGCGCTCCATGCGGATGGACACGGCCCCTCCGCCGCCCGCCCAGCGCCCCGAGATCCGCCGCGAGGACCGCACGGTCCCGGCGCAGGGCAGCCAGCCCGCCGTCCCGATCCGCATCTATTCACCCATGACCGCCGCAGGCGCCCCGCGACCCTGCATCTTCGAGATCCACGGCGGCGGATTCATGTTCGGGACCCTCGACATGATGGACGGCTGGTGCGACGCGATCGCGGCGAGCGTCGACGCCGTCGTCGTCAGCGTCGACTACCGCCTCGCCCCCGAGCATCCCTTCCCGGCCGGCATCGACGACTGTTATGCCGCACTGCGCTGGACCGCCGACAACGCGAAGTCCCTCGGCATCGACTTGAAGCGCCTCGCGATCGCGGGCCAGAGCGCCGGCGGCGGCCTCGCCGCGGGCCTCGCCCTGATGGCGCGAGACAAGGGTGGTCCGGCGATCTGTTATCAGCTCCTCGAGATCCCCGAGATCGACGACCGCCTGGACACGCCCTCGATGATGGCGTTCCAGGACACGCCCTTCTGGAACCGGCCGAACGCGGTCTGGAGCTGGAAGCACTATCTCGGAGCGAATCACAAAGGGGTGCCGTCGATCTACGCGGCGCCGTCGCGGGCGACGGTCAAGCAGCTCGCGGGGCTGCCCCCGGCCTATGTCTCGACGATGGAGTTCGATCCGCTTCGGGATGAGGGGCTTCGGTATGCGATGGGGATGCTCGAGGCGGGGGTGTCGGTCGAGCTGCACAATTATGCGGGGACGTTTCACGGGTCGGCGTTCGTGCCGGGGGCGGAGCCGTCCAGGAGGAATGCGGAGGAGATCGTGGCGATTCTGCGGAGGCGGTTGAATCCGAAGGGCGCTTAGCAGGCCGATGGAGCGTCGGCGTGTCAGACGTTCCGCCGCCGCGTCACTTTCCGTCGCACCTTCGAGCCCGGCAGGACCTCTTCGAGCACCCGCCGGAGCGTCTCCTCGAACGCATCGGCTTTCCCTTCCATGTGCTCGCGGAGCGCATCATTCATCATCGTCTGGTAGTTCCCGCCGCCCGCCGCATTGACTTGCTCGCGAAACCAGTCGAGCACCTCGGTGTCGATCCGGATCGTGATCCGCGTCTTTCCCGGCGGGGTCGGAATGACTGCCCCGCGTTTTCCCTTGCTGAAGTCGTAGTGTTTCTTCATTGCTTCATGATCGACGGTCCGCATACCGCCGTCGTTCGCGCGGGTTTGCTCGCCGCGCCGAGATCAGTCGAATCTCGTCGCCGCGCCACGTGTAAGACACGACGACCACCCTGCCGAGCGAATCCATCCCAATCGTCACGTACCGATCCTCGTCCGGATCGTCGTCGGCTCGCGTGACCGCCCATTCGTCCGTGAGCGCAACGGATGCATCGGCGAGATCGACGCCGTGCTTCCACACATTGATATCGGCCTTCTGTCGGTCCCACTCCACCATCCATGGTAGTGTATGCACCACGGTACATACGATTCCATGGAAGAGCAATCAGGCTTTGCTCAAATCTTCCCCACCAGAAACCCCATCAACACCTCATTCGTCCGCTCCGGCGCCTCCTCCGGAATGAAGTGCCCGCAGAGCGCCCCGCGCGTCCTCAGATCCGGAAAATGGTGCTTGAACGAATCCGCGTATGGATTCCCGCTCGGGATGTAGTCGTCCGGCGGCAGCTTGCCGTCGACGAACGCCTGCGGCACGAGGAACGGGCTGAACAAATAACAGGTCGGGCCGGTGTACCGGAGATGCCAATCCTCCGGCGCGAAGACCATGAAATTCTCGGCCCACTCCGGATGCGCGAACAGCAACCCCGGATGCTTCCACATCGCCGCGACCTGCGGATTCGACCGGAACTCGAAGCGCACGCCGCCGCGGGCGTTCGGATCCGGCTTCGCGACGTGGAACGGCAGCGCGTGGCGGTAGTATTCGACGGCGTGGAACCACGATCCCGGATCGGCGAAGGCGTCCGTGTAGTGGTCGACGTCGGCGGGCTTGAAGGCGCGGGTCATGTCGAACTCGGCGAGGGCGTTGCTGCCGGCGGAGCCGTCGACGGGGGCCCATGGCGATTCCGGCGGGCCGCCGTAGGGGCGCGCTTCGTTCGCGAAGACCGAGCGGATGAAGGCGCGGTGGTGTTTCTCGAAAAACTTCTCGGCTTCGGGCTCGCATTTGAACCAGTAGCCGTGGATGCCCCAGGTGATCCAGACCGAGACCAGCGTGTCGATGAGACACAGACGGCTGATGCGGTCGGGGTATTTGAGGGCCGCCGCCGCCGCGATGATGCCGCCCCAGTCGTGGCCGACGAGGCGGACGCGCGGGATCTCGAGGGCGTCGAGCAGGTCGATGACGTCCCGGGCGAGCAGGTCGCGGGTGACGCGGATGCGGGGCTTGTCGGTCCCGCCGTAGCCCCGGGTATCCGGGGCGTAGACCTTGTAGCGCTCGGCGAGCGCGGGGATCTGGTGGTGCCACATGTGCGAGGTCTGGGGAAAGCCGTGCAGCAGGAGGACGGGATCTTCGCCGGGTCGGCGCTCGCCCGCCTCCTTCAGCTGGAAGGTCAGGCCACGGGTCTCGAGGCGGCGCGTCGTGATCGGATGTTTTGCCATGGCGATTAGCCTACCGGGATCGCGGGCTTCGCCGCTAGACTGGCCCGGCTCG
>JANMTD010000528.1:0-9884 GCA_031390075.1 Deltaproteobacteria bacterium | reverse complement strand
CCGGCGCCGATCTCGAAGGAGACGTCGGTCGCCGCCTGGACGTGCCCACGCAGATTGCGCATCAAGCCCCCGCGAATCGGGTACCAGGTCGTCAGCCCGTCGACACGCAGGAGTGTCTCGTTCGTCGCTTCGGAGCTCATCGGCGGCCCTCGCTCACCGCGTGGCAGCAGACGCGGCGTCCGTTCGGCCGCGCCGTCTCCGCCGGATCGATCGCGTCACAGGGCTCGAAGCGCTCGTTGCAGCGCGGGGCGAAGCGGCAGCCCTTAGGCCAGCGGCCGGCGGGGGGCACGACGCCCGGGATCTCGTGGAGCCGCTGGCCCGGCGTCGCGAGCGCGGGAATCGAGGCGAGCAGTCCCCGGGTGTACGGGTGGAGCGGATTCGAGAAGAGATCTTCGCGCGAGGCCAGCTCGACGAGTCGCCCCGCGTACATCACGGCGATCCGGTCGGCGAGGGCGTTCACGATCCCGAGGTCATGGGTGATCAGGAGGATCGCCGTCCCCCGCTCGCGCTGCAGCTGGCGCAAGAGCCCCAGGATCTGCGCCTGGATCGTCACGTCGAGGGCCGTCGTCGGCTCGTCGGCGAACAGGATCTCCGGCCGCGTCGAGAGCGCCATCGCGATCATGACACGTTGCTTGAGGCCCCCCGAGAGCTGGTGCGGATAGGCGTCGAGTCGCTCCTCGGGATCGGGAATCCCGACTTCGGCGAAGAGCGACCTCGCGCGCGCGCGGGCATCGGCCCGCGAGACGGACTCGTGGAGCCGGATCGCCTCGATGACCTGGTCGCCGACGCGGAGCACGGGATTGAGCGCCGTCATCGGCTCTTGGAAGATCATCGCGATGCGCTTGCCGCGGATCCGCCGCATCTCGCCGACCGAGAGCTCGAGCAGGTTCCGCCCGTCGAACAGGACCTCCCCCGCGACCACGCGTCCGGGCTTCGGAACGAGACGCAGCAGCGAGAGCGCCGTCATCGATTTGCCCGACCCGGACTCTCCGACGAGGGCCAGCACCTGCCCGCGATCGAGCTCGAAGCAGACGCCGTCGACGACGTGGACCGGCTCCCGATCGCGCCGCCCCCGCTCGCCGGGGAAAGCCGTGCGCAGATCCTTGATCTCGAGCAGCGGGCTCACGGTGCGTCCCCCTGCGTGCGCGGATCGAGCACGTCGCGGATCGCATCGCCCACCGAATTGACCGCGAGGATCAGCGTGAAGAGCGCCGTGCCTGCCGCGGCGATGTTCCACCACACGACCGGCTCCCGGGACAGCTCGTTGCGGGCGCCGTCGATCATCTGGCCCCAGCTCCCGTCGACGCCGATCCCGAGCCACGACAGCACGGCCTCCGACAGCACGAGACTCGAGAACATCAGCACGAACGTGATCACGATGAGGTGCGCGAGATTGGGGAGGATGTGGCGAAAGATGATCCCGGACTCCGAAACACCGAGCACGCGGGCCGCCCGCACGTAGTCGAGCTCCCGGAGCTTCAACGTCTCCGCGCGCGCGAGCCGGCAGAAACCGACCCAGCTCGTGACGCCCAGGGCGACGCAGACCGAGAGCGTGCCCCGCCCCATCGCCATGATCAGGGCGATCAGGAGCAGGAGGCCCGGCATCGACGCCAGCGTCGAGATCAGGAAGAAGACGAAATCGTCGAAGCGGCCACCGAAGTAGCCGGCGCCGACGCCGAATAGCAGCGCCAGGGGGATCGCGATCAGGCTCGTCAGGCCGCCGATCAGGAGCGCCACGCGCGCGCCCTTCAGCGCCATGTAGAGGACGTCGCGGCCGATGATGTCGGTCCCGAGCGGGTGGGCGCCGGGATGGCGCAGCGGGCGAGCGCCGTAGAACTCGAGCGCCGCGAAGGGAGCCGAGTACGACGCCTCCGTCGAATCGAGGAAGATGCGATCGACGATCGAGTAGGGCGCGTTGGGCAGCACGCCCTCCACGCCCTCCGGCACTCCACCCTTCCACGCGATCGAGTCGAGCAGCGCGATCCCGCCATAGACCGCGAGCACGCAGAGCGCGAGCCGCCGCCGCCGCCAGAGCGAGACGGCCGCCTCGCCCCACAGCCGATTGCGCCGCACGAAGCCGGCGGCGAGGAGCACTCCGCCGAGGAGCAGCACGACCGTGAGATTCGAGAAGACGTACGGCTCGATCGTCATGGGTCGAACCTCACCCGTGGATCGACGAGCCCATACGAGAGATCCGTCAGGATCTGCCCCGCCACGAAGAGCAGCGACCCGATGAAGACCATCGTCCGAAGCGTCGCGAAGTCGTTCGCCTGGATCGCGTCGACCGTGATTCCGCCGAGGCCCGGGATGCCGAAGAAGGACTCGAGCAGGAGCGAGCCGGTGAACAGGAATGGGATCGACATCACGACCTGGGTCAGGATCGGAATCAAGGCATTGCGCAGGACATGGCGCGTCATGATGCGCGCCTCGGACGCCCCCTTCGCCCGGGCGGTGCGGACGAAGTCGCGAGTGCTCTCCTCGATGAAGGCCGTGCGGTAGAAGCGGACTTCGGACCCGAGCCCCGACAACACGCCGACGAGCAGCGGCATCGCGAGGAAACGCGGCAGCATGATCAGATCCGGATCGAAGCCCGAGATCGGGAACCAGCGCAGGATCTTTCCCAGCAGGAACTGGGCCCCGATGATGTAGAGCAGCCCGGACACGCTCATCGCCAACACGCAGAGGAAGACCCCCGTGCGGTCGATGTAGGTCTCGCGGAAGAAGGCGACGACCAGCGAGAACGGAATCGCGACGAGGAGCGAGAGCAGCAGCAGGGGCACCGTCAGCGAGAGGGAGGGCCCCATCCCCTGCTGGATTCGCAGCAGGATCGGCGAGTCGTCGGCATCCGAGAGGCCGAAATCGAAGGTCAGCATGCGCCGGTAGTGGTCGAAGAGCAGATTCTCTTCGAAGTCCTGCCAGGGCCAGAGCGGTCGGTCGTAGCCGTGGTTGGTCTTCCAGACCTCGATCACCGAAGGCGGCGCCTTGTCCCCGAGCGCCTTGCGCGCGATGTCGTCCGGATTGGTCACCGCGAAAAAGAGCACGAAGAGCAGGAACAGCACGCCCATCACGACGAGGATCCCGTAACCGAGCCGCCGCAGGACGTAGGCACCCATCTACTGCCGCTCCCTCAGGTAGGTCCGAATCCCCGGGACCAGGACGGCGACGGCGACCGCGGCGAGCACCCACGCCGGCCAGACGATCGGATCGTTCCAGGCGCGACGACGCTCGGCGCGCAGGGCGGGGTCGATGTCGATGTACTGATAGGTCGGGAGCGACATCCCGGTCGACTTCACGTTCGAGACCCAGCCGTGGAGCAGGGAGTAGTTCTCGGGGAAGAACAGCTCGATCCAGGGACGCTCGCGCTCGAGGATCTCGAGCATCGCGCGGATGTGTGCCATCCGGCGCGGGCCATTGGGCTCGACCTTCATGCGATCGAACAGCGCGTCGAAGCGCGCGTCGGAGAAGTTCGCGGAGTTGGGCCCGCCGAAGGCGTCGTTGCCCATCTTCGACGAGAGCAGGAAGAGGAAGTTCTCCGGGTCGGGGTAGTCGGCGACCCAGCCGAAGTCGAAGACCTGGTGGGCACCGTTGCGGAGCTTCTCCTGGAACTGGTTGTAGTTGGTCGCGTCGATCCGGACGTCGAGGCCGAGCTTCTTCCAGCCGTTCGTGAAGAACTTGAGCTGGATCAGGCCCTGCGTCGTGGTATTGGCGGAATCGAGGGTGATCCGCAGGGCATCGCCGGTCTTCGGATCGATGCCACCGGGATATCCCGCCTCCGTCATCAGGGCCTTCGCGCGCTCGAGGTCGGGCGTGCGGAACGGGTTGCGGTAGTCCGCTTCGTAGCCGTAGATGTTGGGCGGGAGCGGAGACTGGGCCGCGAGCCCGCGGCCGTTCGCGAAGATTCGCAGGTACTCCTGCGAATCGATCACGAGGCTCATCGCCTGACGGAGGCGCCGGTTCCGATCCTGCTCGGTCTTCGACTTCCCGCGGCCGACCACCGGATCGTTCATGTTGAAGGCGACGTAGGAGATCACCGGCGCGACATCCTTGTCGAGGCGGATTCCAACCGCCTCCATCTCGGGGGACAGCGCGTCGTTGCGGATCGCCATGTCGAAGTTGTCGACCGTGATGGTGGACGTGTCGTAGTAACCCTGCATGAACTTGGTGAACCTCGAGATGCTCTCCTTCTCGCGTCGTACCTCGATGCGATCGATCATCGGAAGCCCGCGACCTGCGTCGTCGAGGAGACCCTGTTCACGGTCCTCCGGCTCACCCTCGGACGGGTAGACGGTCCCGGGCGCCTGCCACTCCGGGTGGCGAACGCCGTGCCAGCTCGCCGAACGCTCGAGCACGATGATGGCGCGCTTGTCGTAGCGCGTGATCTGGAATGGACCCGATCCGACCGGGTGATCGTCGAAGCGGTCCCGCCCCTCCTGCCCGTCGTAGTACGCGATCGCCTCCCAGGGCACGGGGCTCGTGAACTGCATCGCGAACCAGTAGAGGATCTGGGGATAGGGCTTCGCGAGCGTGATCTCGAGGACGTGCGACGACGGCGTCGCGACGCCCGGAATCGGCCCGACCTCCGCATACTGCTCGTGCACCGGCCGCGCCGAGAAAGCGGCATCCGCCGCGCGCCGTTCAGCGAGCCGCTTCGAAAAGTCCTGGAAGCCCTCGATATGGGAGAACGGATCGGTCACCGGGCTCGACACCTTCGGATCCGCGACCCGCATCAGCTGGAACGCGATGTCGGCCATCGTGATGGGACGCGTGCGCCGCCCGTCGCCGGCGAGCTCGAAGCAGGGATCCTCGTGGAAGAGCAGATCGGGTCGCAGCTCGAAGCGGTAGCGCGTGCGGCCATCCCCGAGGTCGACCACCCCGGGCAGCGCGGTCGCGAGACTGGGCATCAACTCGAGCGGTCGTTTCAGGAAGTGATATTCGAGCAGCGTCGCGTAGACGGCGCCGGTGAAGATGTGCTCGTTCGTCGAATACGAGGTCGCCGGATCGAGCTTCTTGGGCGGCTCGACGAAGGACCCGTAGAGCACCTTCAGCCCCTCGTCCGCCGGCGGATACGGATCGTTCCCACACGCGCCGAGCAGCGCCAGCACGGCGAGCAGGACCCCGGCGAGGGAGACGTCCGCGGCGAGCGCGACGCGCGTCGCCGCGACACCGCGAGACCGCCGTGCCGCGATCCGACCCGTGCTCCGCCAATGCACCCGCCGCACCGTCGATCGCCCCACCGGCCCACCTACCATCCGCTGCCCCGCCCCGCCCCGCGCTCGGGCAATTGGAACAACCGATCGGACAGCTCGGTCGCCAGCATGACGCGCTTCCACGCAAAGCGCGCCTCCGAGCGAACGGCCGGGGATTCGATCGTCACGAGATTCGGGAACTCGACGCGGTCCTCCCCTTCGCCGAGACCCGCATAGTCCTCGAAACGCGCGCGGTAGCGGAGCACTCCATCCGCCTCGAACGAGCGCAGCTCGACCAGCCGCCCCGCGCGATCGAAGAGAAACGCATCGCCGCCTTCGTCGAGGTCGGCGGCCTCGCCGAAGCACGCCGGATCGCGCCAACCCCGCTCGGGATCCGGCGGACAGTCGGTCCGAACGCGGTCTCCCCCGTGCGCGAAGGCCACGGCGATCCGCTCGTCCTCTTCGAGCCAGACCGCCACCCGCGCGCTCGCAGGCGCGGGCCGCGGGGCTCCGAGCAGGATCCCCACCGCCTCGGCGACCTCGACGTCGACCTGCGCGAGCTCCCAGAGCAGCGTCGGTGTGATGGGCCCGTGCTCCATCTCCCCCGTCGCCGCATCGTAGAACCCGTAGCTCGCGCCATCGCTCACGAGCACCGCCGCGAGCTGCTCGAAGAGCCCGATCACCTCGAAGCGCAGGCGCGCGGGCCGCTCGACGACGATGTTCTGGGGGCGATTCAGCTTGAAGTCGGGGCCGGAGAGCGCGACGCGCGCGGAGCCGCGCAGGGCGTTGCGCGAGGCGGTGGCGTCGAGATAGTTCTCGATCGCGCGGCTCGCGCGGGGGTCGTCGAGGGGGAGTGGCGTGCCCTCAAGGATGCCGGGCGGGGCGGCGCCGCGACAGGCGAACGACAGACAGGCGAGTACGAGGGGGACGAGGTTCGAAAAAGGCGAGGGCCGCGGACCGGACTGCTTCACGGTGCCCCGTCCGGCCGGGGCGGACGACCGAGATCGCGGCGCAGCTGCTCGATCTTCTCCATCAGGTTCGGCTGCTCCGATTCCCGCATCTCGAGGCCGACGGCCTCTTCGTAGTAGTCGAGGGCCCGCGTCTTCTCGCCGCGCAGCAGATGGACGTCGCCGAGGTGCTCGGAGACGACGGGATCCCCGCCCGTCATTTCCGCCGCCTGCAGCAGCTGCTTGCGCGCGCGCTCGAGAAGCGCGAGCGCTTCGTCCTTGCGGTCCTCCCGAAAATGCATCTCGGCCATCTTGTAGTAGACCCAGCCCAGGCTGTCGGAGATGTACCCGTCCTCGGGCGAGAGGGCGAGGGCGCGCCGGATCAGCTCCTCCGCCTCGTCGAGGTTTTCGCCGCGCTCGGCCCAGGAATAACCGATGTAGTTGAGCGCCGCGGCGTTCCTCGGATCGAGCGCGAGGACCTTCTCCATCTGGACCAGGGCTTCGTCGACGTGATGGCGGCTGCCCTCGATCACGCCGAGCTGGTAGTGGATCTCGACGTCGTTCTCGCTCCCGTCGAGGAGCGGCTCGAGCAGCGCCTTCGCCCCGTCGTAGTCCTCGAGCGCCGCAAGGAGCCCCGCGGCCCGCAGATCGAGGATCCGATCCGGCGACGCGGCGCGCAGCCGCTCGATCTCGTCGAGAGCCTCGCGCAGCTTGCCCTGGGACTCGAGCACGAGCGAGATCTGGATGCGAGCTTCGATGTACTGCGGATCGCCGGCCGGGACCTGATCGAAGACCTCGATCGCCCCGGCATCGTCGCCCGCCGCCCGGCGGATCTGGCCCACCGCGATCGCGAGCTCCGAGTCGCCCGGCTCGCGCCGCAATACCTGCTCGAGGCGCTTCGCCGCCGACTCGAATCGGCCCGCGGCGAACTCGAGGGACGCGAGCCGGCGCGTCGAGTTCAGATCCTCGGGATAGCTCGTCACGATGTGGGTGTAGGTCTCGATGGCCGCCGTCGCGTCGTTCGCGTCGATCTGGGCCTGGCCCAGGCGCTGGAGGACGCCGTAGTGGTTCGGGTGCTTTTCGAGCAGCTCGCGGTAGATCGCGATCTCGCCTTCGCGATTGCCCCGCGTGTGCTCGATCTGAGCGAGGCGCATGTAGAGGAGGAAATGCCCGGGAAAGCGTTCGAGCCCCTGGCGGACGACGGCCTCGGCCTCGTCGTACTCCTTGCGCGTCTCGTGCACCGACGCGAGGGCGAGCAACCCGCGGAGCTGGTCCGGCTCGAGCGCCATCAGCTTGCGGGCGAGGACTTCGGCTTCCGCCCAATCCTGGCGTTCGATCGCGACCTGGTGGAGCGCGAAGGCGGCGTCCGCGTCGAGGGGCTCGCCGTTCGCGTCGCGCAGCACGCGGTCGAGCCCCGCGAAGTCGCGCCGCAGGTTGTAGAGCCGCCCGAGAAAGAGCCGCACCGGGGTCGAGCTCGGGTTGAGCTCGAGGGCCCGCTCCGCTTCGAGAACGGCGCCGTCGACGTCGTCGAGCTGCCAGGAGAGTCGCGACAGGCGCTCGTGGAGGACAGCGGAATCGGGATCCTTCGAGGCAGCGCGACGGTAGGCCGCCCGGGCCCCCTCGAAATTTCCCTCCGCCTGCGCGAGCTCGCCGACGAGCACGTCGTAGTCGGCGGATTTGTCGGGGCGCTCGATGCGAAGCGGAGGCCCGGCTCTCTCGCGGGAGGCGCCGGGCCCGATCGACGCACACCCGCCGAGCAAGACGACTCCGAAGAGCGTCGTCAGCGCGCGCAGGGTCGAGCGATCACGCATCAAAGAGGGATGCCTTGCCTTCGTTTAGCGTCGTTCAGCCGAGGTAGCCGTTCTTCTGCAGATGGGCGACCAGGGTTCCGACGCACTGGTCCACCGTCTGGCTGTTCGTGTCGAGCACGACCTCGGGCTGGAGCGGCTCCTCGTAGGGGGCCGAGATGCCGGTGAATTCCTTGATCTCGCCGGCGCGGGCCTTCTTGTAGAGGCCCTTCACGTCGCGGCCTTCGCAGGTGTCGACCGAAGCCTGCACCCAGGCCTCGATGAAGTCGCCCTCGCCCATGATCTTGCGGACCGCGTCGCGGTCGCCGCGGTAGGGCGAGATGAAGGACGTGAAGACGATGAGGCCGGCGTCGGTGAAGAGCTTCGAGACCTCGCCGATGCGGCGGATGTTCTCGGTGCGGTCGGCCGGCGAGAAGCCGACGTTCGAGTTCAGGCCGTGGCGGATGTTGTCGCCGTCGAGGATGTACGTGAGGCGGCCGGTCTTGGCGAGCGCCTGCTCGGCGGCGACGGCGATCGTCGACTTGCCCGAACCGGAGAGACCCGTGAGCCAGATGGTGCAGCCGCGCTGGCCCAGCAGCTTCTCGCGGTCCGTTCGGCTCACCTGACCGGCATGCCAGGTGATGTTCGTCGACTTCGATTCGCTCACGCAAAGACTCCTCTTTGACTTGGGTTGGGAAGACGCGCGGCACTATAGCCAGAGCGACCCCGACCCGCCGTGGGGGCCGCACCGGCACAACCCCTGGCCCCGCGGGCCCATCAGGCCGGGCCGGACTGCAGGGCGACCGCCGCGACCACGCTCTCGACGGCGAGCGTGACATGCTGCGGTGTCGTCGTTCGCCCGAGTCCGAAGCGCAGCGAGGCCTTCGCGAGGGCGGGCGAACGGCCGAGGGCGAGCAGCACGGGGCTCGGCTCGGGGAGCGCCGAGCTACAGGCCGAGCCCGATGAAACCGCGATCCCCCGCAGATCGGCGAGCAGGCGATCCCCGTCGACCCCCTCGAAGGACACATTGAGATTCCCGGGCAGCCGTGCCACCGGATCTCCGTTCAGGATCACCCGCCCCGGCAGCGCCGCCGCGAGCTCCGCGAAGAGCCGATCCCGCAGCGCCGCGAGACGCGGCGCCTCGCTCGCCCGCTCCGCGAGACAGAGCTCGAGGGCCCGCGCGAGGCCGACGATCGAAGCGACGGGCAGCGTCCCCGAACGCAGGCCGCCCTCGTGACCGCCGCCGTACTGGCGCGGCTCGAGGCGAAGGCGCGGCTTGCCGTGCTTGCGCACGGCCAAGAGTCCAATGCCCTTCGGCCCGTAGAGCTTGTGACCCGAGAGCGAGAGCAGGTCGATGCCGTCGCGCTCGAGGGACAGCTCGAGCTTGCCGACGGCCTGGGCCGCGTCGCTGTGGAAGGCGACGCCGCGCTCGCGGCAGAGGCCCGCGATCTCGCGGATCGGCTGGAGCACGCCGATCTCGTTATTCGCCGCCATCACGGAGACGACGAGCGTGTCGTCGCGCAGCGCGCGGGCGACGGCTTCGGGCTCGAGCCGGCCCTGGGCATCGACCTCGAGGAAGTCGACGGCATGGCCGCGGCGAAGCAGCGCGCGGCAGGGGTCGAGGACCGAGGGGTGCTCGGTCGTCGCGGTGACGAGGTGGCGGGGACGGGGATCGGCTTCGGCGAGGCCGAGGAGCGCCAGGTTGTTGCTCTCGGTGGCACCGCTCGTGAAGACGATCTCCGACGGGTCGCGGGCCCCGAGCATGTCCGCGAGGCGCTCGCGGGCGCTCTCGACGGCGGCCTCGGCGCGCCAGCCGAAGGGATGGGTCCTGCTCGCGGCGTTGCCGAACTCCTCGCGGAGATAGGGCAGCATCGCCTCGAGCACCCGCTCGTCGAGGGGCGTCGTCGCGTGGTGGTCGAGATAGATCGGATCCCGGCGCGGGCTCATGCCGCGCTCATGCCGCG
>JANMTD010000014.1:0-7259 GCA_031390075.1 Deltaproteobacteria bacterium | reverse complement strand
TCTTGCAGCACCCGCGCGAACGCCACAAGGCGATCGGGACCGCGCGGATCGCAGCGCTGTGTCTGCCTGCCGCGGAGATTTTGGTCGGCTTCCAGTTCGAGCACGACCGACGCGCGCGTTCGTTGCTCGCCAATCCGGATGCGCCGGCCGTCCTCCTGTATCCATCGCCGGAGGCACGCGATCTGAAGCGGGACCCACCGAAGGGTCCCGTCACCCTGGTGGTGCTGGACGGCACATGGACCCAGGCGAGGAGCCTGCTGCGACACAATCCATGGCTCGAGAGCCTTCCCAAGGTTGCGTTCGAGCCGGAGAAGCCGAGCGAATACCGGATTCGCCGCGAGCCCCGGGAGGACTACGTCTCCACGATCGAAGCGATGGTGCACGCGCTCGGCCTGCTCGAAGAAGGCGATCCCGCTCGCTTCCAGTCCATGCTGGTTCCGTTCCGTGCGATGGTCGACCTGCAGCTGCGATTCGCTTCGGGGGTGTCGGATCCACGTTGGCGAAGAAGCCGCCACAAGCCCAGGCCCAAAGCCGCTCGCCTGTCGCCCATTCCGACGTCCATGCGCGAGCCGCGCCTGCTCTGCCTGATCGGCGAAGCCAACGCCTGGCCCCACGATCGCAGGCTCGGAGGGCCGCCCCATCCGCACGAGCTGGTCTACTGCTGCGCCGCCGTGCTAGGCGATGACCGGCACTTCGACCAGCTGATCGCACCGCGCCTGCCGTTGTCGGAGTCGCCGATCAAACACGCTCGCCTGAGCGAGGCTGAGCTGGCGCATGGCATTCCCGTCTCCGCCGCACGCGCCGCCTGGGATCAGTTCGTTCGGCCCGACGACGTCCTGTGCGTCTGGGGTCACCATTCGCACGGCTTGCTGCAACGCGAGGGCATGACGCTACCCAGTCGCGTGATCGATATTCGCAGGCTGGCGGGCGACTACCTCGAGTCCAAGCCCGGGAGCGCAGAGGCCCTGGTCGAGCGCCTCGGACTCAGCTGGCACGCCCAGGGCCGTGGGCGCGGCGGCGAGCGTTTGGGAATGCTGGTGGCGATCACAGGCTGGCTCGCGGAGGCAGCGCGTCAGGAGACCGCCTTCGCCGATCGACCCGAAGAGTCGCGCCCGCCGATCTGAAACGTCCCGTCGTCTCACTCCGGGTTGCGACGGGCCGGGGGCGTCTCGCGCAGTGTTTTCATTCACGCCGGGATCGCGCATCCTGTTCGCACATGCTCACTCGAACGGACGCGTGCCTCTCCCGGTCGCGTCCGCATGGGAGGCCGTCCGATTGCCCGGACCCGACCCCCTGCGCCCGGACCCGCGTTCGCCGGCGCGCAGCCGCTGGCTCTTCCGGGTTGTCGCGCTGGCCCTGGGCTGTGCCTTCGCCCTCGTCGGACTCGGCCTGACGGAGGCGACGCTCGCCTGGCGCCACCCCGACGCTTTCGAGCTCGTCCTCGAGCGGGCACGGCGAAGCGGCCAGCCCCTCGATCGACGGCCGCGCATGGCCGTCGTCCGATCGCTGCGAAAGCAGGGGCACGACGCGGTACCGAGGATCGTGCCGGCGGCCCTGCTCGAGCCAGATGCCGAGGGTCAGCTCCGCTCCCGGATCCGGATCGACGGGGAGGAGATCCTTCCGCTCGCGGGCATCGCGTCGACGACCACCGTGTTATGCGCCGAGGGCGGGCCCTACGCGATCTACGAGAGCGATCGCCACGGATTCCGCAATCCACCCTCGAGCTTCGATGCGGCGCCCGTCGCGCTCGCCCTCGTCGGCGATTCCTTCACGCTGGGCGAGTGCGTGGGCGAAGGCGACACGATCGCCGATCGGCTGCGCGAGACCTGGCCGGACGTCGTCAACCTCGGCTACGGGGGCGACTCGCCGCTGCTCGAGCTCGCGACGCTCGTCGAGTACGGAGCGGTCCTGCGGCCTAGCCTGACCCTCTGGCTCTACTTCGAGAACGACCTGTCGGCGTTCGACATCGAGAGGAGCGCCCGTTCACCGCTCCTGATGCGCTATCTCGAGCCCGGCTTCTCGCAGGGACTCGCCGAGCGACAGCCCGCGATCGATGCCGCGCTGCGCGCCCTCGTCGACGAGCGCGTCGGCCAGCCGGACGAGCTGAGCCCCGTCCTGCGCTTCGAGGCCGCACGGCCGGACCGCGCCGCGCGCGTGCGTTCGGCCCTCGTGCTCGCGCGGACGCGGCGCTGGCTGGCGGGCCGGCTCGAGCTCCAGCCCGTCGAGGATCGCAGCGATGCCCTCGCGCTCTTCGAGCGCGTGCTCGTCCGGGCACAAGCGGAAGTCGGGCGTTACGGCGGGGAGCTCGTCGTCGTGTACCTGCCGGGTGCGTGGAATTTCGACGTCTCGGGTGGTGTGCCCCATTGGGCGGGGTCGGCGCTGCGGCAGGCGGTGCTCGAACGGGTGCGCGCCCGGAGCATCGCGATCGTCGACGTCCACGCCGCCCTGCAAATGCACGAAGCCCCGCTCACGCTCTACGCCTACCCGGGCCACAGCGCCCTCGGCTCACCCCATTTCAACGCCCGGGGCTACGCCTTCGCCGCGGAGCTGATCCGCGCCGAGCTAACGGAACACGGCGCCGGTGAGCAGGCTCACGAAGCCGACGACCAGTAGAACCTGACGAACGGCGAAGATCGCCATCCAGCGCGTGCGATAGCTCTCCCAGTCGGCCGGGTACTGCGTCGGCGTCCACGTCTCGATGACGCCGTTGATCGGCACGTTCTCCCGCAGCATGAGCGCCGTGTCCCCGACGAGCGCAGCGAGCGCCACGCCGCTAGTCGCCGCCATCCACAGCTCGCCCGCGAGGAGGCTCAGCGTCAGGACCCCGACGCAGGTCGCGAGCGTGCCCAGGTACACGGCCGGCACGCGGCGCTTCATCACGGCGTTGATCGCATTGCGCAGCTCGATGAACGCGGGGGCCGACAGGGCACGGGACGCGTGGCTCAACGCGACGGCGTAGAAAAGGGGTTGGCTCGCGACGACCGCGAACAGGACGAGATTGACGAGCATCGCGAACTCGAGCATGCGCGGAGGCTAGGCGAGCTCCGCCCATTCGTCCTACCCCGCCCGGAATCCCGGATCGAGCTGGGCTATACGTCGCATCGGCCCGTCGCGAGACCGGGAGAACCGCGCGTGCGGGTCGGGCGTCGACGGCCCGGCGGAGGCGTGAAGCGTGAAGCGACGCGCACTGTGGTGGATCGGCGGGTTGTTCGCCGTGGCGACGGGGTTCGTCGGCTCCGACGCAGTCGCGGAGGCGGTTCCCCGCGAGCCCGAAGCGAGCCCGAGCGCGGAGGCCATCCTCGCCGCCCAGCCACGCGAGCTCGTCGATCGCCTGATGGCCGAGAATGTCCTCGTGCTGGGGGAGGTCCAGGCGAAGGGACCGCTGCGCGGAGCCCTCATCAGCGCGTACGTGCTCTTCGAGCAACCCATCGATCGGGTCTACCGCCTGCTCGCGCAGTCCGCACGCCAGACGGAATTTCGTCCGGAGCTGACCCGCATCGAGACCGTCGAGACGGGGCCCGATGGACAGGTCGACGAACAGCGGCTCAAGATCCTCTTCCAACGTTATGTGTTTCGGATCGCCTATCAGCTCTTCCCGGAGCAGCGCCGGATCGAATGGCATCTCGACGAGCGCTTCGAAAACGACCTGGCACATGTGTCGGGATTCTGGGCGCTCTACGCGATGGCGGATGGACGAACACTCGGGCGCTCCGGCTCGAGCGTCGACGTCGGCCCCGCCGTTCCGGCCATCCTGCAGGATTGGATCACCCGCAAGAACGTCCCAGAGACCATGAAACGGGTTCGGATGTGGGTGAACTCGGAGGGAATCTACCGGCCATGAGAAAATTCATGCTGCGCATGATCCGTGCCGCACTGCTCGATGCACGGACCTACGAGGAGATCGAGGCCGACCGCTCGGCCACGCGGGAGGCCTTCGCCGTGGTCGCCCTGGCCTCGGTTGCGGCGGGTCTCGGCAGTCTCGAGAACAACGGCTGGTCGGGCATCGGCTACATCACCGCAGCGGCCCTCGTCGGCTGGCTCGCATGGGCCTGGCTCGCGTGCTTCATCGGCACCCGAATCCTGCCTCGACCGGAGACGAGCGCAGACCTCGGCGAGCTACTGCGGACGATCGGCTTTGCGAGCTCCCCCGGAATCCTGCTCGTCTTCGCCCTGTTCCCGCCCATCGCGCCCTACGTCTACCCCGCCTGCGGTCTCTGGATGCTGATCGCGATGATCGTCGCCGTCCGACAGGCCCTCGACTACGAAGGCCCGGGCGGAACCGCGCGAGCGATCGCCGTCTGCGCCATCGGCTTTCCCCTCTACGCGCTCCTGCTCGTGACGGCGCTCCTGGCCCTCGGGCCCTGGCCCATCTGAAGTCCGGGCGATCGGCGCGTCGGCCGCGTTCCGGGCGGAGTGCTCGGCGGGCGCCTCGACGAAGGCCAGGATGGCCTTGGCCACCTTCTGGGCGCCCGACGCATTCAGGTGCTCGTGATGCGGAAAGTAGTCGGCTGGCGTGAGTCGAGCGCGAACCTCGACGACAGGAATCGAGCGACGTTCGAGCTCGAGCATGCACTCCTGCATGCGTTCGAAGTACGTGTGCTGCAGGGTCTCTCCCGGCGTCGGCACGACGACGACCGCAAATCGCCCGCCGCGTGCGCGGGCGATCTGATTCATGTCGTCGGCGCGGGCTGCCGCCGAGAGCGCGCATTCGCGCGTGTACTGCTCCGGTGCTCCGGTCGCGAGCGGATATTCGCGCCGGATGAGCCCGGCCAGGCGACCTCGCAGCTGGGTCAACAGGAGCGCGCTCTTGAGCTGAGCGAGCCATAACCGCCCGTCGTCCCGAAGCGCGACACGGAGCTTCTGCTCGACGTCCTCGTGGGTGTACGGGCTGCCGTCCGCTTTGGCGTGGGGAACGATCACGCCATCGGCTGCGGTGTGGAAGGCCGCTTTGCAGTTGTCGTAACGCAGGTCGTTTCCGTACAGGAGCAAGAACGTATGCGTCGCGGAGAACGCGGCTCGCTCCCGGTAGTGTTCGAGCGCGTCGCCGGGCCCATAACCGCCGACCCCCAGGTTGTACGCGACCGCTCGCCCATTGGATTCGTGTTCGATCTGCGCTTCGACCGTTTCCTGCTTCTGCAGACCCCAGCCGAACGCGAACGAGTCGCCGAGGAGCAGCACACGCTCATCCGCGCCGAGGTCTCGAGCCGACGGAAGATCGTCGCGATCTCCCAGGGAGTTGATCTCGATATCCGCGGTCTGAACACCATCGTCGTAGCGACCGCGCCAGCCTGGCGTGAGCTCGTACCCTCCCCAGGTCGACGGCCGCACCATCCCCTGTACGGATGCGGCGACCGATCCCCAGCGCGTGACCGGCGGCGATACGGTCGCCTCCACGACGAGCGCGCTCGCATACATCGAAGTCAGCGCGAGCAGTCCTCGCGCGGCGTAAGCCCGCGCGGCGGTCGGCAGGACCGTGAACAGCAATCCAGCCAGTCCGACCAGACAGAGTCCGCCCTGGATCGGACCGAATCCCGGATCGCCACCCGGCCGGAGATAATCCCACCCCACACCGATCGCAACGAGACAGGCAAAGGCCACGCGCAGGCCGCGAGTCAGGGCCGCGACGACTGCGGCGGACCGGCCTTTCGAGAGATTCATGTCGTGCTCGAACGTCGCGCTGCCCCCGGAATCGCGACCGTATCCGTGTCGCGACCCGATCGGATCACGCGCCCCGGCAGCGCCTCGGTCGCCTCGCCGTCGACGACGATCGCCTGCCCATTCACGAAGACACGGTTCACGCCCGTCGACGCCGCAAAGAGCCGCTCGCTCCCGCCCGGCAGGTCGTTCTTCGCGTAGATCTCGCCCGAGCCGATCGTGGCCGGATCGAAGAGCACGAGATCGGCGTGAAATCCGGCCTCGATCCGCCCGCGCTGCTTCAACCCGAAGAGCCGTGCCGGCTCGTCGGTCAGCGCTGCAACCGCGCGCTCGAGACTCCAGAGCTTCTTGCCGCGCAGGCAGTCGGCGAGGAAATCCGTCGTGTAGGGCGCGCCGCACATGCGGTCGAGATGGGCACCCGCGTCCGAGCCGCCGAGCAGCGTGTGCTCGCTTCCCCAGGCCGTCGCGCGCAGGGACCAGCCTTCGACATCGGCGTCCGCGGCCTGCGGCCAGAGGACGGTGCGCAGGTCGTCGGCCAACACGATCTCGAGGATCGTGTCGAACTCGCTCTTGCCGCGCTCGACCGCGAGGTCGCGCACCATGCGGCCCGTCAGGCCGCGGTTCGCCTCGCTGTAGGTCTCGCCGATCCGGTAGCGCCCGAATCGGCCGAGGCTCGCGAAGACGCCGGCGTCGGGCGAGCGCGTGCCCTCGAGGAGCGCTTTCTGGACTTCGGGCCGGCGCAGTGCCTCGATCCGCTCGGCGACCGGGAGGCCCATGATCTTTCCCCAACCGGGAATCTGATGCAGCGCACAGTAGCTGAGGAAGCTCATCGTCAGGCCGACCTGGGTCGGCATCGTGAGCGCGACGACACGGGCGCCGCGTTCGGCCGCGACCTGGGACGCCCGCAGCTGATTCGCGAAGCGCTGCTTCTCCTTCGCATCGATCGTGAAGACGTTCCAGTTGAGGGGTCGACCGGCGCGCAGCGACATGCGCGTCATCAGCTCGATCTCGGCGTCGTTGAAGCCCTGGAGGCAGCCGTCGGTGATGAACTCGAGCGTCGTCCCCTCGAGCTGGCCCGTGACGTCACACAGCGCGAGGAGCTCGTCTTCCGAGGCGACGCGTGAGGGGACGGGGAGGCCCGAGCCGTCGCGATGTGTGAACGAGCGCGAGCTCGAGAGGCCGAGACCCCCGGCGGCGAGGGATTGGCGAAGCAGATCGCCCATGCGTGCGATCTCGTCTTCGCTCGCGAGCTCGCTGGTGCCGCGCTCGCCCATCACGGTGCGGCGCAGGGCGCAGTGGCCGACCAGGAAGCCCGCGTTGACGGCGGTCCGGCCTTCGAGGCGGTCCAGGAAATCGCCGAAGGAGCGCCACTTCCAATCGAGACCCTGCTCGAGGGCTTCGAGGGGCATGCCCTCGACGACGGCGAGCATGCGGCGGATATAGTCGGCGTCCTGCTCGTTGCCTAACGGCGCGATCGAGAAGCCGCAGTTGCCGCCGATGATGCTGGTCACACCGTGCAGGTTCGAAGGGGAAGCCGTGGGATCCCAGCAGAGCTGGGAATCGTAATGGGTATGGGGATCGACAAAGCCCGGGGCGAGCACGAG
>JANMTD010000010.1:0-9092 GCA_031390075.1 Deltaproteobacteria bacterium | reverse complement strand
GCGTCGTGATCGCGGCTATCCAGCGGTAGATCGCGTCGCGGCCGCAGAAGCGGCCGAAATGGTGCTCGACGTAGGTCGCGTCCTCGGTGAAGAGATTGGCCCAGTGGCTCCAGTCGCCGGTCGTCGCGGATTTGCGCGCGGTGAGGCGGTAGTGGTGTGCCTGGTCTTCGAGCTCTTTGCGTGTCCAGCGGCCCATCGAACGCTCCTATCGGGTGCGGCGCTCCCGCCAATCGAGAAAGGCGGTCGGCGACCAGTTCGGGTTCATCGGGAGAGTCGTCTCCCACTTCGGCCAGAGGCCGCGCTCTCGCACGAACTCCTGGGCCATGAAGTGCTGTCCGTTATAGCGCGCCGCCTCGGGGTCGGTCGCGAGCCAGAGGGCGGCCTTCGCCGGGACCTCGATCGGGCAGAAGATCGAGCGCGGATAGCCGATCCGCTCGTGCTGGCGCTCGCCGCGTTCGGTCCAGACGGGGCCCGGATCGAGATCGAAGGCGAGCACGCCATCCTTTCCGTGCTCCGCCGCGATGCCGTCCGCGAGCTTCCCGAGCGCGGCCTTCGAGCAGTTGTAGGAGACGCCCGCCCCGCCCGCGCCGGGGGGCCCGGCCTGCTTGGTGTAGTTGTGTCGCGTCGAGAGGTTGATGATGCAGCCGCTGCGGCTCTCGATCATGGCGGGCATGAAGCCCTGGATGAAGGCCAACGGCGCCAGGAAATTCGCCTGGAGCTTGGCGGCCCACTCCTCCATCGGCGTCGCCAGGATGAAGGCATTCGTGTAGCGGCCCTGCTCGTACATCGCATTGTTGATGAGGACGTCGATCCGACCCCAGCGCGACTGGACCTCCCGGATCGCGGCATCGACGGAGATCGGCAGGAGCAGGTCGACCTGGATCGCGAGGGCCTCGCGACCGAACGACTCGACGATCGCGCGCGACGCCTCGAGGCTGCCGGGGAGCGGCGTGGGGTTGCCGGCGTCGTCCTCTTCCCGGCCCTCGCCTTCGCGCGCCGTGCGGCCCGTGAAGGCGACGTCGAAGCCCCCGCGCGCGAACTCGCGCACGATCTCCTTTCCGATTCCCCGGGTCCCCCCGGTCACCAGTACCCGTTTCGGCATCGTCGAGTCTCTCGTTCGCATTCGCGCGACACGGCCGCACGGCGGCGCGGATCTGCGGCGGCCGCGACCGGGCGGCCCCACGCAATTCGACGCTAGCCGATTCGGGTCGCCCCGCGACGGAAGCCGCAGGCCCTTCCCTCCGCTCCCCGCAACCCGGCACCCGCCAGCGACCGCCCGACCCGATCCCGGTTATTCTCCGACGTCATGGACGCACCGACGGTCGGAACCCGAAGCGGACGCCTCGCGCGCCTGCTCGCATCGCGTCGCAATCGGATCCTGCTCGCCGCGGGTCTCTTCTGCTTGATCGTGCGGATCGCGCTGCCCGAGGTGCTGCGCCCGATCCTCGTCACCCGCGCGGACGAGGCGCTCGCGGGCCGCATCGAGCTCGAGGATCTCGATCTCGCGCTGTTGCGCGGCGGTGTGACCCTGCATGGATTCTCGGTCCACAGCGACGAACGCCCGTCCGAGGCGCCCGCGCTCTTCGAGGCGGAGCGCCTGTCCACGAACATCAGCTGGCTCGCCCTGCTCGGGCGCACGCTAGAGATCGAAGAGCTCTCGATCGAGTCGTTCGGCGTCCGCCTCGACCGCTTCGACGACGGACTCCTTTTGCCGAAGCCGATCGCGGCCGACGAGCCCGAGTCGCCGCCGCCCGCCGAGCCCGAAGCGGAAGCCTCGATCATGGAGACCTGGTCTCTCGCCGCGGATCTGATCGCGCTCCGGGATGGCCAGATCGAATTGCTCGACCACACCGTGAAGGGCGAGCCCGAGCGATTCGAGCTCGGGATCGAGGACTTCTCGGCGCGTGAGCTCGCGATCCGGAGCACCCAGACCGACGACGAGCCCGGGCGGATCGCGATCGAGGCCCAGCTCGATCAGGGCGCTGTCTCCCTCGCCGCCTGGATCAAGCAGTACGAGGCGGGTCTCGACGTGCGCTCGACCCTGAGCCTCGTCGACATCCCGATCGACAAGCTGCGCGCCTATCTCACGGCGTTCGGCTGGGACGAGCTCGCCGGCCAGCTCGACGCATCGATCGAGCACCATTACGAGCCCGGCGGCCTCCACGAGGTTCGGGGCAAGGCCTCGCTCAAAGATCTCCGCGTCGGTGTGCCCCGCTTCGAGGAGCCCGCACTCGCCTGGGAAAACCTCGAGATCGTGCTCGACCGCATCGATCTCGTGAAGCGCCATGCCGCGATCGCGTCGATCCAGTCGACCGGCGCTCGAGTGCTGGTCGACCCGAAATCCGATTCGCCGCTCGCGCTCCTCACGCCGCCGGTCGACGTCGAAGCCGAAGTCGAAGCCGAAGTCATCGCCGCGTCCGAGGCCGCCGAGACCGCGGATTCGGAATCCGCCTGGACGTGGCGCGTCGAGAAGACGAACGTCGCCGACCTCGTCGTCGACCTGCGCGGAGCCGAGGCGCCTCTGCTCCTGCGCGCCCAGGCGGAGCTCGCGTCGCTCTCGAGCAAGCCCGGCGTCCGCGCGCCGCTCACGCTCTCGGTCGCTGCAGAGCAGGGCCGACTCGATCTCGAGGGCGAGCTCGCCCCTTCACCCTTCGCGTTCGAGGGCAAGCTCCGGATCGCCGATCTGGCACTTCCACCGCTCGCCGCCCAGGTCGAAGCGCCGGCCCTCGATTGGCTCCGCCAGGGAACGCTCCGCGCGGACCTCGCACTCTCCCTCGGCGACGACCTGCACGCGTCCGGTCTGATCGGCCTCGCCGGGCTCGACCTCGGGGAGGCGCAGACCGCTAAACAATTCCGGGTCGAGTGGAAGGACCTCGAGCTCGCGATCCAGCAGTTCGAGCTGAACGACCTGACCGGTCGATCGGCGTCCGGGAAACCGCGAGCCCTCGACGTGCAGCTCGCCCGCGTGCAGCTCAGCGAGCCCCGCTTCGTTCTGACCCGCGAGGCGACGGGGCTCGTGCTCCCGCCGCTTTCGCCGGCGAGCCAGGACGTCGAACCCGCCGTGTCTGCCGAGCCCATCGAACCTGCACCGGCCGAGACCGCCGGTTCGAGAGATCCGCTTGCGATCCAGGTCGTGATCGCCGATGCACGCATCGCAGGCGCGCGCGGCCAGCTCGCCGATCGCGTCGTCGAGCCCTACTACCGCGGCCGGATCGAGGCGCTCGAGGTCCACGCGACGGGCGTCCGGTGGCCCGAGAACGAGGTCGACGCCCTCGACCTGAAGATGGAGGGGCTGCGCGGCGCAACGCTCGCCATGAAGGGCTCGATCCACCCCGGCCAGTCGCAGCTCGAGGGAAAGCTCGTCGAGCTCCCGCTCGATCAGTTCAATCCCTACCTCACATCGACGGGCTACAGCCTCCGGCAGGGCGCGCTCTCCCTCGACTCGACGGCGCGCTTCC
Organism: Deltaproteobacteria bacterium; assembly: GCA_031390075.1. Lineage (GTDB taxonomy): Bacteria > Myxococcota_A > UBA9160 > UBA9160 > UBA4427 > UBA4427. The sequence goes on along the minus strand of JANMTD010000010.1, from coordinate 5,634 downwards.
AGTCCGAGCAATTCACGACCGAGAGCAAGCTCGTGTTGGCGGCCCTCGACGTCGGCGGCGCCGACGGTGACGCGGCCTTCCAGGAGAATTTCGGGATCCCGCTCTCGCTGGCACTCGGCCTTCTCAAGGATCTCGACGGCAAGATCCAGCTCGCCATTCCCGTCGCGGGCAAGCGCGATAAGGTGAATATCGGGTTCGGGCGGATCGTGGCCCAGGCGCTTCGCAAGGCGCTCGTCGGCGCCCTCGCGTCGCCGCTCAAGCTGTTCGGAGCGGTCGCCGGCGACGGCAAGATCAAGAGCCTCGCCCCCCAGCCCATCGCCTTCCCGCCCGGCTCGAGCGAGCTGTCCGCCGAGGGCGCGGCGCGCGCCGAAGAGCTCGCGGGGCTTCTCGCGGCGTCCCCCGGCGTCGCGCTCGTGTTGACGGGCCAGGGCTCGGATTCGGATCAGCGCGTGCTGCGCGAACGGGCGCTGCTCGTCCAGCTCGAAGCGAATCGCGGCGTGCGGGCCCTCGCCGCGCTCGGTGAGATCGCCACGCGGCGCGCGGTGCGCGACCACCTCGGCCGCAAGCTCGCGGGCGAGACCCCGCGAGCGCTTTCGGACGAAGAGGCACACTGGCTCGAGACGGCGATCTCGCAGAGCGTGCCGCGGACCCGAGCCCTCGAGGAGCTCGCCGAAGACCGGGCCGCACGGGTTCGCGACCTGCTCGCGAGCGAGCACGGCATCGCCGCCACACGCCTCGTCGTCGAATCGCCGCGCGTCGATCCGCCCGCGGCCGAGCCCGGCGTCGGGATCGCGCTCGCCGCCCTCGACGCCTCGAAGCCATCTGCACCCTGATCGACACCCTGATCGCGCTCGCGAAAAGCCCTACCGTCACGCCGCGGGCAGCAACCGCACGAAGGAGTGTCGCGATGGGTCGACTGGCGGGCAAGGTGGCGTTGATCAGCGGGGGCGCACGCGGACAGGGCGAAGCGGAGGCCCGGCTCTTCTGCGCCGAGGGGGCCCGGGTCGTGATCGCCGACGTGCTCGACGAGCCGGGCCGCAAGGTCGCGGCGGAGATCGGTGAAGCGGCGCGTTATGTCCGGCTCGACGTGACACGCGAAGCCGACTGGTCCCAGGCCGTCGAGCAGACCCGCGCCGCTTTCGGCCGCCTCGACGTCCTCGTCAACAACGCCGGCATCGTGCGCACGGGCTACCTCGAGAGCCACAGCCTCGCCGACTACATGGCCGTCGTGAACGTCAACCAGGTCGGTGTCTTCCTCGGCATGCGGGCCGTGATCGGCGCGATGAAGGAAGCGGGGGGAGGCTCGATCGTGAACATCTCCTCGAATGCCGGGCTCGAGGGCGTCGAGGGCGTGATCGGTTATGCGGCGAGCAAATGGGCGGTCCGGGGCATGACGAAATCCGCGGCCCTCGAGCTCGGCCACTACGGCATCCGCGTCAACTCGGTCCATCCCGGCGGCGTCGATACCCCCATGCTCGGCGGCGCCGAGCTCGGCCACATGGCCGCCCGGAATCCCTTCGCGGGCCAACCGATCCCCCGGATCGGGCAGCCCGAGGAGATCGCGCGGCTCGTGCTCTTCCTCGCGTCGGACGAGAGCAGCTATTCGACCGGCTCCGAGTTCACCGCCGATGGCGGGCGCATGGCGGGCCACCGCGACCCCGGCATCGTCTCCCCGTGAACGAAGCCGCGCGGCCCGTTCCGGCCGCGGAGCCTGACCTGGCCCCGCGGCCGTGGCACGGTCCGCGCATCCTCGCGGCCGGCGTCGTCTCGTACTTCATCTCGACAGGCCTGAACTTCTCGATCCTCGGCGTCTTCATCCGCCCCGCCGCCGAGACCTTCGGGGCCTCGATGGCGACCATGGGCAGCCTGCCCTCGTTCTACCACGTGATCACCGCCCTGATCGGCCCCGCACTCGGCGAGCGCTACGCGCGCGGCTCGATCCGAGGCTTCATGCTGGCCGGGGCGTGCCTGCTCCCGCTCGGTCTCATCGGCGTATCCCGCGCCGACAGCCTCGCGGTCGCCGCCGTGTGTTATGGCAGCGCGACCGTAGTCGGCTCCTACATGCTGGGGCCACTCGCCTCGAATACGCTGGTGACGAACTGGTACGGCGCTTCCCGCGGCCGCGCGCTCGGCATCATCGCCACGGGCTCGACCGCCGCGGGGATCGTGCTGCCGACGATCGCGGCCCTCCTGATCGAAACGGTCGGCTGGCGCGATGCGCTCGCGCTGCTCGCGTTGGCGAGCCTGCTCGTCACGCTGCCGGCCTTCGCGATCTGGGCGGTCGACCGACCGGAAGCGATCGGCCAATCGCCCGAGGGCTTCGGCGACGTCGCCCCGACGACGACCGCAACCGCCGCCCCGCACGTCGAGCCCACGCCCGCCTCCACGCGCGAGATCCTGGGGACGCTTCATTTCTGGGCGATCGCCGCCGGCTTTGGCCTGCTCTTCTCGCTCAGCCTGATCTCGATCACCTTCACGGTTCCCTACGCCGTGCAGCTCGGCCTCTCGCTAAAGGGCGGCGCCTATGTGCTCGCGGCGCGCTCCCTCGCAGCGGCGGCGGGCCAGGTGAGCCTCGGCTGGCTCTCGGATCGGGTCGGCCGCCGCCCCGTTCTGCTCGCGGCCATCGCCGTCGAGTGTGCCTGCTGGTACGCCTTCGCCCGGGCACCGAACGTCCTGACCTTCACGCTCGCCGGCATCGGCATCGGATTCGTCTCGGGATCCTTCGCCCCGATTCGCGGCGCGCTCGTGGCCCGGGTCTTCGGGCGGCGGGATTTCGCCAAGGTCTCGGGTCTGCTCTCGCCGGCCTCGCTCCCGGTCCAGCTCGTGATGGTCCCGCTCGCCGGCTACCTCTACGACCTCTCGGGAGACTACTCGGACGCGTTCCGGATGTTCCTCTACGTGTTCCCGGTCGCCGCTCTGCTGGTCGCCATGGTGCCGGACCGGCGCTGAGCCCTCGGCCCAGAAAGGCGCGTCGTCTCACGGCCGGATCGCGACCTGTGTCCCGCGCCGGGCGTGCGCGGCGAGCCAGCGGATCGTCTCGTCGGCAACGGCGACGCAGCCCTCCGTCCAATCGAGATCGAGATCGCCGCGCCAGCGCTCGCCCTCGCCGTGGAACCCGAGCAGGCCGCCGAGGGCCGTGTCCTGGGGCGGGAGCTGGCCCGCGGCGTGGGCGGCGAGGATGCGGCGGTGTTGGGAGCGCGAGATCGCTCCCTCGGCGAGACCGCGGTCGGCGTCATCCGGGGATGGATAATCGATCGGAATGAAGAGATGGAATCGACTCGGCCGCGGCGAGCCCGCGATCCGATAGGCGCCCTCCGGAATCCGTTGATCGCCGCTGCGGCGCTTGGCTCCGACCGGCTCCCGCGACAACGCGATCGGAAAGACGCGCAGCCCACCGCCCCGACACCAGGCCTCGAGGACGCGTTCGCGCTTGCGGACCTCGAGGCGCACGACCTCGGGACAGGGCAAGCTCTTCGGATCCGGCGGCGGCGGCGCGACGGGTCGGAGCGCTGCCGGCTCGCGGGGGGCCGGCGGCGCGGGTTGCGATTCTTGCGCAGGTGGGCGAACACAAGCGGCGATGACGACGAACGCAAGCGCTGCCAGAACCGTGAACAGGCGTCGGATTCGCCGATCGCCGCGATCCGGCGCGCGAAGCGGAGCGCTCGCCCTGCTCATCCCCGTCGTCCTCCTTCCCTTCTTGGGTGCGTGGCGGGCGGCGACGACAGCGGCGGCCGCCCCGGTGCCCTTCGAGTCCCTCGTCGGTTCGCCCAGCACGGATCAGATCGCCGAGGGGGACACCCTCCTCGACATCGCCGAGCGCCATCGCCTGGGCTTCGAACGCGTCGCGCGTCTGAACCCCGAGCTCGACGCCTGGATTCCCGCAGCCGGCTCACGCGTCCGCCTGCCGACCTATCACGTGCTCCCCGAGGCACCGCACGCGGGTCTGGTCGTGAACCTGCCCGAGCTCCAGCTCTACGACTACGGCGTCCACGGGGAGGGCGTCCACGAGGAGGGGGTCGATGTGAACACCCCTGAAGTCCTGGCGCTCGCGATCGGGGACGAGCTCGATCCGTCCCTGATCGGTCGGTACCGGGTCGGCCAGAAGCGCGCCAATCCGGTCTGGCACGTCCCCGCATCGATCCGGGCCGAGAAACCCGAGCTCCCCGCCGAGATGGCGCCGGGTCCCGACAATCCGCTCGGCCCCTACTGGCTCACGATCGGCCAGACCAGCTACGGCATCCACGGCACCAACAACCGCTGGTCGATCGGCCGCGAGGCGACCCACGGCTGCCTGCGGCTCTACAACGACGTGGTCGAGCGCCTGTTCGCGCGGACGCCCACCGGGACGCCGATCCAGATCGTCTACCAGACCGTGAAGCTCGGTCTGCGCGACGGCGTCGTCTACGCCGAGGTGCATCCCGACCGCTACCGCCGCGACCCCGATCGCCTGGCGATCGCCACCGCGCGCCTTGCCGAGTGGGGCCTGGACGACGAGGACACGCTCACACTCCTGCGCGCCGCGATCGACGCGGCGCGGGGTGAGCCGATTGCCATCGCCGTGCTCCCGGATCGCTCGGGCCTCCTGGACCTCCCGGATCTTCTGAATCCAGAGGCGCCTGGCGTTATTTCGAAACCGACTTCTTGAACATCGCGTCTGCGCGGCGCTCGGCTTCATCCGCCCGGTTCGCCGCCGCCGCCGCGCTCTCGGCGGCCTCCGTCGCCTTCGCGTCGACCTCGGCGACCCGCGCCTCGACGTTCGCGAGCGAGCCCTCGAGGCCGGCGATGCGGCCGTCGATCGCCTTGTGGTCCGCTTCCATTGCCGCCACCCGGGCGGTGAGCGCATCGACATCCCCGGTCGAAGCGCAGCCCGCGAGCGAAAGGCCCGCGACGCAGAGAACCGAACCCATCCCGGTCATGAAACGTGAACTTGCCATGCATCCCTCCTGATCGCGCCCCAGGGCGCCATGCCGACCGAGGTCGTTCGATCGGCAGACCGAACGTAGCGGGTGCAAGAAGAAAGCCGGCCGCGAAGACGGGCTTCGCCGAAATTTAGACGGGGATGCGGGCCGATTCGCCGGGCTCGCGGCGGTCCTCGCGTCGCCCAATGCCTCGTATCGCTCCAAAAAGGGACAGATCGCCACACCACCTAGCAAGCTGTCCCGCTCCCCAGCTCGAATAACACCCGGACGCCGCGCGGGAACACCGGCGACGAGACCGCTGCCTTCGACGGACCCGGGGCTGGTAGCAGGTCCGAGGGTGAATCGATCCATCTGGCTCGCCCGGCGAAGAGACCGCGGCCTCGCCGCCCGCCACGCCCGGCATCGCCGCCCGAATTCCCGGAATTTTCTCCAAGTGTTCGAAAAATCGGGGTTTTCTCCGAGAAAGCCCAGCCGGACCGGGCCGATCAGTCCAGAGATTTCACACGTCTTGCATCCGGCCGTGCCATTTCCGCGCTTTCCACACCACCCAGACCTGCGCACATCTTGCGCCCGGGCTCCGGGCCGTGGGGCGAGCGTTCTGATCAGCGATCCGGCGAGTGGGTGATCCGGCGATCCGGTGATCGATTGAACGAACGAGCAGATGAGCAGCGGAGGCGATGATGCAGCGGTTCTCGAAGCGGATTGAGCTCATTGA
>JANMTD010000593.1:0-7679 GCA_031390075.1 Deltaproteobacteria bacterium | reverse complement strand
GAAGCGTCGGGGCGCCCGCGCCCGCGCCGAGCCATTCGCCGAGGACGTAGGGATGGGCGCCTTCGAGGGTCAGCAGCTCGACCCGCTCGAAGCCCGACGCCTCGAGCAGGCGCGCGACCGCCTCGGCACTCCGGCGGACCTCCGTCTCGGGAAATCCCGCCGCGGAGACGCTGGGGATCCGGGCGAGCTCGATCAGCTCGTCGAGCCGGCCCTCCAGATTCCGCTCGAGCCAAGCGAGCGCACGCGCTTTGTCAGGCATGGGCGGATCATACCCGCAGGTGCCCGGTGGTGAAGAAGGTGGAACGATGCACCTGTGTCCGGCGACACAAGGCACGGCACCGACGGCCAGGCGCCGCAATCGGTGGCATGCCTCGACACTCGCGCGCGCCTGCGACACGCTTGCCCCCGCCCTGTCCCGACCCGTGCGGGGGCCTTGAAACGAATTGAGCCTCGCGAGTTTCTCAGGATCGGCCGAAAGATCCGGTCAGCACCAGGGACCCCATCAAAGGATCAAGATGACCTTCAATCGCCGCCCGACTCCGTTCACAGCGACGCTCTGCGCCCTCTTCCTCGGCCTCGGCCTCTGCTCCGTCCTGGGCGCAGGCATCGCCTCGCGCGCAACGGCCGAGGCGGCGAGCCCGCCCGCGGCGGTCGATCCGACGGCGAATTCGCCGGTGCCCGTGATCGAGGCCTTCCACGCGGGCCTCCTCGAGATCATGAAAGATGCGAAGACGATCGGTTTCCAGGGCCGTGTCGAGAAGCTCGAGCCCCTGATGAAGCGCACCTTCGACCTCGATTTCATGGCGAGCAAGACCGTCGGCCGCCACTGGGCGACGCTCTCCGCCGCCGACCAGCAGCGCTGGGCCGAGACCTTCACCGCCTTCACGACGGCGAACTACGCGGGTCGCTTCACCGGCTTCACGGGCGAGGAGTTCATCACCCTCGGCGTCGAGGAAGCCGCCCAGGACACCCGCCTCGTCCGCACCAAGATCGTCGTCCCCAACGAGGACGACGTCGAGCTCAACTACCGCGTGATGCAGCGAGACGGCAGCTGGAAGGTGATCGACGTGTTCCTGAACGGGAAGGTCAGCGAGCTCGCCCTGCGCCGCTCCGAGTACGCCTCGGCGCTCAAGCGCGACGGCTTCGAGCAGCTCGTGGCGTCGGTCGAGACCAAGATCGCCGACCTGAAGAGCAAGGGCCGAAACGACGGCTGAGCGCCGTCCACCCCGGTCGGCCCGGAACCCGAGCTGGGGCCGCGCACGCCATCAGGGCGCGGTGTTCTCGCCGGGTTCGTGGTCGGTCCGGTGCCCGGGGCGCCGCAGCCAGATGTGGCCGACGCGGTCCTGGTAATAACCGCTCCGCATCGCGGCGTAGTAGTCGACGCTGCTGCTCTCGAGGTCCTTCAGCCGCGCGAAGTTCCGGTCGCGCAGCGTCAGGCCCGAGCTGCTGCCGTAGATCAGGATGGCCCCCGGACTCTGCATGATCACGGGGCCCAAAGTCACGGTCATCGGCCCCAGGATGTAGTAGGTCGGCTGGAAGAATCCGTCGACGAAGACGCCGAATCCATCCCGGACGGTCGAGGGCCCGAGCACAGGAAGCATCAGATAGGGCCCGCTCGGCGTCCCGGCGAGCGCGAGGGTCTGTCCGAAATCGGACTCGTGGCCAGGGAGACCGAAACGCTCCGCTACGTCGAATAGCCCCACGACTCCGAGCGACGTGTTGATGACGAGCCGCGCGCCGGTGACGCCGGCGTCCTTCCATTCGAGCTGGAGGCAATCGTTCACGAGCGTCTTCGTCGAGCCCAGATTGAGGAAGAAGCGGGAGACCGCGTTGCGCGCGGGCTTGGGAACGACGAACTGATAGGCCTCGGTGACGGGATCCAGGATCCATTTGTCGATCTGGCGATTGAACGCGAGCACGCCCCGATTCGTGGATTCGGCGGGATCGGGATAGCTCCCCGGCGCGGCCTCGAGATCCTCGTCGAACTCTTCGTCGAAGAGCGGATCGGGCTCCGCCTCGACAATCTGCTCGGCCGTTTCCTCGACGGATTCCTGGACCCCGTCCTCGGCACGGGCCGAGATCGGCGCAGCCGCCGCGAGCCACGCCGCCGCGAGCGCCGCCAGCAATCCACCGATCCCGACGACCTGCCCGCGCGAAATGCGACTCCATGCCCCGCTGCGGGAATGGCTGCGGCGCAACCTCATGGGCCGTCTCCTCGCCGCTCGATCGTAGGCCCCGCGGGCCAGCTCGCTTGATCCCGTTTCATCCCGCGGCGCACCCCTCATCCCGTCGACACACTCTATCGGACTCGAGCGGAGATCCGACATGCAGCGGGTTGGTGTCGCCTCACGTCGATGCCCGATCCGCGCAATCGGCCACGACCATGACAGCCCGAGACCGCTTGCGGTAGGTTCCGGCACCCCTCGTCGCCGAGCGTGTTGAAACGGACCGACATTGACGGCTTCACGCAATCCGCGCCCGGATGCCGGCGATCCCCCGAGACAGACCGACAGCCGAGCCGGGCGGACCGGAAGGAGTGAGCTTGGACGTCTTCCAGAAATGCAGGGATTTCACACGCGCGCGTGACGCGCGCGCGGCCGGCCACTACCTGATGTACCGCGAGATCGCCTCGCCCCAGGATCCGGTCGTCACCATGAACGGCCAGAAGGTCGTGATGCTGGGCTCGAACAACTACCTCGGGCTCACGAGCCATCCCAAGGTCAAGGAAGCGGCCATCCGCGCGACCGAGAAATACGGCACGGGCTGCGCAGGCTCCCGCCTCCTGAACGGCACGCTCGACATCCACGTCGCCCTCGAGAAACGGCTCGCCCGTTTCATGAAGCGCGAGGCCTCGTTGATCTTCTCGACGGGCTACGGCGTGAACATCGGCGTCCTGTCCTGTCTCCTCTCGCGCCACGACATCGCCTTCCTCGACGCCATGGACCACGCCTCGCTGATCGACGGCGTCAAGCTCTCCTTCGCCAAATCGTTCAAATTCCGCCACAACGACGCGGGCGACCTCGAGAAGAAGCTGCGGAACGCCGATCCGAAAAAGGGCAAGCTGATCGTGATCGACGGCGTCTTCTCGATGGAGGGCGACATCGCCCCGCTGCCCGAGATCGTTCGCCACAAGAATGCCCATGGAGCGCGGTTGTTCGTCGACGAGGCGCACAGTCTCGGGGTCTTCGGGGCCAACGGCCGCGGCGTCTGCGAGCACTTCGGGCTCGAATCCGAGGTCGACATCGTGATGGGCACCTTCTCGAAATCCCTCGCGACCGTCGGCGGCTTCGTCGCCGCAACCGCCGAGGTCATCGACTACATCCAGCACAACGCCCGGGCCCAGATCTTCACCGCCGCGATTCCCCCCGCCGCCGTCGCGGCCGTCGATGCCGCCCTCGACATCCTCGAGTCCGAGCCCGAGCGCCGCGCGAAGCTCTGGGAGAACACCGAGTACATGCGCAAGGAGCTGCAGGGTCTCGGCTTCGAGACCTGCGGCTCGCAGTCGCCCGTGATCCCGCTCCTGATCGGTAGCGATGCCGAGACCTTCCAGATGGCGAAGCGGCTGCAGGAAGAGGGCGTGTTCGTGAATCCGGTCATGACGCCCGCCGTCCCGCCCGGCCAGGGACTCATCCGCACGTCGTACATGGCGACCCACAAACGCGAGCATCTCGATCAGGCGCTGGGCGCGCTCGCGAAGGTGGGGCGAGAGCTCGCGGTGATCTAGGCGGGTCGGTCCTCGAGTCGAGCTCGGCCGACCCAATCGTTCGCGAACTGCCGCGCGACCCGTCCCGAGCGGCCGCCTCTTTCGAGCGCATAACGCAGCGCCGCCTCACGCGCCGGCTCGTCGAGGACCGGGATACCCTCCTTCGCGAGCCAGTGCGTGACGATCTCGAGATAGCGCGTCTGATCGCAGGGGTAGAACCCGAGCACGAGTCCGAAGCGATCGGCGAGCGCCAGCTTCTCTTCGAGCGCTTCGCCGAGATGCAGCTCGCCCGATGCGTCGAGCCGCGCCTCGCGGTTCTCGGCCATCGTCTCCGGCAGGAGGTGCCGCCGATTGCTCGTCACGACGACACAGACCCTCGGCGGCCGCGCCTCGATGCCACCCTCGAGCGCGGCCTTCAGCTCGCGAAAACCGAGCTCGCTGGTCCCGAACGAGAGGTCGTCGCAGAAGACGACGAAGGCATACGGCTCGCGCGCGGTCTTCGTCACGCGATGGAGCACCGCGAGCAGCTCCGGCAGCTCGGCGAGATCTCGTCGATCGACTTCGACGAGGCGCAGGCCCTTCACGGCATACCGCGCGAGCAGCCCGCGCACAGCGGAGGATTTGCCGGTTCCGCGCGCGCCGAAGAGCAGGACGTCGTTGAAGGGCAGGCCCGCGATCAGCTGGCGCGTGTTGCGATCGAGGGATTCGATCGCCGGAGCGACGCCGATCAGATCCTCGAGGTCGAAGCGGGAGATCGCCTCGACGGGTTCGAGCCGGCCGAGGCCGCGATGGCTCCGCCAACGAAAGGCGTGATGGGCCGCGAGCTCGTCGGGCCCGGGCACTCGACCCGCGAAGGCGGCGAGCAGGCGGTCGAATCCCTCGAGGATCGGATCGAGGCGGGCGAGGAGGCGTTCGAGGACGTCCGACATGCGGGCGCATTGTAGACTGTTTCGATGAGTCGGGACGAAGGGCGCACACTCCTCGAAACGATCGGGCTCTGCGCGACCTGTCGGCATCGCCGCGAGCAGGCGAGCCGGCGGGGGAGCGTCTTCTACCGCTGCGCGCGGGCGGACGAGGACGAAGCCTTTGTGCGCTATCCGCCGCTTCCCGTGCTGCGCTGCCGTGGCCACGAGGGGGTCCCGGCGGTGGAGTCGGATCCCTGAGGGTTCCTGGTGGGCTGAGGGCTCTTCTCGAGCCGAGGGCTCAGCCTTCCTGCTGCGGTCGGTCGATCAGCGTGAACATCTCCTCCAGGAATCGATACGTGAGGCCCCATACGAAATGGCGCCCGGGCTCGCCCACGAGGATCGCGGGAAAGATGCGGTCCGGGAATTGCGCAATCGTGTGCGTGGTGCGGCGCGATTCGCTTCGGAGCTCGGCCAGGGGAAACCAGAAGGCGGACCGGACCTCCTTCGGATCGAGGGAGAGCGGCTGATCTCGTTCGAGGTGGAAGGCGTGAGCCGACACGATCATCGGCGTCGGCGCTCCCGAGCGGCCCGTGAGATCGCACAGATGGCCGAGATACTCGGATTGCGTGATCTCGAGACCCACCTCCTCGAAGGTTTCGCGGCAGGCGGCCGTTCTCGCCGAATCGTCGTGTCCCTCGAGCCGGCCGCCGGGAAACGCCATGTGTCCCGACCAGGGATCTTCCGCGCGCATCGCGCGCTCGATGAACAGCACCGCCGCGCCGCGAGGGCCTTCGCGCAACACGACGGCGACGGCCGCATAGGCCGCTGCGGATTGCTCCACGCGGGAAGCGCCGTGTCTCGCCAGGCCCGAGCGAACGAGATCGATCCTCACGAGCGCCAGGGTAGCCGCTCGGCGGCAGCGCGGGGCGGACGCAACGGCATCGCAGTCGCCATCCTGCTAGGCTGGGCGACCCCATGGACCTCACCCGCGAATCCACTCCCGAGGCCCGCCGCATCCTTCAGCTCGCCCGTCAGGACCGGCGCGCGGCCGAGGAATCGCTCGCAGCGCTTACGCCCGAACGCCAGGCAGCGCTCCTCCTCGATACCTCGCTCCCGATCCGGCGACAGCTGATCGAGCTGCTTCCCGATCCCGAAGCGGTGATCCCGCTGCTGCCCGAGGCCGAGCTCTGTTACACCTGTCGCACGATCGGCCTCGCCGACGCGAGCTGGCTCCTCGCCCTCGCCACCAACGAGCAGATCGTCGCGTGCCTCGATCTCGACGTCTGGCGCGGCGTCTCCCTCGACCCCGTCCGCCTCGACGAGTGGTTCGCTGCCCTCTCGGAGAACGACGACGAGACATTCGTCCGGGCGGCACAGTCGATGGACGCCGAGCTCCTGGTGCTCTACCTGCGCCAACACATCGACGTGTTCGTGAAGCCGAGCGAACAGGACAATCCCGACTGGTCGCCGCCCGACCAATCGCAGACGCTCGAAGGGCAGTTCTACTTCGTCGCGCGCAAATCCGAAGACGACCTGGCACCGCTGCTCCACCTCTTCCACGCGCTCTTCCAGGCCGACTACTGGCTCTATTTTCGGATGATCCAGGCGGTGCGCGAGGATCTGACGGCCGAGACGGAGGAGTGGGCGCTGCGCTGGCGAACCGGGCGGCTCGAGGATCTCGGCTTCCCGACCTGGGAAGAGGCGATGCGGATCTACGGCCATCTGCGGTCGGAGAAGCTGGCCGAGCTTCCGCCCGAGTCGCCGGTACTCGATCTCGAGAGCGCAGGCCTTCCGGCCTGGACCACCACCTCGGCCAGCACGCAAAGCGAGGAGCGCGCGCTCTTCCGCGCGATTCGCGAGCTCGCAGTGGACGAGCGCGGCGCCGTCTTCCATGCGCTGATTGCACTTTCGAACCAGATCGCCGTCGCGGATCGCATGGAGCTCGGCGATCCGGAATCCCTGCCGCGCGCCGTCGACAAGGCCACGCGTCATGCGAGCGACGGGCTCGAGCTCATCGCTCGAGAGAACGATCTCTCGCTCGAAAATACGCTCCGGCGAGTCGCGCTCGAGCGGCTGTTCCGCGTCGGTGCCAACCTCGATCGCGAGGCGGCGTTTCCCTCGACAATCGGCGATGGCAGCGGCCACGATCGGGACGACGACGCGATGAGCGACGACGACGATCCTGATGAGTCGACCTGACCACGCTGTCTGACCACGCTCCTGACCAAGCTCCTGACCAAGAAGAGAGGCCCGCCAGTCGTCGAACTGGCGGGCCTCGTCGTGGCGCCTCGGAGCACGCGGCGATCGACTAGAGGTCGACGGCCTTCAGCGTCTTGCGCTTGTTGCCCTGTGCACGATCTTCGGCGCCCTTGATCAGGTTGCGAACGACGCCGTCGAGCGCGCCGTAGAACTCGCTGCCGACGTTGCACTTCTTGGTCGCCGCCTTGACGCGCGACTTCGAGATGATCAGATCGCCTGTCTTCGCCTTCTTCGCCGATCCCGCCGCCTTCTTCTTCTTGGCTGCCATCGCTGGCTCCTCTCTCTTGAAGCTCTTCACGAGCTCCTCAATCTGGATCCCTCGATCCGAATCAATCGATCCGATCAAGGGATTCAGATCGCCCGCGCAACGCCGAACGACGTCGAATTCGCGGGCCCCCCGGTGGATGTCGTGCAGGAGAACCCCTACCCGAACGGCGCGATCATAAACGTTTCGGTCCTCGTGTCAATCAAAAGTGGCCTCATTTTGGCCTGGAAATGGCGAACTCGCGGGTTTGACCGGAGGCCTCGACGCCGTCCGGTTGGCTCCGATGCGGAATCCCGTATGCTGCCCGAGGAACGAAACCGCCGAATTCGGGCCTCAGAACGCGTTTTGGACCTGATCGACTCGAGACGAGAACTCGCCACCCGCCCGCCCCGGACCGAATCCACTGCCCGAATGCCCCCTTTTCCCCTATCACCGCCCGGATCACAGCCCCGATCCGAGCATTTCCAGACGCGCGACGGGATCCGACTCCACACGCTCGTCTGGCGCTCGCAGGCCGCGCGCCCGGATCGCGCCGATTCCCCCGTCG
>JANMTD010000579.1:0-3854 GCA_031390075.1 Deltaproteobacteria bacterium | reverse complement strand
CAAGCGTAGAGGGATTCGGCCCTTGGGCCTGAATGCGCAAGCGGAGACTCCAAACCTGACATGACACAATCCGCTCTGGCAGTCGTCATCCTCGCCGCGGGTCAGGGCACGCGGATGAAGTCCACGTTGCCTAAGGTGCTGCATCGAATCGGCGGCCGCCCCATGCTCGGCCATGTGCTCGCGGTGAGCCGTGCGCTTGGCGCTGGCCGCGTCGTCGTCGTCACGGCGCCCGGCGCCGAGCCCGTCGCCGCTCTCGCCAAGGACTGGGGCGCGGACACCGTCGTTCAGGACCGCCAGCTCGGGGTCCATCGCCGGGGCCGGGCGGTCGGGGCGGAGCGGGGTCGGAAGGTCGAAGCCGTGGAGCGTCGGGGCGATGCCCCGGGTATCGAGGGCGTCGAGCGAGGCGACGTGGGCGAGGATCTGCTCGAGATCGCGGGTCATCGCCTCGATCTCGCCGGGCGAGAGCGCCAAACGCGCCAACGCGGCCACATGGGCCACTTCTGCAGCTCCTATCCTCGACATGCGCGGCACGTTAGCACGCGCCCGCGGGCCGATTGGCCGCATTGCGTCGGCCTACACACGGGGGTAGCGTGCCCGCGCGAATATGACACAACCCTCCATGACTGAACTCTCCATGCCCGACTCATCCATACCCGAACTATCCGAGCTCTTCGCCGAAGTCGCCCCCGATATCCAACGCGCGATCCGCGATCTCGGCTGGCATACCCCGACCCCCGTCCAGACCGCCGCGATCCCCCGCATGCGAGCCGGCGGTGACCTGATCGTCCGGGCCCAGACGGGGAGCGGCAAGACCGGCGCCTTCGGCATTCCCCTCGTCGAAGCGATCTACACGTCGCTGCCGAAGACCCAGGCGATCGTGCTGCTGCCGACCCGGGAGCTCGCCAACCAGGTCGCGAAAGAGCTCGACGCCCTCGGCCAGTACCGCGGCGTGCGGACGCTTCCGATCTACGGCGGGGTCGCCTACGGACCGCAGCTCGAAGGCCTCGACAAGGGTGCCCACATCATCGTCGGGACCCCCGGCCGCATCCTCGACCATCTGAAGAGCGGCCGCATGGACCTCGGTGCGACGAAGGTCCTCGTGCTCGACGAGGCCGATGAGATGCTCGGCCTCGGCTTCTGGCCCGACATGAAGGAGATCGCGAGCTATCTGCCGAAGAAGCGCCAGTCGCATCTCTTCTCGGCGACGATGCCCGAACGCGTGCGCTCCCTGTCCCGCTTCTTCCTGACCAACGCCGAAGACGTCACGATCGACCGAGACAACGCCGGCCCCCAGCAGATCGAACACTTCTACTACATGTGCACTGCCTCCGAGAAGGAATCCGTCCTCGCACGCATCCTCGCTTACGAGGAGCCCGAGAGCGCGATCATCTTCTGCAACACCAAGGCCGACGTCCGCTTCATCACCGCCTATCTCGCCAAGCGCGACTTCAACGTCGACCAGATCTCGGGCGATCTGCCGCAGTCGGCGCGCGAGAAGGCGATGAACAAGATCAAGGCCGGCAATCTCCGCTTCCTCGTCGCCACCGACGTCGCCGCCCGCGGCATCGACATCAGCGACCTCGCCTACGTCATCAACTACACGACCTCCGACTCGCCCGAGGTCTACGTCCACCGCACGGGCCGCACCGGCCGCGCAGGCAAATCCGGCATCGCGATCTCCCTCGTCTCGGGCCTCGACATCGGGAACTTCAAGTTCATGCAGACCGTGTCGGGCATCGTGGTGAAAGAGAAGAAGGTGCCGACCGAGAAGGACCTCGCCCAGCGCGCGCAAGAGCAGTCCGTCCAGAGATCCGAGGCGGAGCTCGAGGACCTGATCGAGAAGGCGAAGCTCCGGCTCGCGACGATCCCGCACGCCGAGGTACTGCTGCGCGCCGAGCGGATCCTGCCCTTCGTGAAGCGCCTCGCGGGCAACGACGACGGGCTCGAAGAGCTCGCGAAGGTTTGTGCGGCGTATCTGCTCGAGCCCGCGGCCGGCAGCGCGGGGAGCGGCTCTCTATCAGGCAAGGCGAACGCTCCGGCAGTCGCCGCCAAGAGCGCCGGTAGCGACCTCGACGGTGCAGCCGGGGACTCGGGCGCCGCGTCCCGCTCGGGCGACGACGCCGAGGCCCACGACAAGGATCGCGCCAACAGGGCTCCCGATAGCGCAGGCGGCGGCGAGGGCCGGCGGCGAAGCCGGGGCGGACGCAGCGGTGGCAGCGGCGGCGGCGGAGCGGGTTCGCGTGAAGGCGGCCGATCCGGCGGCGCGGGCGGTGGTGATCGCGGACGCGGCGGCAGCAGCGGGAGCGGTGGCAGCAGCAGCGGGGCGCGGCGCCGGCCGCGCTGAAGCGGCAGTCCTTCCTCAAGATCTGAGCGTGATCCGAAGATCGACCGCGCGGCGCTAGTGCGTGTGCGCACCCGTCGGCGGGAGCGGCGGAAAGCCGAACTCCCGCGAACCGGCCGCGATCGCCGACAAGGACGGGCCTACACCGTCCTGCCCGTCCAGCCAGAGACGCCGGGCCAGCGGATCGATCCGCACGAAGCCCGCATACCACTCCATCGCCGCACCGGCTGGACGGGACTCGACCCGCCGTTCGCGACCCCGGTATTCGACCGTCGCGCGCGCCCCTGACGCGTCACCGAGAAGAATCGTCTGCTCCCCTTCGACCGGCCGCTTGCGACACCAGTCGAGGGCGCCGGCCAGATGCTCGAAGCGCGCGAGACAGTCCTGCACGAGCAGGATCGGCGGCGCATCCCCCCCGCGAATCACCGCAGTCGCGCTCTCCGACGGCCGCACGATCACCGCGAGCCCCGCGTCGTTGACGCCCGCCACCGCCGGCACCCCCCACGGCCGCGTCAGCTCGAGCGAGCGAAATCCGACGACCGGCCGGCTCTCGCGCACGATCCAAGCGCCCTCCCCGTGTTCACTGCCGCTCGAGCCCATCCGCAGCTGCAGCTCGAGCAAGCTGTCGAGGGGGAGATTCGCGGCCTGCGCCAGGCCCTCGAGCCGCTCGGCCTGGTGGGCGAAATGTCGGAAGAGCTCGCGCCCCGCACCGCCGCCGCGCAGGCGACCCGACACGACCGCCCGCAGGCTCGGCCAACGCGAACGGCGGGTCGACAGACCCGCGCGGACGACCGCGGCCGCGATGACTTCGCGAAGCTGCCGGCCCTGGGCGAGGCCCATGTCGCGGGGATGCCCGGCGCAGACGATCCGCTCCGAGATGTCCGGGTCGACCGTGCTCAGCGGATCGGTTCGCGTTGGATCTGAAGGACCTCGTTGAGGGATCCCATGCGGTAGCCCTCGAGGTCGAGCGAGACATAACGAAAGCCGAGGGGCTTGAGCGCCTGCACGATCTGCTTCGCCATGCCGGGATCGAGGGCCTTGGCGAGCTCGGCGGGATCGATCTCGACGCGGGCGAGCTCGCCGTGGTGGCGCAGTCGGACCTGGCGGAAGCCGAGGGCGCGGAGGCGCTCCTCGCCCGCTTCGACCTGGTGCAGGCGCTCGACCGTGACCTCGGTGCCGTAGGGCAGGCGCGACGAGAGGCAGGCGGAAGCGGGGAGGTCCGCGGTCGGCAGGCCTGCGGCGCGGGAGAGATCGCGGATCTCCTGCTTCGAGAGACCGACCTCGAGGAAGGGGGCGAGCACTTCGTGCTCGTGGGCGGCGCGGTGGCCCGGGCGGAAATCGCTGGTGTCGTCGGTGTTGATGCCGTAGGCGATGTGATCGAAGCGGAGCTCGAGGGCCAGGGCGTCGAGGGTCTCGAAGAGCTCGCTCTTGCAGTGGTAACAGCGGTCGGGGGCGTTTGCACGGTAGCTTGCGCGCTCCATCTCGTGGGTCTCGACGAAGCGGTGGGCCAGAC
>JANMTD010000489.1:0-4603 GCA_031390075.1 Deltaproteobacteria bacterium | reverse complement strand
CCGAGCCGGCGTGGCATCTGCATCTTGCCAGTGCCGTCACGGTCGTGTCGATTCTGATTCTGCAGAGCGCTCAGGCCTCTTTTTCTGCCTCATGGATGGAAGTGGGATCGGTCTTTTCGTGGCTCCCGCGTAGCTACGCCTATCGCGAGGTCGAGTCCATCACCACGTACGAGAAGAATAAGACGCCGTCGGGAAAAGTGCGGATCAATGCATCCATCTCGATCGAATTCACCGATGGGGTGGGCTGGGACTCGACTGAAATGTTGACTGACCTCTCCGGGGGACGGAATCATCAACTTGCGAAGGTCGTGTCGGAGCGATCCGGAGTGGCCATCGAAAGTCTCCCGGTCCGATAGTCGTCAACAGGGTATGAGTCGCGATCTCGTCAACGCGGCGTCATGCGGAGGAGCTGTCCCGGGAGCGCGCCCGTATGCTTCCCGTCGCGGACGATGACCTTGCCCGCGACGACAGTGGCGGCGATTCCCACCGAGCGCTGCTCGATCCGCTTCTCACCCGCCGGCAGGTCGTGGACCAGGGTCGGCATTGCGGGCGCGACCTTCGCCGGATCGAGGACGTTCAGATCCGCGATGAGTCCCTCGCGCACGAGGCCTCGGTCGTGGAAGCCCCAGGCGCGGGCCGGTGCGAACGTGATCATGCGGATCGCCTCCTCGAAGCTGAACGCCTGGCGGTCGCGGACCCAGTGGGCGAGCAGATGCGTCTGGAGTGACGCGTCTGCCATCTGGCTCACGTGGGCCCCCGAATCCGAGAACGAGAGCACCGTGCGCGGATGGCGCAGGATCTGCTCGATGTCGTCCGGGTCGTAGGGCGAGAGCGTCTGCACGAAGAATTGCCGCAGGTCGGTCTCGAGGGAGAGCTGGATCATCAGCTCGACCGGATCGAGTCCCCGGACCCTGGCCATCTCCCCCACCGTCGGATTTGGCGGGACCGGCGCGTCGAGGATCCGCAGCCGCTCGAACTCCGGCGGGCGCGCTTCGCCGCCGACGGCCTCGCCGTAGCGACTGTGGTGGGCGCTCTCCACGAGCTTCTCGACGAGCGCGGGATCGCGCAGACGGACGCGCTGCTCTTCGAGCGGCAGCGCGCGCAGCTCGCGCCAGATGGGGAGGCGATCGAAGGGGAGCTGTGAGCGGAAGGACGCCATCGTCCCGATGCCCCGGCAATGGGCGAGGCCGAACATCCGCCCGCCCCGCGCGGCGCACAGGTCGAGCATCGGCAACACCACCTTTGCGTTCAGCAGCGCCGGCGCCGCGAAAGGCACGCCGGTGTCGGCGGCCAGGGCGATCAGCTCGTCGCGCCGGGCCTCGGCGCGGTCCGGCGGCGCCGGATCCTCGACGTACTGGAAGACCCCGAGACCCATCTCGCCCATCGTGCGGACGAGCGCGTCGACCTCGCTCCAGGCCGCGAGCCGCGAGGCGACCGGGCGGTCGTCGGAGGTGCGGTGCTGGTGGGTGCGCGAGGTCGTGAAGCCGATCGCACCGGCGGCAAGCGCCGAGCGCAGCTCGTCCTTCATCTTGCGCAGGTCGTCGTCGTTCGCGGTCTGCTCGAAGGCACGCTCGCCCATCGCGTAAGTGCGCAGGGCCGAGTGGCCGATGTTGGCGGCGTAGTGGATGCCTTTCGGGAGGCGCTCGATGGTGTCGAGGTACTCGGCGAAGGTGGTCCAGGTCCATTTGATCCCGGCGGCCATCGCCTTGCCGGAGATGTCCTCGGCGCGCTCGAGGCTGCGGACGACGAGCATCGCGTCCTTCTCGGAGGAGGGGGCGAGGGTGAAGCCACAATTGCCCATCACGACGGTCGTCACGCCGTGCCAGCACGAGTTGGCGCCGGTCGAGTCCCAGAAGATCTGGGCGTCCATGTGGGTATGGCCGTCGATGAAGCCCGGCGTGACGGCGAGACCCTCGGCGTCGATCTCGTGCTCGCCGCGTTCGCGAATCCGTCCGATCGACGCGATGCGATCGCCGAGGATGCCGACGTCGGCGCGGTAGCCGCCGAGGCCGGAGCCGTCGACGACGGTGCCGTTTCGAATGACGAGGTCGTAGCTCATGATCGCTCCTCTTTCGTTATCGATGCGGCTGCGCGATCGCCCGGACGAAGATCGTTCTCCCGACGAGAATAGGCCGTCTCCGAAGAACGCGTCGCGAACACCCGGGGTCGCCCGGGCGCGCGAACGCCATTCACGCGAGCTCCGCCAGCGGCACGACCCGCGTCACCGGCTTTTCGATGTCGCCCTCCGGCAGCAGGAAGCGCCAGTAGAGGGAGCCGAAGAGCTGGCCCTCGCTGTCGATCCAGTTCGCGACCTTCGGCCCGGGATTCACCGGCGAGACGACGAAGGTGAAGCGGCCATCGGGGGTCGCCTTCATCTGCTTGCGGTTCAGCGAGCAGCTCCGGTAGCGGTAGTCGCCGGTCTGCTGGAAGCGATTCCAGAACATCACGTTCGCGTAGACGCATTTCGGCCAGCGTGCCTCGACGACGAGGGCCTGATCGGGCTGGAGCAATACGAGGCCTGCGCAGTAGGCGTTGTCGATCGCGCCGGCGCCGCCGCCTTCGGTCGGGACCCATTTCTCGGGCTTCGGCAGCTGGTTCGGCACCATCGAGAACCAGCTCGGCGCGCTGGCGGGATTCGGGGGCTTGCGGGCGAGGGTCTGGCTCTCGATGAAGGTCATGGCGGCTCGGAGCTTGTCGGCCAGCGCCGTCGGCGCCAACGGGCGCGGGAAGCCCGGCTCGTCGAGGCACTCGATGTCGATCTCGCAGAGCAGCCGCGGATCCGCCATCGCGCAGACCTCGCGCTCGAAATAATGCCGCGCGATCACACAGTTCGATTTTCCGGGCTGCATGTGTAGGGCACCGGCCTTCGGCTGGGGCGAGATCTCGATCGAGAAGCGGCCGGCGTCGCGGGGGAACTGGGTGTGGTTGAGGGCCGAGACGACGCCGTCGTTGAAATCGCCTTCCTGCTTGCCGGTGTAGACGGTGAAGCTGATGTAGGCCTCGTCGTGCATGCGGCCCGTGATGCGGTAACGGCGTGTCGGATCGAGGGGGGCGCAGTGCGAGGGATTGTCGGCGCCTTCGCCGCCCCATTTGAGGACGGCGCTCGCGAGCGGGGCAAAGCGCGGGCGCGAGGCGTCGTTGTCGACCCAGGTATCGAGGCCGCATTTGATGAGATGCAGGAGCATGTGCTCGCCGGCGGCGATGTCGCTCGGCGCCGAGACGTTTCGATCGGGGCCCAGGTACTCGCGATCGACCTGCTCGATCAGGGCCAGGAAATCACGCAGGGCGTCGCGGCTCGGGGACGGGGTCGGGCTGGACATCGGAGGCCTCCGGGAACTCGGGTGCGAGGGGACTAGCGGCGGATGCGCTGCTGGGACGCGGGCGTGTTCACGTCTTCGAGGAGCTTCGGGTCGAGGATGCGTTCGTCGAGGTGGAGCTTCCGGATGCGCCAGCCCTGATCGGTGCGGGCGGCATCGACGGTGTAGACGCCGACGGCTGAGAGATGGCGGTTGTGTTGGAAGGTCGATAGCCGGGCGACGTCGCCGGTCACGTCGACGAGGTGGGTGTCCATGTAATGCCAGGGTGCTGCGGATTCGCGGCTGCCGACCTGCGCGTTCAGCCACTCCCAGATCGCGGCGAAGCCCTCGAGGCGCACGTCCATCGGGAAGTTGACACCCTTGTACTCGGCGACGGCGTCCGCTGCGAAGGTGCGAGCGAGGAGCGCTTCGTCGCGGCCGTCGAGGCCCTGGGCATATTGATGGATCAATCGGATCACGGCCTGGCGATCCGCCTCGACCTCGAGCGCGGCCACGCGGGTCTCGAGGTTGGCGTGGCCACAGCCGAGGGCGGCCGTGACGAGAACGGAGGCGAGAAGGGCTACGAGAATGCTGTATCGGGTGTTCACGGCGGTTTTCTCCTGTGGGCCAAGCCTACCCATTCGCCATCGCCGCGGATAGCCTCTCGCCATGCCCCGCTACGGATACGCGACGCTCAATCATTCGCCTCTTCACGGTCTGCCGACCCAGTGGCAGGCCCACCTCGATGCCGCCGCCGCGGCGGGCTTCGACGCCATCGCCCCGGACATCTTCTGGCTGCGTGCGCTCGAGGCCGAGGGTGTCCCCCTCGAGCAGATCGCGGACGGACTGCGGGAGCGCGGGCTCGCCTGCATGGAGATCTCGGGTCTCGCGATCGGCGACGAGGAACGGACGGCGAGCGAGCTCGAGGAGAACATCCGCTATTCGCGGCGCTTGTCCGCCGAGCTCGTGAACACGCGCGTCATCGTGCCGATCGACGGCGATGTCATCCGCCGCCTGCGCGACTGCGCTGTCGCCCTGCGGACCCAGGGCTCCCGCGAAGGCGGGACCGGGGTCGCCCTCGAATTCTCGAGTGGCAGTCAGCTCCGCGGTGTACCGGGGGCCCGCGCGCTGATCGAAGCGGCGGGTGTGCCCGGCGTCGGCGTCACGATCGACACCTGGCATTTCTTCAACCACCGCGAAGGACCCGATTGGTCGGCCCTCGACGCGCTCCCGCTCGAGCTGCTCGCGAACCTCCAGCTCTCCGACGGCGTGCCCCATGCGGAGGGTCAGTTCTGGGACGCGACGAT
>JANMTD010000430.1:0-1993 GCA_031390075.1 Deltaproteobacteria bacterium | reverse complement strand
CCGAGAAGGATCCGCGCCTCCACGGCGACGAGGAGCGTTGCCGGGTCTTCCGCAACTTCGTGCAGTGGAGCGAGGCGCTCTCCGTCGAGGGCTATACGGAGATCCTGAACGGCGCGTGCCGCGCGCATCCGCTCGAGTCGCGGACGCCCTTCCCGTCGCTCTCTTACGAGTATGAGTACGAGTACGATCGCGGTCCGGATTCGAGCTCACCCGAGTCCAACGGCTAATCGGAGGCCCCGCCTGCGACGGCCCGAATCCCGCGGCCTGCTAGGCGACCTCGAGGATCCCGTCCTTCAGCCGGCCGCGTCGCCCGCAGACGTCCTCGTCCGCGAGCAGCGAGCGCATGAGATCCCGGTCGTAGGAGCGGGCGAAGACCCGCACGCCGTCGTCGCTCAGCGTCGCGAAGGTCGTCTTGATCGGGCCCTCGTGGCCGACGTCGACGGTGTACGACTCGATCGTGACCGGGCCTTCCCGCCCCTGTTCGGCCAGGCGCCGCGGGAGCGCCGCGACGGCATCGCTCACGTCCTCGATCTGCGGCGACGGGAGCTCCCCTGGATCGGTCGAGTAGACGCCGTAGCCGAAATGGGCGTAGTGGCCCCCGAGCGAGCCGACGACGCCGAGCGATCCGGGATCGGCGCGCAGGCGCTCGAAGAGGCTGACCTTGCTGTGCATCACATAGCTCCCGAGCGGACCTCCGAAGAAGGTCATGCCGCCCGTCACGCTCGGAAGCGGATCGAGGCCGAGCCCGAGCGCCGAAGCGCCCGCCTGCACGGCGAAGGGAAAGCACGAGTAGACGTCGACGTAATCGAGATCCGCGGGTGAGATCGCCGCGAGCTCGAGCGCGCGCTGCGCGGCGAGCGATTGCCCCGGGTGATGGTGGAGGGCGGTCCGCTCCTTGAGGCTCGTGCTGAAGCTCATCTCGGTCGCGGCGCGCAGGTGGATCTGTTTCGAAGCGGGGATGCCGAAACGCTCCGCTGCCTCGGTCGAGCAAACGATGAACGCGGCGCTCTGGTCGACCGAGATGTTCGACGTCATGAGCTTCGTATAGGGGTAGTGGACCATCCGATTGCCCGGGCCCGGATTGCGGATCGATTCGGCGTCGACGGATCCCTGGATCCAGGCGTCGGGATGGGCGCTGGCGATCCGGCTCATGCCCGCCTGCAGCTCGGCGAGCTGGTCGCGATGTTGGGCGGGAGTTTCGCCGCGTGTTCGGCGGAGCGAGGTCTCGCAGAGCGCGAACAGCGCGGTCGCGCTCACGATCCCGGCGCGCTCTTCTTCTTCCATCCGGACGTAGTCGAAGCGGCCGATCTTCTCGTCGGGCGTTCCCGGCGTCGCGTCGTGCCAATGGACGTCGATTCCGCGCCGCTCGAGCCGGCGCTTGCTGTTCTCGCTCTCGCCGCCGGCGAAGGCGACGACGTCGGCCCGCCCCGCTTCGATCTCGCGACAGGCGCGGTCGAGCAGGACCTGCACGATGTGGCCGGAGAGGGCGCCGAGCGTCGTTCGCGCGGACGGCGAGCCCAGGCGTTCCGCCAGCAGCCGGCCCGCGTCGCCGTATCGCCAGAGCCCTTTCGGGACGCAGATGGCGTCGATCGATCCGAGCAGGTCCGGCGCACCCGCGTCCTCGGCGGCGGCGCGGATCACCTTCTCCATCAATTCGAGGGGGGAGAGGGCGAGGCGCGGATCGTCGAGCTTCTGGCTGTGCTGAGCGATGCCCACGATGACGGGGCGTCGTTTAGACTGGGGGGACACGGGATCTCCTGCGGGGTCTCGTCGGGCGCGGCCAGTGAGTAGCACCGCCGCGCCGCGCCGCGCGAGCGGCCGTGCCGTTCAGCGCCCTCGATCGGCCGAGCGCTCAGCGCCTCTCCTGCATCCAGCGATAGCGCGCGAGGGCGGCCGTCTCGGCGTGGTCCCGGTCGCGGGGGAGCAGGAATCCCTCTTCGATCAGGTCCGCGACCGCCTGCTTCACCTGCGCCTCGTAGACCTCGAGGCTCGG
>JANMTD010000429.1:0-3463 GCA_031390075.1 Deltaproteobacteria bacterium | reverse complement strand
CCTGGTCCACGTCACGCTGCTGCAGGGAACCAAGGCCTACGGTGCCCACGCCGGCCACGCGATGCGGATCCCCGCGCGAGAAACCGACGCGATTCGCGACGAGCGGACCTTCTACTTCGAACAACAGGACCTGCTCGAGGCGGAAGCGACACGCCGGGGATTCGCCTTCACGATCTTCCGTCCCCAGATCGTGCTCGGGGTCGCCGTCGGCAGCGCGATGAATCCGGTCGCCACGTTGGGGGCCTACGCCGCGATCCTCCGCGACCGGGGACGCCCGCTTGCCTTTCCGGGGCATCCGGAGGCCCTGGCCGAATGCGTCGATGCACGGATCATCGCGTCGGCGATCGAGTGGTCCTGGCGGGAACCGCGCGCTCGTAACGAGGTCTTCAACATCGCCAACGGCGACGTCGTCGTCTGGCGTCGACTCTTCGAGCGGCTCGCCCGGGAATTCG
Source organism: Deltaproteobacteria bacterium (assembly GCA_031390075.1). Lineage (GTDB taxonomy): Bacteria > Myxococcota_A > UBA9160 > UBA9160 > UBA4427 > UBA4427. Next base: position 3,011 of record JANMTD010000429.1, on the reverse strand, counting down.
AACTGCCGCTCGTCGACGAGCCCGTTGCGCTGGCGCTCGCGATGGAGGCCGAGACCGGGCGTTGGCGGGCGATCGCCCGGCGGGCGCGGCTTCGGATCGATGATCTGGGCTCGTTGATCGGCCTCTCCTGGCAGTATGCGGAGATGCTCTGGGCCAATCCGCGCCCGCCGAGCGGGCCGGCCCTGGTCTCGACGATCAAGCTTCGGCAGGCGGGCTTTGGCGAGTGCATCGACACCGAGACCTGCGTCATGGACCACCTGGAGGCGATGCGGTCGCTCCGGTACCTGCCGGCGATCAAGTGACGCTTTCGCTTCGCGAACGGCGACGAGGAGTGATGCGATGACGTCGTTCGACGAAGCGGTGGCGCTCCATGCGCTCGAGAGCGACCGTTGGCGGGGGCACGCAGATCGCCGCCACGAGTCGATCTCCGGCATGTTTGGCGGCTGGACCGCCGCGGTCTCGCTGCAGGCGGTGTTGCGTACGGCGGGCGCCGTGGGCTCGACGGCGACGCCCGCCGCGCTGACCGTCCATTTCGTGGACAGGATCACCCCGGGTGAGGATGTCGTGCTGGCGGTGGCTCGGCTGGGTGGCGGCCGGTCCCTCGCGCATTGGCGTGCCGAGCTGCTCCCGGCGGGCGGTGATCGGGTACTGGCGCACGCGATGGTGACGTTGGCCAACCGCCGGGAGTCGGACACGCACCTCGAGCCGGTGATGCCCGAGGCCCCGGACCCGACGTCGCTTTCGGAGTTCCGCGCTCCCGGCGCGCAGGGACAGCAGACAATGATCCGTCCGATCTGGGGTCACCCGCCGTTCAATCAGGCGAGCACATCGTCGGGGGCGTGGATCCGGATGGTGGAGCCGCGGCCGCTCGACCCTACGCTGCTCGCCTACCTGGCCGACCAGTTCGCACCGCGCTCGTTCTACTGGAACGACGGGCCGCGTCCGTCGGCCACGGTCACGATGTCGGTGTACTTCCATGCCACCGCCGACGAGCTGGCCGCGGCTGGCGAGGACTATCTGTTGAACGAGGCGGTCGGCACGCGAGGCGAGCAGAGCACGTCGGGCGCCCAGCTCCGGATGTGGAGCCGCGCCGGCGCCCTGCTGGCCACGAGCGAGCAGCTCTGCTGGTTTCGGTAACGCGGGCGGGCGTCCGCCGTGCGAGAGCGGACACGACCCTCGTTCGGCCCGAGGGGACGCGCGCCCCAGCCCTCGCATCCCGACGCCAGCGTGGTATTTCCCTGCTGCGAAGATCCGCGCGCCGCCGAGCCGACCAGGAGACCCGACCGTGAGCCAGGGCCGATCGAACATCGAGAAGAAGGAGACGTCGGACGCCAGCGCCGAGCTCGACCTCCAACCCCCCCGCGGCACCCGCGACTTCTACCCCGAGGACATGCGCCGGCGGAACTGGCTCTTCGGCCTGTTCCGCGAGACCGCCGCCCGCTTCGGCTTCGAGGAAGTCGACGCCCCGATGGTCGAGAACGCCTCGCTCTTCACCCGCAAGGCCGGCGAGGAGATCGTCCAGCAGCTCTACCACTTCGTGCTCCACGACCGCCATCTGGCGCTCCGCCCCGAGATGACGCCTTCGCTGGCCCGCATGGTGATCGCGCGCCAGGGAGCGATGCGCTTCCCGATCCGCTGGTTCACGGTGACCCAGAACTGGCGCTACGAGCGCATGACGCGGGGGCGAAGGCGCGAGCACTACCAATGGAACATGGACATCTGGGGGGAGCCCGGGGTCGAGGCCGAGGCGGAGCTGCTGGCGGCGATCTTCACGGTCCTCGACGCGCTGGGCCTGGCGCGGGGCAAGGTCAAGATCCGCCTCAACAGCCGGGCGCTGCTCGAGGATTCGCTCCGGGGCGGGGTGCTCGCGAGCAGGCCGGAGGCCTTCGCGCCCCTCTGCGTCGTGATCGACAAGCTCGACAAGATCGGCGCCGCCGCCGTCAGCGAGCTCCTCTGCGACCCCGCCGGCGCGGTCGCCCTCTCGACGGGCGAGGCCGAGAGCGTCCTCGAGATGCTCTCGGCACGCTCCCTCGACGAGGCGGCCCGCTTCGCCGCGCCGGACTCGCGGGCGCTCGCCGAGCTGCGCCAGCTCTATGCGCTCCTCGAGGCCTACGGCGTGGCGGATCAGGTCCCCTTCGACGCCTCGGTCGTCCGCGGCCTCGCCTACTACACCGGCGTCGTCTTCGAGGCCTTCGACGCGGCGGGCCGGCTGCGCGCGATCGCCGGCGGCGGGCGCTACGACCGGTTGGCCGAGACGCTGGGCGGGAAGCCGGTGCCGGCGGTGGGCTTCGGCTTCGGCGACGCGGTGATCGGCGAGCTGCTCGAGGACGAGGGCCTCTGGCCGGCGCTCGCGCGGGAGGTGCAGGACGTCGTCTACGCCTTCGGACCGGCGGAGAAGCCGGCGGCGATCGAGGTCGCGACGCGCCTTCGCGCGGCGGGCCGGCGCGTCGAGCTCGTGTTGGGCGCGGCTAAGCTCAAGCGCGTGCTCGGCGACGCCGACAAAGCCGGCGTCGAGCGGGTCTATCTGATCGGAGAGGACGAGCGGACGCGAGGAGTCGTCAAAGTGCGCGACCTCGCGAAAAAAGAAGAGCACGAAGAGCGATCGAAGGGCTGATCTTTGACTGCGAAACGCTATAAAGCGCCCGGTTCGCGCGGAACGCAGAAGCCCGCCGACGCTCCCCCCACGCCCAAGCGCCGTCACAGCGACGCTCCGGAGGGCTCGATGAGCGAATGGACCCCCAGCCAGAGTCAGGCGCTCTACCAGGTCACCGATTGGGGCGCTGGCTTCTTCTCCGTCAACGAAGAAGGCAACGTCTGCATCCACCCGCGCGGCGACCTGGACGGAGAGACGATCGACCTGCCCAAGCTCGTCGGTGAGCTCGAGCGGCGGGGCCTCCGGCGCCCGATGCTGATCCGTTTCTCGGACATCCTGGCGAAGCGGATCGAGGGTCTCGCGAGCTGCTTCTCGACGGCGATCGCAGAGCACGAGTACGGCGGGCGTTGGCGCGGTG
>JANMTD010000425.1:0-10582 GCA_031390075.1 Deltaproteobacteria bacterium | reverse complement strand
CGATCGCCTCCTCCGCGTCCTGCGCGTCGAGGCGGGACTCGGTGTCGACCGCGCTCTCGCCGTCGCTCGCGAGCCCCCGGTCGTCGACGACCGCGGCCCCAGCGAGCCGGGCGAGGACGACCTCTTCGGAGGTCGGTCGCGCCTCGACGGCGAGGGCACGCAATCGCTCGGGATGCTCGAGCCGCGGCGGGTTCGTCAGCTCGATCTTCGAGGTCGGGATGCGGACCGGTCCGTTCGCGCCCGAGAGGTCGGAGCGCGATGCACCCGTCGGCACCAGGAAGGGCACCGCATCGGCGAGTGCGTCGCTCGAAGCCTCGAACCGGAAGTCGGCTGCGGTCAATGTGCGGCCGCCCGGGCGGATGGCGAAGACGCCGAACCGGTCGAGGAAGCCGTAGTCGTCGGCCGCGCTGAACGGATCCGGGAGGCCGAAGCGCGGGGTGCGACCCCGGCCGATCACCTGCGGCCTGGTCGCGCCGAAATCGAGGGTGTTGGCGGTGATCGAGGGGCCACCATCGCGGTGGGTCTGGCCTGTGCCGTCGAAGCTGATGCCCGAGTCGCGGCGAAGCAGTCCGATCTCGCTCGCCGCGACGCTGAGCGACAGGGCCGAGACGTCGCTGAAGGCGGCGAGGGCGTTCGCGACATCGATCGAGAGCGCGCCACCGACCGAGATCTTCTCCCCGCCCGCGGCGGTGAAGAAGCCGTCTTCGACATCGAACAAGAGGTCGCCCAGGGCCTTGCCGATCGTCGCGAAGGTCGCCGGCTGATTGCGGCCGATCGAGAGGTCGTCGTCGCGCAGGAAGATCTCGAGGTCGTCGAGGTCGCCGACCGCGCCGATGGCTGCGTCGAGGCGTGCGACGAAGGTCGTCGGCGGGAGATCGCTCGACAGGAAGAGGATGTTGCCCCGCGTGAACACGCTCTGGTCCGAGTCGACGGGCGTTTCGGCGATGCCATCGCCGTTCGTGTCGATCCGGCGGCCGAACTCGACGACGGGGGTACGCGGGTCGCCGCGGTCGTCCGGTGCGTCGGCGTCGAAGAGCACCCACAGGCGGTCGAGGCGATCCGCGAGGGTCCCGATGTCGCCGGCGAAGCTGACCTTGCCCCGCGTGCCGACGATCAGGCCCGCAGCGGGGGCGCCCGACTGCGTCACGTCGCCCGCGAATTCGATGTCACGGCCGCTGGTGACGAAGGTGTTGCCGAGCTCGAGGGTGCCGGAATAGCGCTGGTCGCCCGCGGTCTCGAGGGTCAGGTCGGCGGGGATCGCGTCGATCGTGAAGGGTTCGATCCGGATCGTGCCGGCGCCGGCATTCGCGTCGATCTCGAGGGACGAGAGCTGGAGCGCCGCGTAGGCCGGGAGCTCGGCGTAGCCGGGAATGCGATCCGAGAGCGAGATCGCGACGTCGCTCGCGGAGCGCAGGATCAGGTTCGCGCCCGTCGTCCGCGCGCGGACGTCGTTGTCGAGGGTGAGCGTCGTCCCGGGCGCCGTCGTCCGGAGCTCGATGTCGAGACCGGCGAGATTCGGGCGCAGGGTCGTACTGCGGTTCGAATCGACCAGGGCGTACTGATTCGGGCGCGGGAGCTCCGTATTCGTGAAGGCCGCCGCCTGGTGGATGCGCACGATCGGGCGGAGCACCGGGTCGTCGTCCTCCGCCATGTCCGACCGCAGGCGCGCGAGATTGGCGTCGTTCGCGAGCGAGGCGGCGGTCGAGCCGGTCGCCTGGGCGACGATCAGGAGCCGGTCGGTCGCGAGGTCGATCGAGGTGCCCGGATCGGTCGACTGGAAGGTGATGTCGTTCGACTCGATGCGCGCCCCGTCCGCGAAATCGCCGAAGGGCGCGGGTCGATCGGCCTGGTTCGGCATCTCGACCACGATCGTGCCGTCGGTCCCCGTCCGCGCGTTCAGCTGGCTGGCCTCGTCGGCGAGGAGCCCGATCTCCGTGAGTCGCAGCTCGCTCTGGACGGAGACGAGCTCGAGCTCGTTCCATTCGACGCCGCCGGCTCCGGCCTGGGCGGCGCCCGCCTCGAGGGCCGTCAGGAAATCGCCGGTTCCGCCGCGGGTCGTATTGAAGCTCGCGTTCTGGCGCAGGCGCAGCAGGGAGGTCTCGGGGTCGCCCGCGAGGGCGAGCTGGTCGAGACCCGCGAGATCGAGCTTCGGGAGATCGTCGGGGTCGATGGGATCGCGTTCGTCGTCTTCCTCGCTTCCGAAGGAGCCGTCGGGATTCGTGAGCGTGGCGTCGGGGCCGGCGGAGAGCGAGATCACGTTGGCCTCGAGGCGGGTCACCGCGCCGTCCGCATGGGATCCCTCGAAACGGAGCGAGCCAAAGGCGCCGCTCACCGGATCCTTCGGCAGTCCGACCAGGGCCGCCGTCAGCACGATCGCGTCGCTGGCGATGAGCCGCGTCCCGGCGCGCACGACGATCGAGTCCTCGGTCTGCGCCGTCAGGCCTTTCAACACGAAGAGGCCGGGGGTCGCGCCCGAGCCCGGTGCGAAATCGATCGCGCCGTCGCTCGGGTTCGCGGCGTGGCCGGTGAGGAAGAGATTGCTCCCGTTCACATTCTCGGGCGTGACCGTCAGCGTGCCGAGGTCGCTCGCGATCGAGTAGAGCGTCGCGATCGGCAGGTCTTCGTCGTCGTCCCTCTGCGTTCGGACGAACTGGCCGGAGAACGAGCTGCGGTGGGCCAGGTCGGCCGCCTGGACGGAGCCGTCCTGGCGGATCGAGATGGCCGTCGGCCCGCGGCCCAGCACGAGATCGAAGAGCCCCGAGTCCTCGGGCACCTCGGAAGCCGCGGACAGATTCCCCGTCGTCACGAATTCGCTCTCGAAGTCGCCGTCGTTTACGGGATCGCTTCCGAGGTCGAGCTCCGTATCGAAGGCCTCGATGAGCAGGGACTCGCCGTCGAAATCGGCGTCGGTTCCGGCGGTCCGCTGGGTATCCGTCCCGCGCGGGCCCATGCGGACGCGGCCGCTCTCGGTGTCGTTGTCGTTGGAGACGAAGGCGACCAGCGCGAGCACGTTCGCCCGCAGCCGCAGGAAGAGATTCGGGTTGGTCGTCAGCTCGAGATCGTGGCCGTCGGTCTGGGAGAGCTCGATCGTGTCGGCCTCGAGGACGAGGCGCGAGGGACCGTTCGCGAGACCGATGGGCAGCTCGGCCGCGTCGAAGTCCCGGATCTCGATCCGGCCGGCGTCGTTGCGGATCGCGAGCACGTTCGGGAGGCCCGCCGTGCCGCCCACGAACTGGCCGACGTCCGGCAGATCGGAGACGTCGAAATCGTCGTCGATCTGATAGGCGAACGTCCGATCGGCGCCGAGCGGACCCGAGAGATCGAAGGAGGCGTTGCTCGTGTCGATCGACGATCCCGATTCCCCGTCCGGCCCGTCGCCCGCGACGAGTCGCACGGTCGGCGCCTTCACGAGGACGGGGCCACCACTGCCGGAGAAGTCGAGATTGCCCGATCCGCCGACGCCGGATCGAAGCGTGAGCATCTCGTCGGTGGCGCCGCCCGTCCGGTTGAAGACGCGTGCGAGGTCGGAGTCGAACGTGAATCCCGCGACCCCGCCGAGCTCCACGCGCTTGCCGACGAAGGCGGTATCGGCGGAGACCCGGATCGCCGGGGCATTGTCCGAATGCAAGCCGATCAGCGAGAGTGCCGCGTTGCGGAATCGCTCGGCTTCGTTGGTGCCGGCGATGGCGTCGTCGAGGTCGATCTGGCCCTGGTCGGAGCGGACGGCGTACGCGACGTCGCCCGCCGCGCGGAACGACTCGCCCACGCCGAAGCCGAACTGCGCGAGCGCCGGCAGGTCGACTTCGGCGTCGATCCCCGCGGCCTGTCGGAAGCGGAAGGCGAGCGCGCTCGAGCCGGCATCACCGAAGATCCCGCCTGCCGCGTCCCGCAGGCTCACGTTCTGGGCCTGCAGCCCCGTGATCCGGGACAGGTCGTTCGAGTCGTCGTTGCGCGAGGTCCCCTCGGAGCCCGCGCGCAGCTCGATCTCGTCGGCGGCGAGGGCCGTGCCTGCGCCGGCGAAGACGAAGTCGCCGAAGCCGCTGCTGCCCGCCTCGAGCGAGAGGCGCTCGCTGGCCGCCAGCGCCGTCGCCGCGGCGATCGTCATCGTGCCGCGGCCCGCGGTCGACCCGTCGCCCGTGTCCCGGCCCGCCTCGAAGATGAGCTCGGCGACGGCCGAGATGCTATTCGCGATCTGCTGTGTGAGGGTCAGGTCGCCCGGTGTCGAGACCTCGAGGCTCTCGACCGAGAAGGCCGTCGTCCCCGACGTGCCCAGGGCTGCGTCGCCGAAGCCATCCAGGTCGAGGTCCTGGAAGAAGACGACGCTATTCAGGCTCGGCGCGGTTTCCGGGTCGGGATCCGTTCCGCCCGGCGATGCCGGCAGCAGGAGCCCGCCGAGCAGGCGGACGAAGCTCCGGCCCGCGTCCCCCGGACCGAGGGGGCCGGCGTTGTTGTTGAAGCCCGCCGCGTCTTCGACGGTCAGGACGCCGTCGCTCGACTCGAGCGAGAGCTGCATGCCGTCGCCTCCGATCACGGCGCTGCCGAAGGCGCCCGCGAGGTCGAGCTCGCCCGCTGCCGCGGCGGCGCCCTGGGTGATCGTGAGATTGCCGTCCTGGCGGAGCTGGATCTCGGCCGGGCGCAGTGCGCCGGACTGGTCGCGCAGCTGGAGACCGGCGTAGCTGCCGAGCGTCTGCCGCTGGAGGCCGAGGTCGGTGGGCGCGGTGGGGATGCCGAGATCGCCGGCGAAGAGATCGTCGGTCGCCGTCGAGCCGTCGCCCACGGCGAGCTGGATTGTGTCGGCGTTCAGGCGCACACCGTCGGACGCGCTCGACCCGCCGCCGTTCGATCCGCCGAACACCAGCCGCAGCTCGGAGTCGTCGCGCTCGGAGGCCGAGAGCTCGAGCGGATTCGCGGCGGCGGTGATGAGGATCGTCTCGGCGCTGAGCGCGGTGTTCTCGTTCAGGACGACGCTTCGGGTCCCCTCGAGGTCGATGACGCCGATCGCGGGGGCATCGGTCGTCGTGTCGTCGGCGTTATTATTGTTGTTGGCAGCGTCTGCGAGGATGAAGATGTCCGAGGAGGAGCGGCCCTCGAGCACGATCCCGACGGCGTTCGCACCGGCGCCGTCCGAGGTCGTGAGGTCTCGGGTTCGCAGCGCCAGTCCGGCGGTCGAGATCGTCGTCGTGGCGTTCGTGCCGATCAGGATCTCGCCCGCGCCGTACTCGTCGTCGCTCGATCGGACGCCCGCGGTATCGCGGGCGATCAGCTGGACGAGGCCGTTCTCGCGGATGTTGGTCTGGGTGGTGTCGAAATTGCCGTCGAGCTGGATCGACTGGGTGGAGTCGTTTCCGATCGCGAGGATGCCGCCCTCCGTCGTGACCGAGCCCGCGATCGTGATCAGGCCGCCTTCGCTGCGTTCCGGGGCCGACGCAGGGGCGATCGCGGTGACGTCGAAGTCGCCGTTGTTGTTGTTCGGATTCACGCGGTTCGAGAGGATCGCGACCCCGCCGCCCCCGGACGAGAGGCTTCCCGTGACCTCGACGCTGCCCGCGAAGGCCTCGTCGTCCTGGCTCGAAGGGATACCCCCCGAGAGCGCGATGTTTCCGCCGCCGGTGAACACGTCGCCGACGATCCGGAGTAGGCCCGTCACGAGCGAGAGCGGATCGTCGCCGGATTTGCGGACGCCCACGTTGATCGAGCTCGCCGTGAGGGAGACGTCGCCGCCGTCCTCGCGGCCGTCGGCCGTCCGGGTGTCGATGTCGCCCAGGATCTCGAGCCTCGGGTCGAGCGTCCCGTTGGTGATGTCCGGGTCATCTTCCGTGCGCGAGACCGAGAAGGGGGCGCGATCGGGAGCGAGCGTCCCCGAGCGAAGGGTCACATCGCCGCCGCGGGTCAGGATCTGACGTCCCGCCTGCTGCAGCACCGAGATGCCCGTCGCAATCAGGCTGCCGCCCCCCGTGCGGATGTCGGCGTTGATCTGGACGTCGCCCTCGACGAGGTCGAGACCGAAATCCCGGCCCGCCTGGGTCTGGCTCGCGTCGTTGGCCTGGAGCGCGACGGACAGGGCGAGGTTCGAGCGCTCGTTCACGCCCACACCGATCGGGATCACCTCGATGTTCGCATTGACGAAGATGTGGCCGGCGGCGAGCAGGGTCAGTCGCGCCGTCGTGCCCTCGAGGACGCGGAGGCTGTCGATCGCGATCGCGTCGGCGATCGTGATGTTGCCGGGGGCGTTGCCGTCGGCATTCCCGTCGGAATTGCCGAAGGCCTGGGTCGAGAGCGTGACGTGGGTTCCGATGCCGAGCGCCCGTTCGATCAGGTCCGCCGAGACGAAGTTCGTCGGTGCGATGCCGTCGTTCGGATCGGAGTCGAGGGTGCGGATGATGCCGTCGAAGCCGGCGTCGTCGAACTCGGGGTCGAGGATGGCCACGATCGCGGGATCGAGGCAGGCGACGGTGGGGTCGTCGCAGTCGACGGGGGCGTTCGTGATCGTGATGTCGTAGGGATCGATCAGCCAGCTGCCGGCCTGGCCGCGGCGGGCGGAGACGTCGGGGGCGTCGTCGATCGCGAAATGGCGCAGGCCCGAGGTCTCGACGAAGCCGCCGTCGCCGCCGCGATCGCCGCCGCGGGCCGAGATCGCGCCCTCGATCGAGGTCAGGTCCTCGGAGAAGACGATCACGCGCCCGCCGTCGCCCTTTCGCAGCGCGTCGGCGCGGATCTCGCTCGCCGCGTCGACGACGACGGCGCGCGCGCGCTGGAGCTCCCCCGTTCCCTGCTGCTCGCCGCCGATCTGGATCGTGCCGCCGCCGCGGGTCCCCGAGGCGTCCACGCTCGCGTCGACCAGGGCGATGACCCCGCCCGTGACGTCGATCGTGCCGCCTTGCCCGCGCTTCGACGCATCGCCCGCATCGATCTCGCCCGAGAGCTGGACGCGGCCGTTCTCACCGCCCTCGAGCTCGATCTCTTTCGCCGCGATTCGCGCCGGCGCGGCGGGGCTGCCCGTGCCCTGGCGGATGCCGAAGCCGAGCGGATCGGCGGCGGCGAGGCGGACGTGGCCGCGGCCGGCCTCGATCTGGCCGTGGTTCTCGATCGCATAACCCGGGGCCGAGCCGATCGCGCCCCGCGGCAGCTGGATCAGGACCGGGTTGTCGAAGCGCGTGACGTAGACGGCGTCCGCGCCGACCATCAGGAGCGAGCCGTCTTCGATCTCGATCTCGCCGAGATTCACGACCCGCCCGCCGAGCATCACCGAGTCCGCCGATTCGATCCGACCTGCGTTGGTCACGTCGCCGCCCGCGAGATCCGCGTACAGGTCCTTGTGTCCGGCGTAGCCCGCTGAGAGCACGTTGAAGCCGCCGAGCTCGATCCGCTCGCCGCCGACGAGCAGGACGTTTCCGCCGAGGGCCTGGATATCGCCGGCATTCAGCACGCTGGCCGCGAGCAGCGCCACGTTCTGGTCGGCGCGGATCAGGCCGTGGTTCTCGACCCGGCCCTGGAGTGACATGTCGAAGCTCGCGCCCGCCATGAAGGCGTCGCGCGAGACGTTGCCGCCGATTGCGACGAGGGAGCCCACGTCGATCACGGCACTTCCGTCGATGAAGACGCCGTACTGGTTCGCGAAGGCGACGGTGCCGTTCGAGACGACCTGGCCGCTGATGCGGATCGGGTTGAGCGCCTCGCTGTAGTTGAGGACCGACGAATTGCGGCCCCCGCCGTTCGTGAAGTTGAACTCGAGCCGGTTGTTCTCCGGCTGCTGCAGGTCCTGCCAGCCGATCGTCGTGCGGTCGCTGCCGATCGTGAAGGTCGTGCGGCCGGCCTGCTGGTTGTCGAGGGTGACGGTGTTCTGGTCGAAACTGGCGGAGTTCGCGTCGCTGAACTCGTCGCCGGCGAATGCGCTGAGCGGATGGGTCGAGACGAGGGCGGTGATCAGCAGGCGCGCGACGACGCGCTCGGCGCGGCTGTGGCGCGAGGCGGCGGCGGCGCGGGAGGCGGGGGGACTAATAGAGGAGACTGAACAGGACATGGAGCGCTGAATCTCCCACGGAGGCCGGATTGTTGATGTCGCCGTTCGTCTTCTTGAGCGCGAAGGCGTAGTCGGCGCGGACGCGCAGGTTCGAGCGGAAGACGAGCTCGGCGCCGAAGCCGGCGCCGACGAGGGTCTGGTTGACCTCTGCGTCGGAGAGCGGTTCGTTGCCCGAGGCGTTCGTTCGGACCGCGCGGCCGGCGTCGACGAAGGCCCGCAGCATGAAGTCCCAATCCGGCCGGCCGTACACCTGCTGCGGCGCGACCCGGAAATCGCCGATCAGCGGGAGCTTGAGCGGCCGGCGCGAGATGGGCAGGGCGCGCGGGAGATGGAAGCGATACTCGAACGTGCCGAGCACCACCGTGTCGCCGACAGCGACCGACTGGTCGTAGCCGCGCACGCTGAACAGACCGCCGAGTGTCTGGCTGGCCTGGGGGATGAGCCGGTAGTCGAAGCCGTACTGACCGCGGACGCCCAGGCTGAGCTCGTGGGCGAGGGTCGCCGCGAGCTGGTTCGAGGGATCGCGCCAGGCCTCGGGGCGCAGGAGCGGCTCGAGAAAGGCGGAATAGCCGAGATTGAAGTCGAGCGTGGCATAGTGCTCGGTCGTCTCGGCGCGGCCCAGGCTCTCGCGGTCCCCTTCGTCGATCGAGTTGACCTGGCCCTGGACCGCCGTGTCGAAGGTCAGGGTCGAGAGCTGGTTGATGCGCTCGGCGTGCAGGCCCAGGCGGGGCAGCACGAGGAGAGCCTCGCCGGTGCCCCCGCTGATGTCGTTCTCGATCCGGAGATGGGAGGCAGCGAGCCCGCCGACGACGTCGATGAAGAAGTCGCGATGCTGGAAGGCCTCGTAGCTGAGGTGGCCGCCGCCGTCGAACTGCGTGCTGCGCACGGGATCGTTGTCGAGCCCGTTGAAGGTCGAATCGCGCCCGGCCTTCGAGCGGTTCCAGCCGAAGTCGACGCCCCAGCGGAGCCGGTCGACGCCCCACCACGGGAGCTTCTCGCGCGGGAACCAGCCGATCCAGCCGGGATCGCCCTTGCGGCGGTCCATCCAATCGGGGCGCCGTGCGCCGAAGAAGGGGGCTTCGTAGCGCGCGTTGAGGCCGTTCACGTCCTCGAGGCCGGCGTTCAGGTACTCGACCGAGAAGCTGTCGTCGCGGTTGCTGACCTGGTTGTGGGTGAATCCGAAGCGCGACTGCCAGGGGTTCGTGCGATCCGTGCCGGTATTCGTCGCCTGGGCGTAGACGTACCAGGGCTTCGACTCGAGCACGCGATAGTCGAGCACGACGTCGCCGGGCTTCTCGCCGGGGGAGAGCGCGGCCTCGACCATGCGGCCGCCGTAGCGATTCAAGCGGTAGAGATAGTCCTCGAGCTGGCGGCGATCAAGCAGATCCGTCGTCCCCTCGATGCCCTCGCCGACGGGCTGGAGCGGGGAGTCGAGGCGGATCTCTTCGTGCAGCGTGTTGTCGATCTTCCAGTCGCTCTTGATCCGATCGCCGATGGCGATCGTGCGGATCTGGGCGATGCGCCCGGTATGCACGACCAGGGCGAGGGCCGTGCGATCGGCGGCGCGCAGGTCCTGCTCGCTCGCGAGATCGATGTCGGTCTCGGCGGGGCGCACGTCGACGCCGTAGACGCCGACCTCATTGAGTCGAGCGACCAGCGCGCCGAGCACGCGGGCGAGGCCGCTCACTTCGAGGGCGACGACCGGGCTCTCGGGTCCGCCGATCGAAACCATTTCGACGTCGTCGCCTTCGCGCGGCGCCGCGTAGCCGAGCTCCGTCCGACGCAGCTCGACCTCGAGGGGCAGCAGGCCGTCGAGGGCGGGCTGCTCGGAGCGCGGTGTGTCGTAGCCGAGCTCGAGGGCGCCGACGCGATAGACGGCGGGCGGCATGTCCTCCGGATGGCGCAGGACCTGCGCCCCTGCCGGCTCCGAGATCAGGAGTCCGAGCGGCGCGAGCAGCAGCCCGAGCAGGAGCCCGAACGGGGCGACGAGGCGAGCGCGGGACGCGATCGCCGTCGGGGCAGGGAAATGGCAGGGCCGGCTCATCTTCGGGTTCACCCGTGGTCGCAATGGGGTTCGATGTTGCGAGGCTCGAGCCCCCGGGCCGCGTGCGCGTCCCCGGGCCCTCCAGGTCGTCCCAGCCTGTCCGCGAGGCGCCGTCGCGACCGCGTCGAGGCGGCCGGCGAGGCGGCACGATAGCGAGATCCGCCGCTTCCCTCTGCCTTTTGGAGTGCCTTTCAGAGCGTTCTGCGGGCGAATGCTTTCAGTCGAGCGCGGCGTCCAGGTCGGGGTCCAGCCGGGCTCACCCGGACCCCATTGGGCTTGGAGCGCCGAGCGGGCGAGCTTGTTCCCCGAGCGGGCGAATTTCGGCGCGGATCTTTCGGCGCCGCTCGTTCATTGTCGCTCTTTCAGCGCCGAGGGCTGTCGCGAGATGGCCCCGCCGGCGAGGCGACCGACGGACCGTGGGTCGGGTAGCGAGCGAGGGCACGCTCGAGCGATGAGCGGACCTCCTCACGGAGGCTCTCGGGCTCGAGGACCAGGGCGCCAGCTCCGAACGAGAGGAC
>JANMTD010000384.1:0-2668 GCA_031390075.1 Deltaproteobacteria bacterium | reverse complement strand
GACGGACGGCGTTGTTCGCCGAGGCGTCCTGCGAAGCAGACCTGCAGCAGGCCTCACGAAATTCAGTGCCGGCAAAATCATACATCGCAGCCGCCAGGGCCTTGTTGAACGAATGGCTCACAGCCCGTTCGAACGAAACGCTCACACCATTGTCTCGATATTTGCGAAGATACGCTTGCCGCCAGATTGTTCCCCCGGACGGGTCCATCAGTGACAACGTAAGCTCGACCTCCCCCGCGATGAAGATGATGGGCGCGGCCCAATTGTTGCTTCTGAACCACATACGCGTCACGCGACATACAAGCACCGGGGCGTCGGGTCGTTCGGAAGGAACAGTCACACGGTATCCGGTCGCTTCGAGGGACCTACGGAGACCTCCGACGACAGCCTCCATTCCACGGTCGAGATGGACGCTTCCGAACGGAATATGGAATAGGGTCATCGTTTCGCTCCCGACTCGATCGGGAATTCCCTCGACGACTGGCGATAGGCTCACATCGGCACCGATTCCTGCGGACGATGTCGGCAACAAGATTTCGGGCGTCAGAGAGACCCGCTGCGTCGAGCATGCGGCGACGGAGCCCGCCAACAACAAGATAATCCCCAGCCGACACAAATATGAAGCTCCTCCGACGCAATGCGCCGCTCCGAACTGATAGCCAGTTCTGCCGAGGCGGGGATCCGTCAACACATCAAGCTCCATGCGTACGCCCGTTCAGGCCTGCGAGGCTCAGCAGCATTGGAAGCCCCATGCTGGGCTCGGGGACCGGAGCGAGGCCAGCGGTTGTAATAGAAGCGTCCGCGAAGTGCTGACGTTGATCCGTCGGCGTACTGCTCGAACCCAATCACGGGTCCGAATTTGAGAGGACGTTCAGCGAGTCCGATGTTCACCTCTCGTCGCCATGGAGGAAGCCGTAGGTTTGCCCTTGACTGACTCGCGACTACGACCACGCTTCTCGATCAAAACCCCCGGCTCCCCGAACCCCTGCGCCTTGCAAGCCGCCAGATAGAACGCGACGGTCGTCTGCGCATCGACGACGCTCGTGACATTCCCCTTTTCGTCGAGGTTCACGTTCGCCCCGTACATCTGGAACCAGACGCGGGTCTCGTCCTCGACGCACTGGAGCGTGTGGACCGAGCCCGCCGGCTCGTAGAGGAACGAGCCCGCGCGATTGACGTAATCGTATTCCTTGTACTTCCACGCGCCGGCCGTCGTGTAGCCGAAGACGGGGCCCGTATGGCGATGGGTCTGCACTTCGTAACCGGCCTGGAAGATGTTCTCGATGATCCAGAGGTTTTCGCCGAGCTTCACCTGGAGGACCTTCAGCTTCGCGCCCTGGCCGATGTCGACGAAGGGGAGATCGCGGGCGCCGATGTGGATCGATTCGGGGGTCTTCAAGACGTTCATGGCGGGCTCCTGACTGGTATGCTGGCTCGACGGGCCGACTGAACTCGGAGGGTAAGTCACGAATCCGGTGCGAGCGAGGTGCTTCGCGCCGGCGGGCGGCGACCCGGAGCGAGGCGAGCATGACGAAGAAGCGCCAATCGACCGCGAAGGCTGGACGGGCTCCGACGGGACCGGACGCCGCGAAGCGCCCCGAGTCGGCGGACCTCGCGCCGCTGCTCGCCGAGGCGCGCGAGCTCCAGCCCCGGATGGTGGCCCTGCGCCGGGCGATCCACGCCGAGCCCGAGCTCGGCTTCGAGAACCCGAAGACCCGGGAGAAGCTGCTGGCCGAGCTCGAGGGACTCGGCCTCGACGTGACGCTCCATCGCCGAACCAGCGGTGTCGTCGCGGTCCTGCGCGGGAGCGGAGACGGCGGCCGCGCACGCGGCCGAAACGGCGCCGCGAGCACCCCGCGCCGCGTGCTGCTGCGCGGCGACACCGACGCGCTCCCGATGCCCGAGGAGACGGGCCTCGCGTTTTCCTCCAAGCGCGAGGGCTGCATGCACGCCTGTGGCCACGATGCCCACGTCGCGATGTTGGTCGGCGCGGCGCATCTGCTGGCGCGGCGTCGGAGCGAGCTCTGCGGCGAGGTCGTCTTCATGTTCCAGCCCGGGGAAGAGGGCTATGGCGGGGCCGAGGTCATGCTCGACGAGGGCATGCCCGAGGTCGACGGTGCCTTCGCGATCCACGTAGCACCTCCCATTCCGACCGGGATGGTCGCGTCGAAGCCCGGCCCGTTGATGGCGGCCTTCGACGATTTCGAGATCGAGGTCCGCGGCCGCGGAGGCCATGCCTCGATGCCGCAGGACTGCATCGACCCCGTCCCGATCGCCTGCCAGATCGTGCTGGCGCTCCAGAGCTTCGTGTCCCGGGAGATCCCCGCGACGGATTCGGGGGTCCTCAGCGTGACCCGGATCCACGGCGGCACGGCGAATAACGTGATCGCCGACTTCGTCCTTATGAAAGGCACGATGCGCGCGCTCTCCGCGCGGACCCGGGAGATGCTGACAGAGGGTCTCCAGCGCGTGGCCCAGGGCGTCGCCCAGGCGCACCGCGCCGAGGCGACGGTCCGCATCCTGCCGGGCTATCCAGTCGCGTCGAACGACGCGGGCTTCGAGGCCTTCGCGCGCGGCGTGGCGAGCGAGCTGCTCGGGCCGGACTCGATCCTCCCCCTGGCGTCCGCGGTCATGGGCGCCGAGGATTTCGCGTACGTCCTCGAGCGCG
>JANMTD010000381.1:0-4999 GCA_031390075.1 Deltaproteobacteria bacterium | reverse complement strand
GGATCGCGGGCTTCGCCGCTAGACTGGCCCGGCTCGAATCGACCGGAGCCTCGGCGCGCCGCTCGCTGCGCCTCCATAGTCCAAACGGATAGTCCAAACAGAAGGAGCGACCCCATGGCCCAGAATCCGATGACCGACGTGGAGTTCAAGCGACTGCGCCAGTTCATCAAGCCCTTCTCGGCGCTGAATACGATCGTCTACAAGCTGACCGGCGGGCGCCTGATGGGAAAGTTCCAGGGTCGCCCGGTCATGCTCGTCACGATGAAGGGCGCGAAGTCGGGTCAGGACCGCACGATCCCGCTGATGTACGTGCCGCTCGAGGACTCGGTCGAGCAGGGCGTCATCGTCGTCGGCTCCCAGGGCGGCGCGCCGAAGTCGCCGGTCTGGGTCAAGAGCATCCAGAAGAATCCCGACGTCACGATCCAGTACCTCGGCAAGAAGGTGAAGCTGCGCGCGCGCCAAGTGAACGACGCCGAGAAGGCGAAACTCTGGCCCATCTGCGTCAAGCACTACCACGAGTACGACGACTACCAGGCGCGAACGGACCGGAACATCCCGGTCTTCGCCTGCGAGCCGCGTTAGGCGCTGGAGGACTCGAGGACGGGCGCGCTGCCCGAGCCCAGATGCTCCCGACCGCGTGTGTTCTCCGCATGGTCGGCCTTCAGCCGGGATACGACGGCCGCGCTCTCCGGGTCGGCGGCGGTGCCGTAACCGGCCACGAAGGTCCCGCGGATCCTTCCGTCGCCCGAGCGGAGCGCGAACAGCACGGTCGAGTCGCCGGGATCGCTCTCCCCCTCGAAACGAACGATCTCCCGCACGAGCAGATCCTCCGGTTCGTAGAGCTGCCCCCCCTTCAACGCGAACAACTTGCCGTTTCGCGCTTGAAAGGATTCGTCGAACCCGGCGCGCGCGAGCCTTTCGACCGCGGCGGTCATCGTCTCGAGACCAGGGGGACTGGCGGGCGATGCAGCGCGCGACGTGTCGACAGACCCCGGCGAGGTTGCGCTCCCCTTCCCGCTGTCCGCACGCACGGTCATGACCGGACACGGGGCGCAGCGCAAAGTCTGTTCCGCCACACTTCCGAGCAGCAGATGGGCGATCCCCGAGCGACCATGGGTTCCCATGATGATCAGGTCCGCATCGAGCTCCTCCGCGACGACGCGAATGCTCTCTGCAATGTTCCTGCCTTCGACGACGCGAGAGGCGAGCGGACGCGTCGCGCCGCTGTTTGCGGACATTTCGACTTGTCGGAGCGAACGACGCAGGTCGTCATGCTCCGACGGAGGCAGCGGAAAGGGAACGCTGTCATGCCCTATCACCGCGTAGTTGGGGGCCTGGAGCACGTACACGAGGTGCAGATCGGCGTCGAACCGGACCTGCAGATCGATTGCGCGGGCAAGCGCGGCCGCGGCGTGCTCCGAGAAGTCATAGGGAACGAGGAGCGTTCGATAGTCGATCATGGGACACCTCCGTTTCGCAACCACTAGACCCTGCGCGACAGCAAGGCCAGACCGGCGCGGGGCCGGCCTGGCCCGGGCTTTGCTCCACGCCAATCTGCGCTGCTCAGCTGATGCCCTGCTCTACTCTGTGTGTGGGAGTCCCGGCTACATCGAGTTCCTGTCGCGCTGAGTCTTGGCGAGCTCCCGGTCGGTGTCCCGTTGCGTGTTGGCCGACTCCTTGCAGTCATCCTGGGCATCGCCCGCCAGCGCTTCGCATTTCTGGACGGAGATATCGTACACGCCGTCGATTCGCTTCATGGCGACGTCGTACTCGGTCTCCACATTGGTGTTCGTCGCATCTCGGTTGGCGTCCTGACGCTCTTCATTCGCGTCTTTCTGAGCCTCGTAGACGTCCTCTCGAGCCTCGTCGCGAGCCGCCGAGACGTCGTGGGCGGTCTCCGAAGGACGCTCGGCCTGATTGCATGCAGCCAGCGCGGCGGTCGCGCAAAGCACGGTCGTGATCAAGAATCGGGAACGCATCAGTTCACCTTTCTCAGCCTCGTCGGAGTGCTGATGTGTGTGACGACATGCTTAGCAATCGCCGTGCCGGCCGAGACAGTCGTCAGCCGGGCCTTGAAGCTCGCGAAGCCCGCCCCTCCCACATCGCCATCGGGTCGTTTCTACAGAGTTCCTGGAACAAACGAATACCGGGCGAACTCGATCAGGCAGCGTTCCGGGTTCCATCAAGGACAGACGGGGGACCGCTCCTCACGGGGGTCCCGGGAGCGTCCGTCTCCAACTCCGAAAGCGGACCGCATCCTGGGATCTGTTCGAGCCAGAGATTGCGATCGGCCAGAAAGCGCTGCGCGTTCTCGTAGGTGAGCACGTCGTCGTTGATCCAGACTTCGTGAAATTTCCGTTCGACTCGGCGTGCCGCCTGGCGGCTGAACAGATCGGCCTGCTCGCACGGCGCGTTTCGTCCGCGATTCTTCTGCGACATCGCGTGGGCACGGGTACAGGCGGCCGAGATGGCGAGCAGCTCGGAGCCGATCTCGACCAGCCGGCCGAGCACGGCCTGGCGCTTTTCGAGACCCGGCCCGAAGCGGATCATGCAGTGGAAGAGCGTGCGGGCGAGCTTGCGACTCGAGCGCTCGACGAAGCGAACGTGTCGAGCGAGCGGACCGAATTCCCGGTATCCGAACCAGCCCTTGAAGGGCAGCCAGAGCTTGGGGTACCAGAGCCCGTAGAACGCGACGGAGTTCACGAACGCCCGGAGCTTTTGTGTAGGGCTCGACCTGGGATCGACCAACGCACCGGCCACGTCGAGATGCGTGTCCACGGCCTCGCGGGCAATGAAGAGCCGCATGATCTCGCTCGAGCCCTCGAAGATCAGATTGATCCGGAAGTCACGCATCATGCGTTCGACCGGATCCGGCCGCTCGCCGCGAAGTCGCAAGCTGTCCGCAGTCTCGTAGCCGCGCCCGCCCTTGATCTGGAGCGTGTCGTCGACGATCCGCCAACCCGTCTCGCTATTCCACATCTTGGCCATGGCGGCCTCGAGGCGGATGTCTCGCCCCCCCTGGTCCACCATCAGGCAGGCCAGGTCGCTCACGGCCTCCATCGCGAACGTGTCCGCAGCCATACGGCCGATCTTCTGGGCGATGGCGTCGTGCTTTCCGATCGCCTGGCCCCATTGCACCCGTTCATTGGCCCAGAGCCGTACGATCTCGAGGCATTGTTTGGCACCGGCCACACACGACGCGGGCAGCGTCAGGCGTCCGGTGTTGAGCGTGATCAGCGCGAGCTTGAGTCCCTGCCCTTCGCCCCAGATCACATTCTCGACGGGAACCTTCACGTTCGTGAAGCGCAGGACACCGTTCTCGATTCCCTTCAGCCCCATGAAGTGAAGTCGATGGACGACCTCCACCCCCAGCCATTCGCGCTCCACGAGGAAGGCCGTGATCCGATCGTCCCCCGTCGTCGCCATCACGACGTAGAGCTCGGCGACGGTGCCGTTGGTGCACCAGAGCTTCTCGCCGTTCAGGACGTAGTGTTTCCCGTCGGCCGAGAGCACGGCCGTCGTTGTCAGGCCCGCCGGATCGGAACCCGCATTCACCTCGGTCAGCGCGAAGGCGGAGATGGCGCCGCTCGCGAGCCGGGGCAGGTACTTCCGCTTTTGCTCCTCCGTCCCGAAGAGAACGAGCGGCGTGGGAACACCGATCGACTGGGCGGCGGAGAGCAGCGCCGTCAGGCTGCCGTCGTGACGCGTCACCAGGGCAATCGCCCGGGTGTACATCAACTGCGAGAGACCGAGGCCGCCATACTCGGTCGGAATCTTGATGCCGAATGCGCCGAGATCCTTGAGCCCCTGAATCACCTCGGGCGGGATCTTCCCCTCGCGATCGATCCGGTCGCTGTCGACATGCTCTCGAAGAAACTTCTCGAGCCGAGCCATGAAGGGCGCCGCGCGTTCGACATCCGCGGGCGCGGGCGCGGGATAGGGATGGATCAAGTCGAGCCAGAGCCGACCCTCGAAGAGCGCCCGCACGAAGCTCGGCTGATCCCATTGCTTCTCCCGCGCCGCCTCAGCGACCTCGCGGGCGCTGCTTGGCGTGGCGAGCGGGCGCGCGACCGCGGGTCCAAAACCCAGGGGCTCGTCCATGGCTCGTATCCCTTCATGTCCGCCGAGATCGTGTCAGCTGTGGTCGTCGATCTCGTCCCGGATCTGTTCCTTGGCGTCCTTGGTCTCGTCCTCGATCTCTTCGACCGCCTCTTCGAGCCGGCTGTTCTTCTCCTCGCAAGCGGGGAGTGCAGCCGCCACCGAACCGACCAGGAGCCAACCGGCCAGGGATAGACCGGTACTGCGTTTGTGATTGCCATTCATGCGCTTCGACGCCTCCTTCTCTGGACACATTTGTTCGATCTTCACGCGAGATCCTTCTCCGCCTCAGTTTCAAGAGCAAGACTTATGCCGCGGTGATCGCTGCGCGGAGCGCTACGGACGTCGAGGAGGGCGCGGCGAATGGCTTTAGCGCGTGTCGAATCTACAAAATGCCGCGGAGCCAGGGCCGCGCGGGAAGCAGGTGCCTCGCCTCGAGTGGCACGCTTCATGCGTGGTTTCCTGAGATTCGGCCAGCTCACGGGCGAGCGCCGGGAAGAACGCCCTGGAGTCCTCGCCGACCAGCCATGGGCCATTGCATGGGGAGGACCGAATGACAGTCGACATCTATGAAGCGCTGCGCGAGAGCCACGAGGTTCAACGTGGCCTTTGTACGCGCCTATTGCGGGCCAGGCCGACGGACGGCCATGCGCGGCGCGATGCGCTCTATGCGCTGCGCACGGAGCTCGAGGCGCACGCGGCCGCCGAAGAGCGCTTCCTGTACGCGGTCATCCTGCTCGACGACATGGGGCTCAAGAGCGCACGCCATGCGTTGGCGGAGCATCATGAGATCGAAGAAGGGGTCGAGAGGGTCCAGAAGGCTGATCCGAAAGGCACCGCCTGGCAGGACCATGCCAAGGCCTTGACCAAGCGCGTGCGCCACCACTTGAAGGAAGAGGAA
>JANMTD010000317.1:0-17478 GCA_031390075.1 Deltaproteobacteria bacterium | reverse complement strand
CATGAAGGCGGGACGACCGGTTCCGCTCGGGCCCCACGGTGCGACCCGCCCGGCTCCGATCCATCACGACGATCTCTTCGATCAGCTGCCCGGTCTGCTCGCCGGGGCCTCGGTGCCCGCGACGATCGTGAACTGGGCGGGCGACGAGCCCGTCGAGATGCGCGCGTTATGCGAGTACATGGCCGGGCTCACGGGCTGCGAGGCGCGCTTCGTCGTGACACCGGAAGTCTCGGGAACCCGTCCCTCGGATCCCACGCTCCGCAAAGCCCTCGCCGGACCCTGCCGCGTCGACTGGCGGGACGGGATCCGGCGCATGATCGAGGCACAGCATCCGGAATGGCTCGTCGACGGTCCGGGGCGGCTTCAGGCGTGGCTCGCGTAGGGAAGAACGTGGGCCTCGCGGTAGGCCGCGAACTCGCGCCGGAGGGCGTCGGCGTCGAACCCGAATTGCCCGAGGCTGTAGCCGTGGGGCGGTCGTTGGTCGCGGCCGTTTGCGGCGATGAAGCGGGTCATCGCCTCGCGCGCGGCCGGCGACAGCGCGACGCCGGCCTCGGCGTAGATCCGCTCGACGACCGCGAGGGGATCCCGGACGACGTCGCCGAACCAGACGTCGACGAAGCGCTTCTCCGGCATCGCTCGTCGCACGCGCTCGAGGCGCTCGAGCCGGCAGCGTGCCGTCGTGAGCGCGTAGTCCGCACACTCGCGTGGATCGACGGCATCGCTCGTCAGTCGCCGCAGCTCGAGGGCCATGCTCGCGAGGGAGGGGAGCGTCTCGAGCGGATCGCGGTGGGTCTGGACGATCGTGGCGTTGGGATGGTGCTCGAAGATCCGGTCGAGGTGGATCATGTGATGCGGTGCCTTGAGCACGAAGGCGCCGACCGGCTCGCCCCGCATGCGCTTCTGCCACTGCAGGAAGCGCAGGAAGCGCGCGTGGTCGCGATAGCTCGCGCGGCCATCCTGCTCGAGGTGCCAGCGCAGATAGCTCGGCACGTTCAGCGAGCCGGCCGGGGTCGACGACTGGAACGCGTGCTCGAGTAGCATCAGGTCCTCGTCGGGGGCGAGCGCGTCGAGGGGATGGACGGCGGCGAGGGCAGGGTTGTGCGCGAGCATCGCCGCGACCTGGGCTTCGGCGTCGGCGATCCGCGGATCGCGCACGTGCGCAGCCTCGGCCGCGGACCAGCCGGGAAGCGGCGCGGGATGGCGGCACTCCCACCACGCGAGGGCGGAGGCGCGCGGATCCCGCGCGAGGATCCGGTGGAGCAGCGTCGTACCCGTCCGCGGAAATCCCACGACGACGAAGCGCACGTCGACCCGCTCGTCGTCGATCGTTGGATGGCGCGCGAGCCAGGCCTGGGTCTGGAGCCGGGCGACGAGGAGGCCGACGATCCGCGTGCGCTGGCCCGCGCGGCCGGCGGGTGTGAGGCGGGCCTCGCCTTCGAGACTCCGAAGCAGCACGCGCAGGGGCTCGAGAAAAGACTGGTCACCGAAATCGAGCTCGCCCGCGCGCTCGCGGGCCTCGGCGAGGAGCGAAGTCTCGTCGAGGCTCGTTTCCGGTCGGGACATCGTGCCCTAACGCCCGGCGACGAGGTCTGCTGAGCGGACGACCCGGCAGACGGGCCGCGGCGGATCGAAGGCCAGGTTCCAGCGCAGTCCCATCGTGCCGTGTGAATGACCCGCCGTGTCCATCCAGTTCCCGATGCCCGGGTCGCGGGCGGCGACGATGATCTGGAAGGAGCCGTCGGGCTCGAGCTTCGCGCTGTGTTTATTCACCGTGATCGGGTGGTAGCGGTAGTCGAGGGACTCGAGCCAGTAGTTGTTGAGCTGGAAGTTCCAGTAGCGGCAGACGGGGGGCGTCGCCGTGATGACGAGGGCTTCGTCTTCTGCGAGCTTCCAATAGCCGTGGTAGAAGACCTGATTCGTCGCCTTGTGTGCCGGTCCGCGCACGGCGTCGGGCGGCGCGTTCAGCTCGTTCGGATGCTTGGCGAAATTCTCCGCCCAGGTCGTGAAGAGATCGACCGAGCCCTTCACGAAGACCGCTGCCGCCTGCAGCGCGCGATCGAGCTCGGCCGGGTCGAGGGGCGCCGGCGGGCTCGAGACACCCAGGCACGCGATCTCGAGCTCGACCGGGACCTCCGTCTGTCTATCGAGAAAGAACTCGCGCACGATCAGGCTCGAGGTCTGCGGCAGCATCGGGAGCCAGTTGCCGGCCTGCGGCTTAGAGGAGACGACGATCTCGAAGCGGCCGTCCGGGTCGACCTGGAGGTCCGCCGAGTCCATGTAGCCGCTGCAGCCCGAGGGCGCGGGATCGCCGTAGCTCCCGAAATAGCTCCCGATCCCGAGATAGGTCGAGCTGCCGCGGCGGCCGCGGATCCGGTACTCGAGGTTCCCGTCGAGGCAGCAGTTCTGGTAGCGGCAATCCGGATTGTCGGCGCCGAGCTTCGCGTCGGCGCGGGCCATCTGGTAGAAGCGCGGGCGCTCGGGGTCGCTGTGCTCCACGAAGCGCTCGAGGGCGAGCCGCACGAGGCGCGAGAGATGGCGGTACCCCTCGGCCCGGTCGAAGGCGTTCGCCGGCGACGTCTCGCGGAAGATCGCCTCGCGCGCGCCCTTCAGGCTTTCGCAGAACTCGTCCCAGGTCCGTCCGTCGAGAACCCGTTCGAGCGAAGCGCGTTCGTCCATGGTCTTGCCCTCTCATCACGCGGCGGTCTCGAGGTTCCGACTTCAGATTCGAAAACATGGGCTCCGAAAACATGGATCGCGGCCTGTTGACCCGTTGCTGCGAGGCTACGATAACCCAGCGTGTGGTCCCGGTGGGCCCTGCGCGCGACCAGCGTCGGGCCGGCCCGGAATCGTCGGAAAGGATCCATGTCGATGGCGGAGCGATCGCGCAGCCGGGCCTGCATCGTGGGCATCGGAGAGACGAAGTACGCGCGCGACAAGAGCGCGTCGCACACGAATCTCGGCCTCCAGCTCGAGGCCTCGATCAAGGCGATCGCCGACGCGGGGCTGTCGCGCCGCGACATCGACGGCGTGATGCCGTTCCAGAATCTCGCGAACGCGGAGGAGCTCGTCGCGAACCTCGGCTGCGACAAGGTTCGCTTCGCGGCAACTGTCGCGATGGGCGGGGCGACGCCGGTGGGCTCGCTCGCGCTGGCGGCCGACGTGATCGCAGCGGGGCGGGCGGAGGCCATCCTGGTTCCGGCGGGCATCGCCGCGTTCTCCGGCCCGAGGACGCGCGAGCTGGTGCTCGATCCGGCGCGGCTGCCGGGGGGTGTGCACGCCGCCGACTACTACTTCCCGCACGGGTATACCGCCCCGATGCAGTGGTACGCGGTGATGGCGAAGCGGCACATGTACGAGTTCGGGACGACCCGCGAGCAGTTCGGGGCCGTCGCCGTCGCGATGCGGAAGCACGCGCAGCTGAACCCCAATGCGGTCATGCGCGGGCGGCCGATGACGATGACGGACTACCTCGCGTCACCGATGTTCGCCGACCCCTACCAGATGCTCGACTGCTGCCTCGAGACCGACGGCGCCGCCGCCTTCGTGGTCACGACCGAGGAGCGGGCGCGGGATCTCGCAAAACCCATCGTGCGCGTCGAGGGCGCCGGCGCAGCGCAGCCGCATCCCGCCGACGAGATCACGAATCGCCGCGACATCTTCGACACCGGGCTCGGCCGCGCAGCGCCCGAGGCCTTCGGCCGGGCCGGAGTGAGCCCTTCCGATCTCGACTTCGCGATGATCTACGACTGCTTCACCTTCGAGCTGATCCATCAGATCGAGGAGCTCGGGCTCTGCAAGCGCGGGGAGGGCGGGCCGTTCGTCGAGGGCGGCCGCATCGAGCTCGGCGGCGAGCTGCCCGTCAATACGCACGGCGGGCTGCTGTCCGAGGCGCACGTCGTCGGCATCAACCACGTCGTCGAGGCGGTGAAGCAGCTGCGCGGCGTGTGCGGCGAGCGCCAGGTCGCGAATGCCGAGCTCGGGGTCGTGACGGGCTGGGGCGATTTCGGGGACGGCAGCATCGCGATCCTTTCGCGCGGGTGAGCGGGGCCGCGGCGCGACGTGGCGCGGTCCGAGTGGGTCGAGGAAACGAAGGAGCGGGGACGAGATGACGTCGTTGAGTGCGGTGGGTGCGGACGAGATCGGGTCGAAGGGCACGGGCGACGAGTTCTATGCCTGGTGCGCGCGGGGGGAGCTGCGGCTGCGACGCTGCGGCGCGTGCCGCGAGTGGTGCCACGTGCCGCGCGTGACCTGTCCGAACTGCGCTGCGACCGACTGGGCGTGGGAGCCCGTGAAGGGAACCGGCCGCGTCTTCACCTGGACGGTCGTCCACCGCGCCATGCATCCGGCCTTCATGGACGCCGTGCCGTACGCCGTCGTCGTGGTCGAGCTCGACGAGGGACCGCGGCTCGTGTCGGGCATCGTCGACTGTCCACCGGAGGAGCTGGTGATGGAGATGCCCGTCGAGGTCGTCTTCGAGCACAGCGATCGACTCGGCGAGCGCATGCTGCCGCGCTTCCGGCGAACGGCGCTGGCGCCGGCCCGGGCCGCAGGAGGTGCGCGATGATGGAGTGTCTCCCGAAGACGATCGCCTTCGAGAAGCGCGGCCACATCGCGGTCTTCACGATCGACCGGCCGGACGCGTTGAATTCGTTCACCCGCGAGATGCTGGTCGGGATGGACGCGGGCTTCGCCGAGTTCCAGGCGGACCCCGATCTCTGGGTCGCGATCCTGACCGGCCGCGGCGAACGCGCCTTCTGCGCCGGCATGGACCTGAAAGATGCGTTGCCGCAGATCACGGGCGGCGACGAGATGGGCTACGAGGACCACACGAAGCGCCCCTTCTCGGACGTCTACAAGCCGATCATCGCCGCCGTGAACGGCGCCTGCATCGCGGGCGGTGTCGAGTTCATGCTGGGGACCGACCTGCGCATCGCGGTACCCCACGCGACTTTCGCGCTCGCCGAGACACGCTGGGGCGTGATTCCGACCGGGGGCTCGCACGTGCGGCTGCCGCAGCAGATCCCCTGGGCGGTGGCGATGGAGCTGCTGCTCACGGCGCAGACGATCACGGCGCAGCGCGCCTACGAGGTCGGGCTCGTGAACCGGATCGTCGAGTCGGCGGAGCTCATGCCCGCCGCCTACGAGCTGGCGGAGAAGATCTGCAAGAACGGACCGCTCGCGGTGCGAACCGCGAAGGAGATCGCGGTGCGTGCGCTTCAGCAGTCGACGCCCTTCGTGCTCGAGAAGGCGATCGGCGCGCGGGTCTTCGCGTCGGAGGATGCGAAGGAGGGGCCGCGGGCGTTCTCGGAGAAGCGGGCGCCGCGGTTCACGGGGAAGTAGGGAGAAGAACCTGGCTTCCCGGCACCGCCGCTTACTTCATCAGGTCACCTGGCCACCTCGGGGCCCGTTCGGGGGACATCGGAGGTCGCCCCCGTTGCGAGGTTCGTCGAGCGCGAAGGCTCTTCTGCCAGTGGCACCCGCGAATGAGATCGACCTGGGGATCGTGCGTGGCGCTCGATCGATCGAAGCCGCTAGTCCCGTCGTGCCCGAGCTACTTCCCGGCGATCAGCGCGCTTCGGCCTTTGCCGCCTGGAGCTCTAGCGCCCTGTCCTCATTCGCGCGCTTGATCACGTAGAGCCGGATGCTCTCGATCTGCGTCGACGTCATGTCCGTCGACCAGGCGACCATGCCGCGGTCTCGGAGCACTCCGTCATGAACGATCTGCTGCCACAGCTTCGGACTATCGATCGTCGCCGAACGTCGAAGGTCCGGCACCAGAACGCCGGCGACGGCGGCGTCGCCATGGCAGCCACTGCAGCTATTGCCGAACAAGCGCGCCCCGTCGGCGATCTGCCCGGGGGTCCCCGTCGACGGAGGCGGGTCGAGCACCGTTTGCGACCGCGGCGTCAGGGGCGGGAGCTTCGCGGCTCCGTGGAGCGCGAACACCAACAAGCGGCTGATGTTGGGAACCGAACCCGACTTTCCTGCGAGGATACCCGCCTGCAGGTCCCAGATTCCGCCCCAACCGGCGAGGATTGCTACGTACTGCGTTCCGTCGACCGAATAGGTAGCCGGTGCGGCGACCACGCCGGTCTGCGTCTTGGAGCTCCAAAGGAGCTTGCCTGTGTCCGCCGCATAGGCGCGGAACTCGCCGCCCGCGGTGCCCTGGAAGACCAGATTTCCGGCCGTGGCCAGCGTTCCGCCGTTCGCCGGCCCCGGATGCTCCACCGTCCAGCGCGGCTTCTGCGCGACCGGATCCCACGCGACGAGCGCACCGGTCGTTGCCTTCGCGTACGACTCGCGCACCTCGGGATCGGCCGGCATCGCGCCGACATCGATGTTGATTCCGAGTTGCATGCCGACTTCGCCGGGCTTCCAATCCTTCGAAGTGGCCGCATAGATGAAGCCGGCCTCGTTCTTCGGGATGTACACGAGGCCGGTCTTCGGGCTGTAGGACATCGGGTGCCAGGAGTGCGCGCCGGTTGCGCTGGGCAGGCTGAGAAATGGCTTGCCCGTGACATCGTATTTCGCCTCCGGATTGACGTTCGGGCGGCCGCTGACGGGATCGAGCCCGGACGCCCAGTTCACCGTCGCAAACGCCGACCCCGAGATGAACTTGCCGGTCTTGGCGTCGAGCACATAGAAGAAACCGTTCTTCGGGGCATGCAGGATCACGCGCTGCGTCTTGCCGCCGAGCTTCAGGTTCGCCGCGATGATCTGCTGGTTGGAGTCGAAGTCCCAGCGATCCTCCGGCGTTTCCTGGAAGTGCCAGACGTACTCGCCGGTGTCGGGCCGGATCGCGACGATCGACGCGGTGTAGAGGTTGTCGCCCGCGGTCGAATTGCGGACACCGGGGTTCCAGGGCTCGGCGTTCGCCGTGCCGAAGAAGACGAGATCGGTTTCGGGGTCGTAGGTGATGGAATCCCAGACCGTCCCGCCGCCGCCGAGCTTCCAGTATTCGCCACTCCACGTCTTCGCCGCGGCTTCGAGATGCTTGCCTTCGGCGGGCTTCGCGGGGTCGCCTGGCACCGTGTAGAAGCGCCATGCCTGCTTGCCGGTGTCGGCGTCGAAGGCGGCGAGATAGCCGCGGGAGATGTATTCGGCGCCAGCCGATCCGATCAGCACCTTGCCCTTGACGATTCGCGGCGCTCCAGTGATCGCCATGTGCGATCCCTCTGGAATGCTGAGCGTGTCCCAGACGACCTTTCC
Organism: Deltaproteobacteria bacterium; assembly: GCA_031390075.1. Taxonomy (GTDB): domain Bacteria; phylum Myxococcota_A; class UBA9160; order UBA9160; family UBA4427; genus UBA4427. Next base: position 10,269 of record JANMTD010000317.1, on the reverse strand, counting down.
GGTGCCGGCATCGAGCGCGACGACGTGGCCGGAGAGCGTCCCGACGAAGACCTTCCCCTTGTAGACCGCGACGCCGCGATTGACCGCGTCGCAGCAGACATCGACGAGCTTTGCGCGCGGCACTCCTGGGTCATAGGACCAGAGCGGCTTGCCGGTCGCCGCGTCGAACGCCTTCACCATCGACCAGGCGGTCGACACGTACAGCACGCCATCGACCACGACCGGCGTCGCTTCCTGGCCGCGCGCAGTATCGAGATCTGACCACCATGCCAGTCCGAGCTTGCCGACGTTTCCGTCGTCGATCGTCGTCAGCGGTGAGAATCGCTGCTCGTCTTGGGTGCGGCCGTACGACAGCCAGTTGGCGCCATCGTCGGCCGCGGCTCGCTAGCGCTCGTCGTCGACATTCCCGGGCTTTGCCGCGCCGGTCTCGCCGTCGGGGTCCGCGTGTGCCGCGAGCGCGGCAACGCACAGCGAGATGCACGCCATCGCGTGCAGCGAAAGCGACAGACTGGCAGTGAGCTTCGACAGATTCACGGATTCTCCCCTGGCGTCATGCCGACCGGATCAACCGGCCGTACGGATGCTGCCGAGAACGCGCGGTCTTGTCGACCACGGAAACCGGGGTGCGCTTCAGTGTGGGAGTAGGAAGACTAGTGCGACCAGGCTCTGCTGGTCGATTGGGATTGGAGGATGCGATGACTCCATGAAATTTCGATTCGTCGTCCAGCGGGTGCAAATCCCGCCCGGCCAGGGGTGAGCCCGCCCGAGCCGGTAGCGAGCCTGGTGACAGTCTCGTCAACGAGGCCGGCGAAGCGGCGGCACGCGAGCTTGTGGGCCCGTGACCGGGGGAAGGTGACATAACGACCATCATGCCATCCGGGGCGCCCCAGGGCCTGTTCGGAGGCCCGTTCGGGGTCAAGTCCACAGCTGTTGGACGGGCATGGCGAATAGCCGGTCGCCTGTGCGCTGGATGCGCTCGCCATCATGCAGGATGATGCCGCACGCGAACGCCCTGCCCGTGGCCTCCTGCAACCGCTTCAGTCCATGGAAATCTTCCGGCTTCACCGATGCGGCGGACTTCACTTCGAGACCGACGACGCGACCTACCTTCTCCAGAACGAAATCGACCTCCACCTTGTCCCGGTCGCGGAGGTGACTGATCGATACCGGCGCGTCGCTCTGGCCGACGAGCTTCGTCAACTCCGAGAAGACGAAGCCTTCGAGCAACGCGCCGAGCTTCGAACGGTCGTCCTTGATGTCCTGTTCGGTCACGCGTCGAAGCGCCGCCAGGAGGCCGCTGTCGAGGAAGTGCAGCTTCGGGGTCTTGACGAGACGTTTCAGGTCGTTTCGATGCCATGATCTCACCCGCCGGATGACGAACATCTGTTCGAGCAAGGTCAGCCACCGGTCGATGGTTTTTCCATCGACGCCGAGCGGACGGCCGAGGCCAGAGAGATTGACGGTCTGGCCGGATGCGACCGCCGCGTGGTCGATCAACCTGGACAGCTCGGTCGTTTTCGAAACACCCGCGATCTCGGCGACATCGCGCGTCGTGAGCGCGCGGGAGTAAGCGGACAGCCATGTCTGCCGACGCGCTGGATTGGCGCGCGCGAGCGCTTCGGGATAACCCCCCGACACGACACGCTTGATGAGGTCAGGCGTGCGCCCTGTTTTTTCAGGGTCCGCAGGAAAGTCGACATCGAAGGCGCGGGTGAGGAAACCCGATGGTGTCCCCCGGTCGATCTCCGCCTGACTGAAAGGTAGGAGCTCGATGGTCTCGACGCGCCCTGCCAGAGAGTCGGGCGAGATCATTCCCTTGAACAGGTCAACCGAGCCGGTGATCAGAAATCTTCCCGGACGAGAATCCTCGTCGACCGCCTTTTTGAGCGCCAGAATCAGGCCGGGCGCACGCTGCACCTCGTCGATCACGGCCCGGTCGAGGCCGCGCATGAAGCCACCCGGATCGTCGTTGGCGAACTGTCGGAACTGCTCGTCGTCGAGCGTGACGAAATGCATGTTCCGATCGGCGGCGATCTTGCGCACCAGTGTCGTCTTGCCCGACTGTCGGGGGCCGACCAGAGCGACGATGCGAGTATCAGCCAGGGCGATGCGAATTCGCGCTTCTGCATGGCGGGGAATCGGCGCAGTGTCTGTCGGTTGGTCGGGCATGGGGCTCCGGCAAATCCGGAATCTAGCTCCGGCAGATCCGGAATGAAACCCCGGCAGATCCGGAATGAATGAAAGGCCCGGCCTCGGCTCGGGCCGTGGGGCCGCATCCGTGGTCGGCCCCACGGACGCTGGGCTCGCCCCGACCTCAGCTCCCCGCCGGCGTCTCGATCTCGTACAGCCTCTTCGCGTTGTCCCACAGCAACCGGCGCCGGTACGGCTCCGACAGGGCGCCCAGGCTCTTCTCGATCGTCTCCTTTACTTCCTTGGCGTAGATCGAGGTCGGATGCGGGAAGTCCGTCTCGAACATGAGATTGTCCTTCCCGATGAACTCGAGCATCGCGTCGTCGGGGATCTTCTCGAACCAGCAGCAGGCGTAGACCTGGCGACGGAAGTACTCGGAGGGCAGCAGCGGCAGATCGCTTCGCGCCTTCTTCACCGCCATCGCCTTGTACTGGTAGTCGGCGGACTGGAGCAGGAAGGGCAGCCAGCCGATCCCGCTCTCGACCGAGATGAAGCGGAGCTTCGGGTAGCGGACGAGGATGCCACTGAAGAGCAGGTCGAGGACGTGGGCCCCATTCATCATGAAGAGCTTGGCGCCCGCGCGGGCCGAGGTCGCCGCATAACCCTCGACCTCGACGCGATCGTCCGAGAACTCGTCGCCGAAGTCGCCGCTCCCGATGTGGAAGCTGATGGGAAGATCGTGCGCCTCCGCGGCGGCCCAGATCGGATCCCAGTGTTTGTGGGCCATCAGGGGCAGACCGAAGCTCTGGGGCTCGCCGGTGAAGAGGACGCCGCGATGGCCCTTCTTCGCACAGCGCTCGATCTCCTTGACCGACTCCGACACGTCCCAGATGGGCAGGGTCATGACCGGGATCAGGCGCCGCGAGTCGGCCGACGACCAGTCGATCAGGAAGTCGTTGTAGGCGCGCACGCAGGCGAGCTTCGCCTCGGGATCGTTGAGTCGACCGAAGACCTGGTTTCCGAAGCCGCCGACGTTCGGATAGAGCACCATCGCCCAGATGCCGTACTCGTCCATGTAGCGGAGCCGCGCGTGGGAATCGTAGGCGCCCGGAACCATCTGCTCGTAGCGCGGCGGGTAGGACGGGTAGGGCTCCTTCCAGCCCGCGATCGCCGTCACGCCGACCGAGTTGATCCACTGGTCGCCGATGTACCAGCACTCGGCCTGCTTCTCCGGATCCCACTCGACCCGCGGCACGCGCATCTTCATCGAGGCCGGTACGCGGCTCGTCCAGAGGTCGGCGGGCTCGGTCACGTGGGTATCGGAGTCGATGATCCAGTACTTGGAGTTCGTTTGGGTCATTCGGGCTCTCCTCTCGCAGCCGCGTTCGCCGGGCCGGGCTGGGCCGTGAAGATTTTTTGATCAAACATTTGCTCAAAATCCAAAGCCGACAATATAATGGCGCGGTGGGGTCGGCAATCCCATGCCCGGAGATGGACAGTCCGGAGATCAGCGGACCGGAAAGACGCCCTCGCCGAGAACCTTCCACCAGCCCGCCATCAGCTCGGGGGCACGATGCTCCCCGGGATCGAACCAGTAGGCGGTGCCCTTCACGAGGTCCATCAGGATGCGGAAGAGGAAGCGGGCTTCGACGTCGCCGCGAATCTGGCCCGCAACGATGCCGGCTCCGATCACGGTCACATAGATGCGTTCGATTTCGTCGACCGCTTCGCGGAGATAGACATAGTGCTCGTCGCGAAAGGTCCGGTTGAGCTCAGACTGCAGGATCGCGTTCTCGTGGGGATGCTCGAGCATCGCCTCGAGGCTGGTCTCGACCAACCAATGAAGCTTGGTGCGCTCGTCCCCGGGCCGCGCCGCACACGTTCGGTACCGCTCGATCAGCGCGTCGACATAAGGCCGCATCAACCCGTCGAGGATGCTCTCCTTGTTGTCGAAGTAGTAGTAGAGACTGCCCGCCAACACGCCGACTTCTTCGGCGATCTGACGCACGGTCGTCTCGCGGACGCCGCGCAGGGCGAACAGTCTTCCCGCGGCGGCGAGGATCTCCGCGCGTCTTCGCTCGCGTATCGGGGAATCGGCGGCAACTACCATGCGAGGGCCATGCATGCGAGGACCATGCGAGCATGCTAGCGAAGGCTTTCGTCCCGGCCCGGGACCCACGCCAGGAGGATCATCGATGACGACGTCACCCGAGCTCGACCGGCAGCGGGATACCGCGTTGGCAGCGGAGATGAAGAACCCCGAGCAGGTCCTCGAGGCGATCCTCGATCCCAAGCGCCGCGGATCGCTCTATCCCTTCCTGCACCGCTTGCGCGCGCTCTCGCCCCGGCTGCGAACCGACATGGTCTCCGGCAAGCCCGCCTGGGTCCTCACCGGCTACTCCGACGTCCGCGAGGCCCTCAAGCATCCCGACGTGCGCAGCGACGCCCGCGGCGTCGATGTCTTCGACGTCGGGCCCGCCGGCCGGCATTTCGTCGAGATGCAGAAGAACACGCTGCTCTTTTTGCCCCCCGACAAGCACGACCGCGTCCGCGGGCTCATCTCGAAGGCCTTCACGCCGCGTTCGGTCGATCAACGGGATGGCCGGATTCGCGACGTGATCCACGAATTGCTCGATCGCGTCGAGGAGCAGGGCCGCATGGACCTGGTCCACGACTTTGCCTTCCTGCTGCCCGTGATCGTGATCTGCGAGATGTTGGGTGTGCCGACGGAGGACCTGCCGCGTTTCTACGATTGGGCCCACCAATCGACGACCCGCGGCGAGATCGGCAAGATCACCGACGAGATCATCCGCCAGGGCGAAGAGGCGACCCTCGGCTACTCCCGCTACTTCCTCGAGCTGATCGAAGATCATCGCCGACGCCCGCGCGCCGATCTGATGAGCGCGTTGATCGATGCCCGGGACGAGGACGGAAACGGACTCGGCGACGACGATCTCGTCGGCAGCTGTTACATCCTGCTCCAGGCCGGCCACGGCACGACGCAGGATCTCCTCGGCACGGGAATGCTCGCGCTCTTCCAAAACCCCGAGCAGCTCGAGTTCCTGCGCCAGAGACCGGCGGCGATCCGGACCGCCGTCGAGGAGCTGCTGCGCTACGACACCTCGGTCCAGATCAGCCAGCGCGTCGCGGACGTGAACTTCGAGCTCGGCGGCTCGCGGATTCCGCCGGACGAGGTCTGCATCCTCTTCAACGGCGCTGCCAACCGGGATCCGGCGATCTTCGCCGATCCCGACCGGCTCGACGTGCGCCGCGATCCGAATCCGCACATCTCCTTCGGACTCGGGCGGCACACCTGCCTCGGCCAGTCGCAGGCGCGCAGCGAGCTGCAGAACGCCATCGACATCCTGCTCGAGCGTTTCCCGAACCTGCGGCTCGACGACGAGAATCCGCCCGCCTACCGCGACAGTCTCTTCCTGCGCGGGCTCGCGACGTTGCCCGTGCTGTTCTGAGGGGGCCGCCAGGCTTCTGGCGAGCCGGCGCCGCGCGCGCCAGACTGGATGCGTTGGCCGCATCTCCCACAGCGGCCGCAATCGACGCCAGGAGGACACGCCATGTGCGATGACAGGGTCTTTGCAGATCAGGACGAATTCGTGCGCCGATCGGGGGAGCTCACGCGTCGGGAGCTCGGCGTGCTCTCGGCGGGCGTGGGGCTCGCGGTCCTCATGCCCGAGGGTCTGGCGGCGGCGGCCGGTGGCGTCGAGGTCGTCGGCGAGGACGTGATCATCACGACCCCGGACGGCAAGGCGGACTGTTATTTCGTCCACCCGGCGAGCGGGAAGCACCCGGGCGTCATCCTCTGGCCCGACGCATTCGGCCTTCGCACGGCGATGCGTCAGATGGGAAAGCGGCTCGCGACTTCGGGGTACTCGGTGCTCGTCGTCAATCCGTTCTACCGCAAGTCGAAGGCGCCGATCCTGCCCGACGGCGCCGACTTCGCCGATCCCGAGACGCGCACCAAGATCATGTCGATGATGGGCTCGCTCTCGCCGAAGACCCATGGGGCCGACGCGAAGTCCTTCGTCGACTACCTCGACGCGCAGCCCTCCGTCGCCCGCGACCGCAAGATGGGGACGATGGGGTACTGCATGGGAGGGGCGATCACGTTCCGGACGGCGGCGGCCCGGGCCGATCGGATCGGCGCGGCGGCCTCCTTCCACGGCGGAAGCCTCGTCACCGACAAGGAAGACAGCCCGCACAAGCTGGTCCCGCAGATGAAGGCGAACGTGCTCGTCGCGATCGCGGCGAACGACGACGACGCGGAGCCCGCCACGAAGGAGGTCCTGCGCGAGACCTTCGCGAAGAATCGGCTGCAGGCGGAGATCGAGGTCTACGCCGGAGCGCAGCACGGCTGGTGTCCGCCGGACATGAAGGTCTACGACGAGGAGAAGGCCGAGCGAGCCTGGAGCCGATTGCTCGTACTCTTCTCGGGCGCGCTCCAGGCGAAGGCCTGAGCTCCTGACCCTGCGAAAATTGGAGGCCACGACATGAAGATCCGGAACATCTCCCACATCGCCGTCGGCGTGCGCGACATGGATCGCTCGCTCGGTTTCTACCGCGACGTGCTGGGCATGCACGTCTCGCTCGACGCCCTCGAGGAGCTGCCGTCTATCGGCGACTCGCCGCCGATCAAGCGCCGCGGCGTCTACCTGCGCTGGCGCGAGGGGGACAACGAGAGCTTCATCGTCCTCGACCAGCAGCTCTCCCGGGCGCCCTTCGGCGAGCCGGCGCAGACCTTCCAGGTCGGCACGCACCACTGGGGCCTCTGGGTCGACGACATCGAGGCAATGGTCTCGCGCGCCGAGAGCGCGGGCGTCCCGATCGTCGTGCGGCCGGCCAACGGGGACTCGCTCGCCTACGGCGAGCCGGCTGGCCGTGTCGTCCGAACCGCCTTCCTGCGCGACCCGGACGGCAACATCGTCCAGCTCGACCAGCGCGCCTGAACCCTCAACCTACCAAGAGCCACCCAGAGCCAAGGAGAGAGATCAACATGCCCGTCTATTTCATCGCCCAGGTCCAGATCAACGATGCCGCCGGCTACCAGGCCTATCAGGAAGCCGCGGCGAAGGCGCCCTTCGAGGGCGTCAAGGTGCTCGCGATGGACGACAAGCCCGAGGTCGTCGAAGGCACGTGGGCTGGACCCAAGACCGTGATCCTCGAGTTCGAGTCGGAAGCGAAGATGAAGGAGTGGTACAACTCGCCGGGCTACCAGGCGGCGGCGAAGATCCGCTGGAAGGCGACGAAGTCGAACGTCGTGATGGTGCACGGGCTCGGCTGATGGGCCTCGCGACCTCGATGCTCGGAAGGACGGGCCATGCGACGACCCGCCTCGGCTTCGGCGCGATGGAGCTCGGCGGGATCGCGGGTGTCCTGCCGGAGGCCCAGGTCGAGCGATTGCTGAACGGTGTGCTCGACGCCGGCATCAATCTGATCGACACGTCCCCCGACTACCAGGCCTCGGAAGAGCTGATCGGGCGCCATCTCGCGGGCCGCCGCGGGGAGTACTTCCTCGCGAGCAAATGCGGCTGCCTCGTCGGCCGCGCGCCGGTGATGAAGGACGGCAAGCTCGAGCACGACTTCAGTCCGGAGAACGTGCGGGCCGGGGTCGAGCAGAGCCTGCGGCGACTCAAGACGGATCATCTCGATCTCGTGCAGGTCCATTCGAGCCCTTCGCGGGCGGTGCTCGAGCAGCACGGCACCGTCGAGGCGATGCAGGCTCTTCAGCGCGAGGGCAAGGTCCGCTTCCTCGGGATGTCGAGCGTGCTCCCCGATCTGCGCGACCACATCGCGATGGGTGTCTTCGACGTGTTCCAGATCCCGTACTCGGCGCTCCAGCCCGAGCACGAGGACGTGATTCGGGAAGCGGCGCGGGCGGGGGCGGGGACGATCATCCGCGGCGGCGTCGCCCGCGGTGCACCGGATCTCGACCCGGAAAAGAAGCAGACGCAGGGCTTCTGGCAGAGCTTCGTCGCGAGCAAGCGCGATCTCTGGCAGGCGGCGAAGCTCGACGAGCTCGCGTCCGGCATCGGCAAGACCGCGTTCCTGCTGCGTTTCGTGCTCGCCCACGCGGACCTGCACACGACGATCGTCGGCACCTCGAAGCCCGAGCACCTCGCCGCGAACGTCGCCGTCGCGGGCCAGGGACCGCTCCCGGCCGAGCTGGCGGACGAGGCGAAGAAGCGGATCCGCGCCGCGCTCGAATCCGCTTCCGATCGCCGCGCGTGACGGAGCCCATCGCATGATCCTCGACATCTTCAACGAGCTCCAGAGCGCTTCGGATGCGCGCTCCCTCGACGCGCGACAGCTGCTCGCCGACACCCTCGAGCAGGCGCGGCTCGCAGACGAGCTCGGCTACGGCTGCTGGTGGTCCGTCGAACACCACACCTCGCCCGATTTCAGCATGAGCTCGGCCCCCGATCTCTGGCTCGCCGTGCTCTCGCAACACACGCGTCGAATCCGGCTCGGCACGGCGGGCATCCTCTCGCCCTTCGAGATCAACCATCCGGTCCGCGTCGCCGAGCGGGCCGCCTTCATCGACGTGCTCTCGAACGGGCGCCTCGAGCTCGGGCTCGCGCGCTCGGGCGGCGCCGAATGGGAGACCTTCGGCGTCGATCCGGCCACGACGACCGCGTCCCTCGAGGAGGCGCTCCGGATGCTGCCGCGGATCTGGGCGCCCGGGGAGTTCGAGTGGAAGAGCGAGCTGACGACGGTCCCGCCGCGGGAGTTCGTGCCGAAGCCGGTGCAGCAGCCGCATCCGCCGCTCTGGCAGACGGTCAGCACGCCGGTCTCGTCGGAGCGGGCAGGGCGTCTCGGCGTGGGGCTCCTCGCGGCGGCACCGCTCGCGACCCTCGAGTACATCCGCGAGCAGATCGCGGCCTACGACCGCGGGCTCGCGGCGTGCGAGTCGCCCGCCGGCGCGCGTGTGAACGCGCAGCGGGCGATCTTCGTGTTGGTCCACTGCGCCGAGACGCGGCGCGAGGTCGTCGAGTCCCGGGCCGCCGAAGCAGCGCTCTGGTTCATGAACGCGGCGCCCTACACCTTCCGCGTCGCCCGCGACAACTGGTTCAACATCGTCCGCGGGAATTCGACCCAGAGCGCCGCCGGAAGCCCCGCCCTCGAAGGGCCCGAGCGACCGCCGACACCCGAAGAGCTCGCGGATCCCAATCCCACGATCCGCCTCTTGCACCGCCAGCGCGCCGGGCTTCCGATCGACCCGGAGGAGGCGCTCGCCGCCGTCGAGGTCATCCCGACGGCGGTGATCGGCGACGTCGACCACTGTCGGAAGAAGCTGCGCGCGATCCAGGCGCTCGGGGTCGACCGACTGCTGTGCCTGATGCAGTTCGGCCCGCTCCCCCACGCGCGGGTGATGGGCAGTCTGCGGACGCTCGGAAAGTCGGTGCTTCCGGAGCTCCTGGCCTGAGAGTCGCCGTCGCCATGTGCAACTCCGCGTCCCGGGTTCACGCGTGCCCGGTCGCCGCCGGTCGCCTATCGTTGGGCGCCCGTTCAAGCCCCCCGAGCCACCATGGTACGCCGACCCCTCCGCCTTCTCTCCAGGCTCTCGCTTCGCCGAACGGGTGCGTTCGTCGCGCTGGCGGCCCTGTGCGCGATCGTCGGCGGTCTGTTCGTGTTCCTGTCGGTCGTCTGGTCGGGGCTTCCCGACGTGGGCGACCTGGATCGCTACCGGCCGCCGCTGCCGAGCGTGGTCGTCGATCGCCACGGCGTGCCGATCGGCCGCTTCGTCGAAGAGCGGCGCGAGCTGATCGCGCTGCGGGATCTGCCGCCCCACGTGATCGACGCGATCCTCGCCGCCGAGGACGACGGCTTCTACCAGCATTCGGGGATCGATCTCGGCGGCATGCTGCGCGCGGCCGTCGCGAACTTCAAGGCCGGCCGGATCGAGCAGGGCGCCAGCACGATCACGCAGCAGGTCGCGAAGAACATCTTCCTGAATCCCGAGCGGACCTACATGCGGAAGCTGCGGGACGTGGCCCTCGCGATCCAGATCGAGCTGACCCTCAGCAAGGACGAGATCCTCGAGATCTATCTCAACCAGATCTATTTCGGGAGCGGGGCCTACGGCATCGCCGAGGCGGCGCGGACTTATTTCGGGAAGCCCGTCGG
>JANMTD010000304.1:0-5674 GCA_031390075.1 Deltaproteobacteria bacterium | reverse complement strand
GGGGGTCTCGCAGCCTTCGAGGCGGCGGCCCTCGCCGCCTGGTGGCACGGCGCCGCGGCCGATCGATTGCCGCAGGCGGCGCTCGGATTCGGGCTGCTCGCGAGCGAGCTCGCCGACGCGCTGCCGGCGACGGCGCGGGCGCTCCAGGCGGCGGCGGGCGAGGCTGGTGGGGAGGACGCAGAGGATGGACGCGCACGGTGCACCGGTCTCCAGCTTCGATTCCCCGGACCCTGAAGCGACCTTCGAGATCGCGGCGCTGCTCGGTCGTTCGATCGGTGCCCGCGGTCTCGCGGTCGGCCTCGTCGGTCCGCTCGGGTCGGGCAAGACGGTCTTCGTAAAAGGACTCGCGGAGGGTCTCGGTGTCGACCCGCGCGTCGTCTCGAGCCCGACCTTCGTGATCGCGCAGCAGTACGCGATCCCCGACGGACCCGAGATGCTGCACCACCTCGATCTCTACCGCCTCGACTCGGAGGCCGAGCTCGAGTCGATCGGATTCCTCGATTGGCTGCGGCCCGGGCAGGTGCTCGCGATCGAGTGGCTCGACCGGTTTCCGGACGTGTTGGGCGAGGAGCGCCTGCTGGTCGAGTTCCTGCCGATGAGCGCCGGCGAGGGCGAAGTCGTCGACAACGGCCGGCGACGCTTTCGTGCGACGGCCTACGGCGACGAGGCCGCCCGTATCCTCCGCGATTGGCGGGAGCGCTGGGAGCGCCTCGAGCGCGAGCGAAACGCGGGGCCCGCGGCGGGCGGCGGCGGGACCGGGAGCCGCAGCGCCGATGCGAAGCTCGTCGTCGCCCTCGTCGTGTCGGGGCTGCTCGGACTGCGGGTGGTAGGCCGCCCGGCGGAACCTGGGCCGCCGGCCTGTGCGGTGCTGGCTCCGGCCGCTGCGAGCGCCGTGTTCGGCGAGCCGTTGCGCGACGAGTTGGGCGACCTCGCGGTCGTGTGTGCGGCGCAGCAGGCGCATCGGGGGGGCGCGGCAGGACTCGAGGGGATCGCGCGGCTGCTCGATGGGCGAGCGATCGATCCGAACACCGCGCCGCGGGCCCTGCTCGAGAATCTCCCGGGGATCGGCCCGGGCCGGGCGGCGGCGATCGTCGCGGAACGGGCGCGTTCGCCCTTCGGCTCGACGGGGGAGCTCGAACGGGTCCCCGGCATCGGTCCGAAGACGCGCGAAAAGCTCGAACCCTTCCTGGAAGTCGATTCCGAGGGACCCCCGGGATAGCAGCCCGTTGAAGAACTCCCGCTTCCGCGAGGGTTCTTCAACGGGCTGCTAAGGTCGTCCGCCGTGAGGATCTATCTCGACCACAACGCCACGACCCCGCTCCGCCCCGAGGTGATCGAGGCGATGGAGCGCGCCCTGCGCGAGGCGTTCGGCAATCCGTCGAGCGTCTCCTTCGAGGGGACACGGGCGCGGGCGCTGGTCGAGCAGGCCCGCGAGCAGGTGGCGGGGCTGCTCTCGACCGACCCGGCGAACGTACGCTTCACGAGCGGCGCGACCGAGGCCAACAACACGCTCCTCTTCGGGCTCCTGACCCCCGGCGACCACGTCGTCACGACCGCCGTCGAGCACCCCTCGGTCACGGCCCCCCTCGAGGCCCTCGCCGCGCGCGGTGTCCGCGTCGACTGGATCGCGCCTGATGCATTCGGCTGCGTGTCGCTGGCGGATGTCGAGGCGGCGATCACGCCGGCGACGAAGCTCGTCTGCGTGATCTGGGCGAATAACGAGACCGGCGCGATCCAGCCCATCGCCGAACTGGCGGCGCTCTGCCGCGCCCGGGGCATCTGGCTCCACGCCGATGCGACCCAGGCGATCGGGAAGCTCGAGCTCGACCTGTCGAGGCTTCCCGTGGACTCGATCGCGTCGTCGGCGCACAAGCTGGGCGGGCCCAAGGGCGTCGGCGCCCTCGTGCTGCGGAGCCAGGCTGCCATCCGTCCCTTCCTGCTCGGCGGCGGCCAGGAGCGCGGCCAGCGCGGGGGTACCGAGAACGTGATCGGGATCGCGGGCTACGGCGCGGCGTGTCGCGTCGCGGCGCTGACCGGCGCGTCCCACAGCGATGCGATGCGGCGGCTCCGGGATCGGCTCTGGCGGGGCATCGAGACGGAGATCGACCGCGTGCGCTGGAACGGCGACCCGGTGCGCACGCTTCCGAATACGCTCAACGTCGAGTTCGCGGGGGTGGCCGGCGAAGTCCTGCTGCAGGCGCTCGATCTCGAGGGTGTCTCGGTCTCGGCGGGCGCCGCCTGTCATTCGGGCTCGATCGAGCCCTCGAAGGTCCTGCTCGCAATGGGGCGGACGCCGGCCGAGGCGCGGGGGAGCCTTCGCTTCTCCCTGGGCCACGGCGTCGACGAGGCCCAGATCGAGCGCACGATCGAGCTGCTCGGGAAGCTCGTGCCGCGGATCCGCGCGCTGGGCGAGCCGTGAGCGGGGCGGCGGTCGAGCGGGTCGTGGTGGCGATGTCGGGCGGCGTCGATTCGTCGCTGGCGGCGGCCCTCGTCGTCGCGTCGGGCGCCGAGACCATCGGGGTCACGATGCGCCTCTCGGCCAGCGGCTCGCGCTGCTGCTCCCTCGAAGACGCCGACGACGCCCGCAAGGTCGCCGAACGCCTCGGCATCCGCTTCTACGTCGCGAACTACGCGGAGGCTTTCGGCCGCGAGGTGATCGAGACCTTCGCCGACGCGTATCTGGCAGGTCGCACACCGATCCCCTGCATCGCCTGCAATCAGCGCTTCAAGTTCGACCACCTGCTCGAGCGCGCGAAGGCCTTCGGCGCGTCGCGCGTCGCGACGGGGCATTATGCGCGCATCGAGCACGACCCCGCGAGCGGTCGGGCGCGGCTCTTCCGAGCGCGCCACCGCGAAAAGGACCAGAGCTATTTCCTCTTTTCCCTGCGCCAGGAGCAGCTTCGCGAGGCGCATTTTCCCGTCGGCGAGATGAGCAAGGAGGAGGTCCGCCGCGAGGCGCGCGCCCTCGGCCTCGCGACGGCGGAGAAGCCCGAGAGCCAGGAGATCTGCTTCGTGCCCGACGGCGACTACACGAAGGTGGTCGAGCGGCTGCGGCCGGAGGCGGCGAAGGCGGAAGGCGTGATCGTCGACGAGGCGGGCCAGGTCCTCGGACGCCACCGCGGCATCCACCGCTTCACCGTCGGCCAGCGCCACGGCCTCGGCATCGCCTCCGATCGCCGCCTCTACGTCGTCCGCCTCGAGCCCGAGAGCCAGCGCGTCGTGGTCGGAGACGCGGCGGACCTCGACTGCCGCGGTGCCCGAATCGAGCGCGTCGGCTGGATCGCGGGCGAGGCACCGGACGGGCCGATCCGCGTCCGCGTCCAGGTTCGCCACCGACACAATGCGGTGCCGGCCGAGGTCCGCGCGGGCGCGTCGGGCGAGGCCGAGATCCGCTTCGACGAGCCGGTGCGTGCGGTGGCGCCGGGGCAGGCGGCGGTCTTCTACGACGAGGCGAGCGACGACGAGGTGATCGGCGGCGGCTTCCTGGTCGAGGGTCGGCGATGAGCGAGCCCGAGCTCCGCGAGCTCGACGCGTGCGACGCGCCCAAGGCGCCCGAGGCACCCGGCGCCGAGTCTCTCGCGCGCCTCGAAACGGCTCTCGGCCACCGCTTCGCCCGGCCCGAGCTGCTGGCGATGGCGCTCCGCCACGCGTCCTACGCCCACGAGTCGGGTGAGGTCGAGAGCAACGAGCGGCTCGAGTTCCTGGGCGATGCGGTGCTCGGCCTCGTCGTGGGCCATGCCCTCTATGAATCGCATCCGCAGTGGCGCGAAGGCGAGCTGACGCGGGCGCTCCACGCCGTCGTCGAGGCCCGCTCCCTCGCGCGGCTCGCTCGGGAGGTCGATCTCGGACCGGAGCTCGTCCTGGGCCGGACGGAGCAGAGCTCCGGGGGACACGAGAAGGCGTCGATTCTCGCCGATGCCATGGAGGCGGTCGTCGGCGCGCTCTACCTGGACGGCGGGCTCGAGGTCGTGCGCCGCTTCGTCGAGTCGCGTTTTGCGAGCGCGCTGTCGCGGGACTCGGCGCCCGTCGCCCGGGATCCCAAGACCGAGCTGCAGGAGCAGACGATGGCCGCGGTCGGCGTCTTCCCTCGGTACCGCGTCGTCGTCGACAGCGGGATCGAGGGGGACGATCGCCGCTTCACGGTCGAGGTCTCGCTCGCGGGCGACGCGCTCGCGCAGGCGACGGATCGCACCAAGCGCGCCGCCGAGCGCGAGGCCGCGCGGGTGGCCCTCGCTCGGCGCCCCTCTCTTCCATTGGAGGACGAACCGTCGGAAGAAACGCCGTCTGAAGTCGAGCCCGCCTCGTGAGCGCGACCGAATCGCGCGCGGGCTTCGTGGCGCTGCTCGGGCCGCCGAACGTCGGAAAATCCTCGCTCTTGAACGCGCTCCTCGGCCAGCGACTCGCGATCGTGTCGCCGCTGCCGCAGACGACCCGCAGCCGGATCCTCGGAATCCTGCCGCGCGGCGATGCCCAGATCCTGTTTCTCGATACACCGGGCCGCCACCGCGTCGCCCGGCCGCTCAACACGTCGCTCAACGCGATCGTCGACGAGGTGGCGCGGGACTGCGACGTGGCGCTGCTGCTCGTCGATCGGAGCCGCGGCTGGAGCGACGTCCACGACGAGCTCGTCGCGGCCCTCACTGCTTCGAAGCGCGAGCCCCTTGTCGTCTGGACGAAATGCGACCTTCCTCCGTCTACGCGAAGCGAATCGACGATTCCGGAGGTCCTCGCCGTCGGCGCGCTGCCGGTCTCGGCGCGCAAACGCACGGGGCTCGAGGCGCTGCTCGATGCGATCGTGGCCCGGTTGCCGAGCTCACCGCCCCTGTATGCCGCCGACGATCTGACCGACCGGCCCGTCCGCTTCCTGTGTGCAGAGCTGATCCGGGAGGCGGCGATGGGGCTGCTCGCGGACGAGCTGCCGCACGCGATCGCCGTCGAGGTCGTCTCCTTCGAGGAGGCGACGGGGAAGCGGGCGACCCGGATCCGCGCCGACCTGCTCGTCGAGCGCGAATCCCAGAAGCGGATCGTGGTCGGGCAGGGCGGGCAGAAGATCAAGCAGATCGGAATCCGTGCCCGCAAGGGGATCGAGGCGCTGGTCGGCGCGCAGGTCCACCTCGAGCTCTTCGTGAAGGTCGATCCCCAGTGGTCGAAGAGCGCCCGGCGGATGCAGGAGCTCGGGTACCACTGAGCCCTCAGCCCATGAAGAGCCTTCAGCCCATCAAGAACCCTCAGCCCAAGAAGCGTCCGGCCCAGTTGACGTGAGCTGGCAGACCGGGCGATGCTCGGGGTCATGTGGCCGATCGCCGAAGTCTGTGAGCGCACGGGGCTCTCGCCCCGGACCGTGCGGTACTACGAGGAGATCGGGCTCCTGCCCGGGGTCCGCCGCCGGGCGGGGGGACGCCGGGTCTTCGGCCCCGACGAGCTCGAGCGCCTGGGCTTCATCCACCGCCTGAAGGGCCTCGGGCTCTGCCTCGCCGAGATCCGGGAGCTGAACGCGGTCTACGCGATCGGCGGCTCGACGGCGGCGATGCTCGCGCGGCTCTCGGATCTGCTCGAGCTCCACGTGAAGGACCTCGACGGCCGGATCGCGGAGCTCGCGGCGCTGCGCGCCGAGCTCGTCCGCTATCGCGACCACATCGAGACCCGCGCGGTCGCCCGTGCACCGCGCGCGGTC
>JANMTD010000256.1:0-2572 GCA_031390075.1 Deltaproteobacteria bacterium | reverse complement strand
GGGCCCGGGTTGCAAAGGGCTGGCTCGCGAGACTCGGCATCGGTCAGGGACTCGCTCTCGGATTCGGTCTCCATTTCGGTCGGAAGCCGCGTTCGCCGCGGCAGGCGACGGATCTGCGCCACGCCCTCGAGTTCCTGATGCGCGTCACGCGGCGGCGCACGATCTGCTTCGTGGTCAGCGACTTCCTCGACGAGGGCTTCGAAAAGACCCTCGTCGCCGCCAACCGCAAGCACGACGTGATCGCCGTCCTCGTCACCGACCCGGCGGAGATCGCGATGCCCGACGTCGGCCTCGTCGCCCTGCGCGATGCCGAGCTCGGGACGACGCGGGTCGTCGACACGGGCTCGCGGAGCTTTCGCGAGAGCGTCGGGCCGATCGCCGCCGGTCGCGTGAAGATCCTCGAGCGTCGCTTCCGTTCCCTCGGCATCGACTTCATCCACGTCGATGCGAGCGGCGACGTCGTCGAGCCCCTCGTGCGGTTCTTCCGCATGCGCGAGAAGCGGAGGCGGCGATGAACGCGCGGGTCGCATCAGCGCTCGCCGTCGCGGCGATTCGGATCGGGCTCGTACTCGGGCTCGTGGTCGTGCTCGCGGGATCGACGTGGGCCGAGCTCGCGCGCGCGGCGGAGTCCGCGGACGAGTCGGAAGTGATCGAGCGCCATTTCGAATCGGGACCCGTCGCGGTCGAGATCGTCGTCCGACCGGCGAAGCCCGTGATCGGCGACGTCGTCGAGCTCCGCCTCGAGGCCCGCGCGGAGCCCGGGGTCGAGCTCCTCATGCCGGAGTTCGGCGAGGCCCTCGGTCGATTCGAGATCGTCGACTTCGCCCCGAGCGAATCCCAGGACGAGGACGGCGGGACCCGCGCGCGCCAGGTCTATCGCCTGCAGCCGAAGCAGTCGGGGCCGCAGTCGATTCCGGCGCTGCGCGTCGAGTTCGTCGATCGCCGCGAGGGGCAGACGCCTGCGCCGGAGGGCGAGGACGCCTACGAGATCCTGACGGAGCGCGTCGCCCTCGAGGTCGCGACGATCCTGGCCGCCGATGCGCCGCTCGAGCTGCGCCCGGGGCATCCGGATCTGGGACGCCGGCGATTCGGCGGCTTGCCGTGGTGGGGTTGGCTCGCGGGCGCTGTGGTGCTGCTCGCGCTGGCGGTGCCGGCCGCGATCCGCGTCTTTCACGGCTATCGGTCGCGCCAGCGCCAGCGGACCGCCTACGAGATCTCGCGCAGCGAGCTCGACGCGTTGCTCGCCGCGGGCAGGCCCCGGCCGGAGACGATGGACGCCTTCTATGTGCAGCTCTCCCTGATCGTCCGGCGCTACCTCGAGAATCGCTTCGCCCTTCGCTCGCCCGAGCTGACGACCGAGGAGTTCCTGAACGAGATGGGTCGTTCGCCGGACCTCGCGCGCTCCCATCAACAGCTGCTGCGCGACTTCCTGGTCCAGGCCGATCTCGTGAAGTTCGCCGGCTACCGGCCCGAGGCCGAGGTCGTGGGGCAATCGATCGCCGCCGCCGAGCGCTTCCTCGAGGACACGCGCGATGTTTGACCTCGCGGGCTTCGAGCTGAGCGATCCCTGGCTCCTGCTGACGGGGCTGCTCGCGCCCTTTGTCTTCGTCCAGGTCAATCGGCGGCGGGCGAGCGTCGCATTCTCGAGTCTCTCGCTCGTCGCGGGCGGGCGGCGCTCGCTGCGCGAACGCCTCGTCTGGCTGCCCGCGGCGCTCCTCGCCTTCGCCGTGCTCGCCCTCGCCGTCGCGCTGGCGGGGCCCCGGACGGGCAATTCGATCAGCGAGGTCGAGCGCGAGGGCATCGCGATCGCGGTCGTCGTCGACCGCTCGGGCTCGATGGAGGCGCGGGACTTCGTCCGCGGCGACACCAGCACGAGCCGCCTCGACGTCGTGAAGCGGATCTTCAAGGAGTTCGTGAAGGGCGGAGGTCGCTTCGGCGAAGGCCGGCCCGACGATCTGATCGGGATCGTCGCCTTCGCCCGCTATGCCGACGGACTCTGTCCCCTGACCCTCGACCACGGCAGTGTGCTCGCGATCCTCGACGAGCTCGCGACCCCGGACGATGCGTCGGAGGACGGGACCGCGGTCGGCGATGGGCTCGCGCTCGCGGTCGAGCGACTGCGGCGGCAGGAGACTGCGTCGAAGATCGTGATCCTCTTGACCGACGGCGTGAGTAATGCGGGGGATGTCGAGCCGCGGGAGGCGGCGGAGCTGGCGGCCCGCTTCGGCATCAAGGTCTATACGATCGGGGCGGGCTACACGGGCTTTGCGCCCTTCCCGGTTCGGCACGCCGACGGCCGCGTCTCGCTCCAGCGCATGCCCGTCGAGATCGACGAGACGACGCTCCGGCAGATCGCCGAGAAGAGCGGGGGTCGTTATTTCCACGCCACCGACGAGGCGGGACTGCGCGAGGTCGTCGAGGAGATCGGCCGGCTCGAGCGGAGCAAGGTCGCCGAGCTCCGCTATCTCGAGTACGAACACCACTATCGGCCCTTCGTCGCCGCAGCCCTGGCGGCGACTGCGCTCTCGGCCCTGCTCGCGAGCAGCTGGCTCCGGAGGCTGCCGGCGTGAAT
>JANMTD010000244.1:0-4848 GCA_031390075.1 Deltaproteobacteria bacterium | reverse complement strand
CACGGGCATGACGGTCGGCGTGCAGGGCCTCGGCACGGGCTGGTTCACGATCCTGCCCTACACGACCGGCATGGTGCAGGCGCTTGCCAACACGATCGGTACCCCGATCATGGACTACACGACCCGCACGGATACCGGCTTCGAGAACATCAACGTGACGGCGATGGGCGGCATCACGGGACAGCTGCAGCTGGTCTCGGGCCACCTGTTGCAGTCGCGCGGCGGCATCAACACGAACCTGGCCGGTACGAACATGACCCGGATCACGTTCACGCCGGAGCCGGCTTCGGCGGCGATGCTGGGCGCAGGCGCCCTCGGCCTGATCGGTCTGATCGTCCGCGATCGGCGCCGCAACCAGATCTGATTCGGGCGCTCTCGCTTCGGATCCAGTGTGATCCAAGCGGGAGTGGACCGGACCGGTTCCACTCGGAAGGCCCCGTCGAATCGAAGGATTCGGCGGGGCCTTTTCCGTTCTGGGCGCGGGCCGATTAAGCTCGGGGCATGGCGCTCATCGATCCCGCCCTGGCACTCCAGATCGCCGTGCTCGTCGCGGGGGTCGTCCTGGGTCTCGCCGTTGCCTGGCGTGCCTCGCGTGGCCTCGCCCGGATGCTGCTGGTGGTCGTGCTCGCGGTCCTCGCCCTCGCCGCAGGATCCGCTCATCAGGCTCGCCAGACTGCGCGGGAGGCGTCGAACGGCGCGCTCTCGAACGAGCTTCCCGGGCGCGCGCGCCGCGCGCCTGCGATCGATCCCCGGCGCAGCGCGCGGGACGACCGGTCCGGGGGCGCACCGGCCGCCCTCGCTGCCGACCCCGACCCGCTCGCCGACTACGTCTCCTCCGACCGCTGCCAGGCGTGCCACCCGGGCAACTACGCCTCCTGGCACCAGAGCTACCACCGGACGATGACCCAGCGAGCGACCCCCGAGGCCGTCCTCGGCCGCTTCGAAGGCCAGACCCTCGAAGCTCGGGGCCGCCGCTACCGCCTCGAGCGCCGCGCCGACGAGTACTGGGTCGAGATGGCGGATCCCGACTGGGAGGCCGACCTGATGGATCGAGGGCAGCGTCCCGATGCCGTCCCGGACGACCGTGCCCCGCGCCGCTGGAAGCGGATCGTGATGACGACCGGGTCGCACCATATGCAGACCTACTGGGTCGCCAGCGAACGCGATGGGCGCCTCTTCAATTTTCCGTGGCTCTGGTTGAACGCGGACCAGCGCTGGATCCCGCGCGAAGACGGCTTCATCCGTCCGCCCGACGGAGGCCGGAGCTACGACGTCTGGCACGACAGCTGTATCGAGTGCCATGCCGTCGCGGGCGAGAAGGATCGCAGCGACAGCGGCGGATGGACGCCGCGGGCCGCGGAGCTCGGGATCGCATGCGAGGCCTGTCACGGTCCGGCGGAAGAGCACGTGCGCGTCAACCAGGATCCCGCGCGCCGCTACCGCATGCGCCTCACGGACGCGCCGGATCCGACGATCGTGAACCCGAAGCGCCTCGACGCGAAGGCGTCCTCGCAGGTCTGCGGCTCCTGCCACGGGATCAATCTCTGGAAGCCCCTGCCGCTGCAGGCGGGGGAGCGCTTCCACCCGGGAGACGACCTGCGCGAGACGCGTGTCGTGCTGCGCGCGAGCCGCAAGGCGCCGGCGACGACCGACCTGCTCGAGAAGCGCGATTGGCCGCTGCTCCAGAATCAGCTCGCCAACGCGAAGGAGTCGAACCCGACGCTGCTCGAAGAGCGCTTCTGGCCCGACGGCATGGTCCGCGTCTCGGGCCGCGAGCACAACGGCATGATCGAGTCCGCCTGTTTCGAGGGCGGAGAGCTCTCCTGTCTCTCCTGCCACTCGATGCACACCGCCGCGCCCGACGACCAGCTCGCCGCCGATCGCCAGCACGATCAGGCCTGCCTGCAATGCCACGAGTCCTACGAAGCGAACATCGAAGCGCACACCCACCACGCGCGCGGCTCCGCCGGCAGCCGCTGCCAGAACTGCCATATGCCCCACACCGTCTACGGCCTGCTGAAATCGATCCGCAGCCACTGGATCGACAGCCCGAGCGCCGCGACGACACGCGCGACCGGCCGCGCCAACGCCTGCAACCTCTGCCATCTCGACAAGAGCCTCGGCTGGTCCGCCGACCGCCTCACGGCCTGGTATGGACAGCCGCGCCCCGAGCTCTCCGGCGACGAGGAGACCGTCGCCGAAGGCGTCCGCTGGTCGCTCTCGGGCGACGCGCAGCAGCGCGCCATGATGGCCTGGCACATGGGCTGGCCCGAGTCGAAGGCGGCGTCGGGCGACGAGTGGATGGGCTTCTTCCTGGGCCAGCTGCTCGACGACCCGTATCCCGCCGTGCGCTATCTCGCGGGTCATTCGCTCGCGCGCCTTTCGGCGGAGCGCCCCTTCGCCTACGACTTCCTCGACGAGCCGAAGGAGCGCGCGCGGATGCGTACACAGACGATGGCCTACTGGCGGGATGCCGCGGAGGATCGCCGCGGGACGCTCCGCGACGTCGGCGACCGGCGCGCGCGCCTGATCGGCCGCGACGGCCGCCTCGACGAGGCCGAGCTCGAGCGATTGGCGAAGGCGCGCGACGATCGGCCGATGGATCTGCGCGAGTGATCGACGGGGGGACGCGATGAACGGATCTGATTCGGAGCTCGACGCGGTGGCGGCGCGCCATCTCGCCTTCGGCTGGTGGCTCGTCGTCGCCTCGGTCTGCCTGGGAACGCTCCTCGAAGCGCTGCACGCCCTGAAGCTCGGCCTCTACCTCGACGCCTCGAACGAGACGCGCCGCCTGCTCTGGACCCTCGGCCATGCGCACGGCGCGCTGCTCGGGCTCGTGAACGTCGCCTTCGCCCTGAGCCTTCCGAAGCTCCCACGTCTCTCCGATGGCGGCCGCACGCTCGCCTCGCGCGCGTTGATCGCCGGCGCCGTCTTGCTTCCCGCTGGATTCTTTCTCGGCGGCATCTTCGTCTACGACGGCGACCCGGGCCTCGCCGTCCTGCTCGCGCCGATCGGTGCGCTGCTCGTCCTGGTCGGCGTGGTCGTCGTCGCCCTGGGCGCCCGCCAGCGCTGATCACACGCGCTCATGCGGACGTCTTCGGGACCTTCTCGCTGCCCCGACGGGTGACCGCGCCGCGCCGGCTCGCGAAATCGTCGGTGTCGACCTGCCAGGCGAGGGAGACCTGCGCTTCGAGGGCCAGCGCTTCCAGCGTCGAGAGATAGGCCCCGCGATCGTAGAGATCGAGGGATGCGCGGATCGCTCGCGGATCGCTCGAGACGATGTCCGCGGCGAGGGCCAGGGCCGCTTCGCGGAGCTGATCGTGGGGGACGACCCGATTCACGAGACCGATGCGGAGCGCTTCGTCGGCGGGGACGAAGTTCCCGGTGATCGTCATCTCCTTCGCCTTCGCGACGCCGACAGTCCGGGGCAGCAGCGCCGAGAGGCCCCAGCGCGGCAGCGCCCCGAGGCGCGCGTGGGTATCCGCGAAACGGGCGCGCTCCGAAGCGAGGATAAAATCGCAGGAGAGTGCGATCTCGAGGGCACCGCTCACGCAGGCGCCGTTGACCGCCGCGATCACCGGCTTTCCGACCGCGCGGAGCGCCCGGCCGGGATCGGTCGCGCGCATCGAGGTGCCCTGCTGGCCGACTTCCTTGATGTCGACACCCGCCGAGAAGACGGGATCGGTCGCGGTCAAGAGCAGCACGTCGAGGGAATCGTCCGCGTCGATCGCGGCGCAGATCGCTTCGAGCTCGAGGCGCATCGCGACGGTCAGCGCATTCTTCTTCTCGGCCCGGTCGAAGCTGACGACGAGGACGCGGTTCTCGATCTGCGTGCGAAGTCCTTCGGCGCTCATCGCGGCTCCCTTGCGTGCTTCGGTTCCGGTGCGATCCGCGCGAGCTGTCGCGGCCACTCTTCGGCCAGGATCTCGAAGCATCGCGCGGCCTGCCTGGGCCCGCCAAACAGCGACAGCACGACGTTCACCGTCGTCGCCCCCGCCCGCGCCCAATCGGGCACCGCGTCGAGGCTGGCGCGCAGGTCGGGTCGGCCATCGGCGCCGATCCGCGCAACGAGATCGCCCTGGATCCCGAGGCGATCCGGATCACGGCCCGCCCGGGCGAAATGCGCGCGCAGCCGCTCGACTTCCTGTCGGAAGGGCTCGATCGCCGTGTAGGGCGCCGGAATCCAGCCATCGCCCAGCCGGCCGATGCGATCGAGATTCCTCGCGTGGAGCGAGCCCGCGAACCAGATCGGGATGCCGCCCGGCTGGAGCGGCCGCGGCCGGCACCAGATCCCCTCGAAGGAGAAGCTCTGCGAGTGGAAGCTCGCCGGACCCTCGCCCCAGAGCGCGCGACAGGCGGCCATCGTGTCGGTCAGGATCTGTCCACGTCGGCTCCACTCGATGCCCGCCGCCTCGAGCTCCTCCCGCTGCCAGCCTGTGGAGACCCCGACCTCGATCCGACCGCCGGAGATCACGTCGAGGGTCGCGAGGGTCTTCGCGAGCAGCGGGGCCGGGCGCAGCGGTGCGATCAGGATCTTGGTCGAGAAGCGAATGCGCGAGGTCGCGATCGCGAGGGCGGAGATGAGCGTCAGGGGCTCGAGCCAGGGTGTATCGGGCGGAAACGGGAAGGGGCCCCAGGGATAGCGGTCCGTATGCGCGCCGAGCACGACGTGGTCGGTCAACAAGAGGCGGTCGACACCGGCGGCTTCGGCGAGGCGGGCCTGCGCGAGGAGCTGTTGCACGCCGTCGGCCTCGCCGAGGGCGGTCCCGTAGCTCGTGAGTGTGACGGAGAGGGTGGGCCGCTTGGCGGGCGACGGATTCATCGCGTCGCACTCGCTGTCCCGCCCGC
>JANMTD010000240.1:0-3142 GCA_031390075.1 Deltaproteobacteria bacterium | reverse complement strand
GCTCCTGCGAACGCCCTCGATCCGCTATTTCGTCCTCGCCTCGGCGTTCAACGCGGTCGGGATCTACTCGATTCTCGTCTGGTCGGTTCCGTACATGACCCGGGTGCACGCGCTCTCGACCACCGAAGCGGGCGCTCGGCTCGCGATCGCGTCGGGGCTCTTCTCGGCGCTGGGCAGCTTCACTGCCGGCCCGATCGCCGACCGGCTCGCCCGACGCGATCCACGCTGGCTCGCGTGGATGCCGGCGTTGACCTCGGCCTGCGTCTTCCCCCTCGGTCTCGGCTTCGTCTTCGCGGCGAACGGGAACACGGCGAGCTTGCTGCTCGCGCCGGCCTCGTTTCTCGCGAGCAGCTACCTCGGTCCCGTCTACGGCGCCGTCCAGACTCTCGCGGACCCGCGCATGCGCGCGCTCGCCGGCGCGCTCTTCACCACCGCGAACGCAGTCCTCGGACTCGGAATCGCACCGCCGCTGGTCGGATGGTTGAACGACCAGGGGGCGGCTTCCCGCGGCGCCGAATCGATTCGTGACTCCCTCGCGCTGATCCTGCTGGTCCACCTCGTCGCCGCGGCTTTTCTCCTGCGCGCGGGAGCGACGCTGCGGAAGGACCTGCGCGAAAAGGCGATGCGCGATGTCGATCAGGCAGGACGAAACACCACGGGCCGGTTGTCGACCTAATAGCGTGGCCATTCGGCGCAACAGGCCGCGGTGCGTGGGGACGTGGCTGGTGTCGAGCTGAAGGTGTCCGCAGAGCAGCCGCTGACCACCACGGCCGCTGACGTTCCCGTGATGGAGTCGGTCCAGGAGGCGCCCGGGTTGGGGAGCCCAGCCAAGCAGATCGCGTCACGCCATTGCTGGACGCTGCAGATGCGAGCGCCGTACGCGTTCGAGCAGTAGGTCGAGACCTGGTCCCACGAGCCGACGGGACCGCTTGCATAGCAGAGGGTGGTGTGCGCCCTGGCGATCCTCGTCATGCCCGAGGGACAGGTCTCGACGTCGAGTGCGCTGGCGAGCGCGTCGAAGTTCGCGTTCACCTCGGTGGCGTCCGCGACGGTTCCGTTCACGAAGGTGTAGGGCAGTGTCACCGCCGCCACCGAGAGCGGAAGCATGAACAGCAGCGCCGCGGCGAGGTAGCTTCGCCCGCCGCGCCGCCCGGGCCGCAAGAAGTAGCCGCCTGCGAGGAAGCAACAGAGCATCAGCAGCAGGAGCATTCCGAGGGGCAGCGCCGGAACCGCAGCACCTCCCCAGACCATCTCTCCCCAATTCCCGGAGCCCCACATATCCACTCCTCCCGCCGTCCGCCGCATCGATCCTCGCCTTCACCCTATCACGGAACGGCGGGGAGCTGGAAAGACAGGGGAGCGATCGCGGGCTGGACCGGGCCGAACCGGGTGGACCCGGGTGGTGTCGGGCCGCTTGATCGCGGCCCAACCGGCGGCATACTCCCGCGCCGTGCGGACCGCGATCCGCCCAGCCCATGGCAA
Source organism: Deltaproteobacteria bacterium (assembly GCA_031390075.1). GTDB lineage: Bacteria > Myxococcota_A > UBA9160 > UBA9160 > UBA4427 > UBA4427. The sequence goes on along the minus strand of JANMTD010000240.1, from coordinate 1,660 downwards.
GGACAAGGAGACGACCGCATGAGCGAGAGCATCGACGCCCAGATCCAGGAGCACGCGCGGGTCTGCAACGCCCTGGTCGCCGAGGTTGGCAAGGTCGTCGTCGGCCAGGAGCCGATGATCACCCGCCTGCTGATCGGCCTCCTGACGGGGGGCCACGTCCTGCTCGAGGGCGTCCCCGGCCTCGCCAAGACGCTGACCGTCCGCAGTCTCGCGAGTGCCATCGACACGGGCTTCTCCCGCATCCAGTTCACCCCCGACATGCTCCCCGCCGACGTGATCGGGACCGAGATCTTCAACCCCCGCGAAGGCACCTATCACGTCAAGCGCGGGCCGCTCTTCTCGAACCTGATCCTCGCCGACGAGATCAACCGGGCGCCGGCCAAGGTCCAGGCGGCGCTGCTCGAGGCGATGCAGGAGCGCCAGGTCACGATCGGCGACACGACCTATCTTTTCGACGAGCCCTTCCTCGTGCTCGCGACCCAGAACCCGATCGACCACGAGGGGACCTATCCGCTGCCCGAGGCCCAGGTCGACCGCTTCATGTTGAAGGTCGTGGTCGGCTACCCGTCGAAAGACGACGAGCGCAAGATCGTCGACCGGATGGCGTCGGGGCAGCCCGAGCCGGTGGTGAGCAAGGTCGCCACGCCCGTCCAGATCCTCGCCGCGCGCAAGGCGGTCGAGAAGATCTTCATCGACGACAAGGTCAAGAACTACGTCGTCGATCTCGTCCACGCGACCCGCGATCCCCGGGCCGCCGGCATCGACGACCTCGATGGCATGATCGAGATGGGCGCCTCGCCGCGCGCCTCGCTCTTCCTGACCCGCGCCGCCAAGGCGAACGCCTTCCTCCAGGGCCGCAGCTATGCGACACCCCACGACGTGAAGGCCCTCGCCCTCGACGTCCTCCGCCACCGCGTCGCGATCACCTACGAGGCCGAGGCGGAGGGCAAGAAGAGCGAGGATGTGATCGAACGCATCCTCGCCGGCGTGTTGGTTCCCTGATCGAAGGCCGGGATTGACGTCATGCTCGCCAGCGAGATTCTCCGGCGTGTTCGCGAGATCCAGGTTCGCACCGGCCGTCAGGTCGCCGACGTGCTGGCGGGGGAGTACGTCTCGGTCTTCAAGGGTCGCGGCGTCGAGTTCGACGAGGTCCGCCCCTACGTCCCCGGCGACGACGTGCGCACGATCGACTGGAACGTGACGGCCCGCATGGGCGCCCCCTACATCAAGCGTTATGTCGAAGAGCGCCAGCTGACGCTGATGCTGATGGCCGACGTGTCGGCGTCGCAGGATTTCGGATCGGGCAAGCGGAGCAAGCGGGAGGCGACGGCGGAGCTCTGCGCACTGCTCGCCTTCTCGGCGACCCGCAACGACGACAAGGTCGGGCTCGCGCTCTTTCACGGCGAGATCGAGCAGTACATCCCGCCGCGCAAGGGCCAGCGGCACGCGCTGCGCGTCGTCCGCGAAGTGCTGGCACACGGGACGGACGGGGAACGCGTGCCGACATCCCCCCGGTCCGTGCCGAGCGAGGCCGGGCGGGTCCGGGTCGCGAAGGGCTGGCTCGCGAGACTCGGCATCGGTCAGGGATTCGGTCTCCATTTTGGTCGGAGGCCGCGTTCGCCGCGGCAGGCGACGGATCTGCGCCACGCCCTCGAGTTCC
>JANMTD010000228.1:0-2714 GCA_031390075.1 Deltaproteobacteria bacterium | reverse complement strand
CCGTCGAGGTCCCGAACGCGCGTTATGCGGAGGAGCCCGTCGTGCTGCGCCCGAGCGCCGCCGGCGGCCACAACTGGCACCCGATGTCGTTCCATCCGGGGACAGGCCTCGTCTACCTCCCGATCTTCGACGCGCCCTTCGGCTACAGCGTCGATCCAGAGTTCGTCCACCGCCCCGGCCTCTTCAATACCGGGGCGGACCCCGTCGGCGGCACCGATTCGATGGTCGACGGCCGCACCCTCGGCGCCCTGATCGCCTGGGATCCCCGGGCAGGCCGCGAGGTCTGGCGCGTCGAGCACCGCCACCTCGCCAACGGCGGCACCCTCGCGACCGCCGGCAATCTGGTCTTCCAGGGCACCGGCGGCGGCCAGATGCGCGCCTATCGCGCGACCGACGGTGCGTCGTTATGGGAGGCCCCGACCGGCACCGGCGTGATCGCGCCCCCGATCAGCTACGAGCTCGACGGCGAGCAGTACATCGCCGTCGTCGCGGGCATCGGCGGCGGCATGGGCATGGCGAGCGGTGACCCGCCGCCGGCGGTCCTCGCCAGCGGCAATGCGGGGCGCGTGCTCGCCTGGAAGCTCGGTGGCACAGCGACGCTCCCCGAGCCCGACCCCGCGCTCTCGATCACGGCGCGCCCGCTCACGCCGATCGACGAGCCCCTCGATCCCGCCCGCGTCGAATCCGGCCGTCGGATCTACACGCGCTTCTGCGGCCATTGCCACGGCCCGCACGCGATCTCGGGCGGGGTCGTCCCGGATCTGCGGCGCTCGGCGCCCCCGATCTACGACGCGCTGCCGGCGATCGCGCTCGAGGGCAGCCTGCTGGCACGGGGAATGCCGAGCTTCGAGGGCGTGCTCGACGAGGGGAACCTCGCAGATGTTCGTCAGTACCTGCTGTCCCGCCGAGCGGAGCTCGCCGCGAAGAAGCCGAACTAGCCGACCCAGCCGCCTACAGCCGGCTAAAGATCCCACACCCGCGTCGCGTTCCCGCAGACGATCTTGTAGCGCTCGTCGTCCGGAATCCCCGCAAACTCCTCGTCGACGAGCTTCCTCGAATCCGGCCAGGTACACGCCGGGTGCGGGTAGTCCGTCGACCACATCATGTTGTCGACGCCGATCTCGTAGCGGAGGTTGTGGACGGCGAAGGGCTCGTGGATGAAGGTGATCGACATGTTGCGGCGGTAGTAGAAGCTCGGCTTTTCCTTGATGTCGTCGAAGGGGTAGTTGCGCTTCGTCGCCATCTCGTCGAGATGGAAGAGCCACCACGGGATCCAGCCGACCCCCGGCTCGACCCAGACGGTCTTCAGCTTCGGAAAGCGCTCGAAGATGCCGCTCAAGATGAAGTGGCCGTACTGGATCGACGTGAACATCCCCGACATCGGTTGCAGCGTCCCCTGGACCCAGTTCGGCAGCTCGCCCTGGTAGTAGGGGATCGGCGCGAGGCCGATGTGGAAGCAGGCCGGGAGCCCGGACTCCTGGATCGCCGCCCAGAGCGGGTCGTAGCAGCGGTCGTAGTAGTCGGGGACACCGAGCTCGATCGGATAGACCGGCAGCTGGAGCGACTTCCCGCCGAGCTTCGCGACGCGCTGGACCTCGTCGACAGCGACGGCGATGTCGTGGATCGGAATCTGGTACGACGCGAGGATTCGCTTGGGATCCTCGGCCGAGAACTCGATCAGGCAGTCGTTGAAGGCCTGGGTCGCGTCGCGCCAGCCGTTCTGGATCAGGTAGAGGTAGCGGAAGGCGCTGAACTCGCAGTAGCAGACCTCGACGTCGACCCCGTCCTGATCCATGTCCTTGAGCCGCTCCTTGGCGTCCCAGTTCCCGGCGCGGCCGATCGCGTGGCGCACGCCCTCGAAGCCCTTCGGCATCGTGTTCATGCCGGCGCGCGTGGCGACGCCGCCCCCGACCTTCGCGACGGCGGCGTCGTAATCGGCGTGGCGGTTCTTCGCGAGTTTGCTCTTGATGTGGTCGTGGTCGAGGGTGATATGCGAGTCGGCGGAGACGAGGCGTTCGCGGGGCATGGGATCTCCTCTTGAAACGAAGCGGAGCAGGTCGCGGATCGAGGCAGCGAAACCGTAGCGCGCCGCTCGTCAGGGAATCCGCCGCTCGAGAGAACTCTCCCCCGCCTGCTCGATCAGATCCCCGAGCGCGCCCCGCAGCCGCGCCGCGCGAAAGCCGCCCCTCGGCGCCCCGAGCTCGAGGGGAACGGCATCCCGCGTCCCGAGCGTGACCCGGACGACCGGATCGATCCGCAGCCCCTCCGGCAACCGGAAATCGAATCGCCGCACGATCTCGCCCACCGCCTGCTCGAGCACCTCCGTCGCGAAGCCTGCGCCGATGCAGATTCGCGGCGCCGCGCTGAAGGGAAAATAGTCGTAGGGGCCGGGGCGCAGGGTGCGCCAGCGATCGGGCAGGAAGCGCGCGGGCTCCGGGAAGACCTCGGGGATGCGGTGCGCGTGAAAATGGCTGACGAGGACGCGGTCGCTGCGGCGGAGGGCCGTGCCCTGGAGCGCCGTGTCCCGGGTCGCGATCCGGATCGTGTAGGGGACGGGCGGAAGCAGCCGCAGGGATTCCCGGACCGCGTTCGAGAGGCGCTCCGATCGCGAGCCGACTCCGAGCGCGCCGTCGTTCGCCGCCCCGAGCTCCCCGAGCTCCGCCCGGAGCGCCATCACCTCCCGCGGCGACTGGGCGAGCAGCGCGAGCGTGAAG
>JANMTD010000197.1:0-16153 GCA_031390075.1 Deltaproteobacteria bacterium | reverse complement strand
TCGGCCGGATGATCTGCTCGACGACGACGCCATTGCAGCGCTGCAGCTCGTAGGCCGCCGGGGTCGCCGAGACATAGATCCGCTGGCCGGCGCGCTCCTCCCACTCGTCGAAGCGCAGCGGCCGGTTGTCGAGGGCCGAGGGCATGCGCCAGCCGTACTCGACGAGAGTCTCCTTGCGCGCCCGATCGCCGCGGTACATGCCGCCGATCTGGGGCACGGAGACGTGGCTCTCGTCGAGCACGATCATCGCGTTCTTCGGGAGATAGTCGTAGAGCGTGTACGGCGTCTGACCTGGCTCGCGGCCATCGAGCCAGCGGGAGTAGTTCTCGACGCCGTGGCAGAAGCCCAGGGTCTCGAGCATCTCGAGGTCGTAGAGGGTCCGCTGCTCGAGGCGCTGGGCCTCGAGGAGCTTGTTCGCCCGGCGGAACTCGGCGAGGCGTTCCTGCAGCTCGCTGCGGATCCCGGCGCAGGATTGGCGGATCCGGTCCATCGTCGCGACGTAGTGGCTCGCCGGGTAGATCATCGCGCGTTTGGGACGCGCGACGACCTTGCCCCGCAGCGGATCGATCTCGGCGATCGAGTCGACTACATCGCCGAAGAACTCGACCCGGATCGCCATCTCGCCCTCGTACTGGGGAAAGATCTCGACGACGTCGCCGCGGACGCGGAAGGTCCCGCGGTGGAAATCGTGGTCGTTGCGCGTGTATTGGATGTCGACGAGGCGGCGCAGCAGATCGTCGCGCACGAGGGACATGCCGACGTCGACGTAGACGTGCATCGAGCCGTAGTTCTCGGGGGCACCGAGGCCGTAGATGCAGGAGACACTCGCGACGACGAGCACGTCCTGGCGCGTCAGCAGCGAATGCGTCGCCGAATGGCGCAGCTTGTCGATCTCGTCGTTGATCGACGAGTCCTTCTCGATGTAGGTGTCGCTCGAGGGGATGTAGGCTTCGGGCTGGTAGTAGTCGTAGTACGAGACGAAGTACTCGACGGCATTCTCGGGAAACAGCCCCTTGAACTCGGCGTAGAGCTGGGCCGCCAGGGTCTTGTTCGGCGACATCACGAGGGCCGGGCGATTGAGCCGATCGACGGCGCAGGCGATCGTGAAGGTCTTGCCGCTGCCCGTCACGCCGAGGAGCGTCTGGTGCTTGTCGCCGCGCTCGAGGCCTTCGCAGAGCTCGTCGATCGCCCGCGGCTGGTCGCCGGCGGGCTTGAACTCGGAGACGAGCTTGAAGGCGCTGCTCATTTCGGCTTGCCCCGTCGCCAGCGCGGGCCGGTCGCTGAATCGACGATCTCGATGCCCTCGGCCTTCAACGCGTCGCGAATCCGGTCGGCCTCGGCGAAATTCCGGGTCTGCTTCGCCGCCTGCCGCTCCACGAGCATGGCGTCGATCCGCGGATCCTGCCCCCATTCGTCTCCGGCGGCCGTCGGGCGCGCCTCGCCGAGGCGAAGGCCGAGGACGAGATCGAAGGCGCGCAACAGCTCGCGGCGCACCGCCGTCGACAGCGCATCGGTCCGGGCGACCTCCCAGACCACCGCCATCGCCTTCGGCGCGTTCAGGTCGTCGGCGAGCGCCGCTCGGAAGCGCTCTCGATGCGGCTCGGCCGCCGCCGCGTCGCCCGCCGCGAGGGGCGGTGCCAACGGCGTGCTCCCTGGATCCCCGGCGACCCCGAGCTCCCGAGCGACCCCCTGGAGCCGCCGGTAGCCGGTCGCGGCCGACTGGATCGCCTCGTCGCTGAAGGTCTGCTGCTGGCGGTAGTGGGCCTGGAGGAAGAAGTAGCGGAAGGCGAGCGGGTCGATGCCCTGGGCGACGAGGTCCGCGAGGGTCCGCACGTTGCCCTTCGACTTCGACATTTTCTCCGAGCCCATGTCGAGGAACTCGTTGTGCATCCAGTGCTCTACCCAGGGATGGACCCCGTAGCCGCACTCGCTCTGGGCGACCTCGTTCGTGTGGTGGACGCTGGCGAGGTCGATGCCGCCGGTGTGGACGTCGAAATGGCGGCCCAGGTAGCGGACGGCCATCGCGGAACATTCGAGGTGCCAGCCGGGGAAGCCCCGGCCAAACGGCGAGTCCCATTCCTGCAGTCGCTGGACGCCCGCCTCGGCGAACTTCCAGACCGCGAAATCCGCCGGATTGCGCTTGCCTTCCGTGACCCCGATGCGGGCGCCCTCGGACTGGCCCGCGAGGTCGAGGCGCGCGAGCTCCGCATAACGCGGGAAGCGGCTCGTGTCGAAATAGAGGCCGTCCGCGATCCGATAGAGGTAGCCGCCGGCCTCGAGCTTGCCGGCGAGCTCGAGCTGCTCGGGGATGTGCTCGGTCGCCTTGGGATTGTGCTCGGGCGGGAGGCAATTCACGGCGGCGCCGTCGTCGCGCCAGACCTGCGTATAGTGCGCGGCGATCTCCTCGGCGCTCTTGCCCGTCCGGCGCGCGGCCGCCTCGATCTTGTCCTCGCCCTCGTCGGCGTCGGAGACGAGGTGGCCCACGTCGGTGATGTTGATGACGTGGGTCACCTCGAGGCCTTCGGAGAGCAGGAAGCGCTTCAGCAGGTCGGAGAAGAGCCGCGAGCGCAGATTGCCGATATGCGGCGGGCCGTAGACCGTCGGACCACAGCTGTACATCCCGACCTTGCCCGGCGTGATCGGGACGAAGGGCCGCCGGCTGCGGGAGCGGGTGTCGTAGAACTCGATCGGACTCACGCTTCGGACTCCGCCGCGAGCAGCACGACCGCCAGCGCGGCGATGCCCTCGCCGCGGCCGATCGCGCCCAGCTGATCGGTGCTCGTGACCTTGATGTTGACCTGCGCCGGCGATGCGCCCAACAGCGCCGCGATGCGGGCCTGCATCGCGGGCTGGTGCGGCGCGAGCCGGGGAACCTGCGCGACGATCGTCGCGTCGAGATTCCCGAGCCGGAAGCCCGCCGCGCGCATCCGCTCGACCACCTGCTTCACGAGCTCGCCGCTCTCGATCCCCCGCCAGCGCTCGTCGTTCGACGGAAAATGCCGACCGAGATCTCCGTCGCCGAGGGCACCGAGGATCGCGTTGGCCACGGCATGGAGCAGCGCGTCCCCGTCCGAGTGGCCCTCGAGCCCGCGCTCGCAGGGAATCTCGACGCCGCCCAGCCAGAGCGGTCGGCCGGCGACCAGCGCGTGCACATCGACCGCCTGCCCGATCCTCATCCCGTCCCCCATGCCGACCCTCATGCCGTGCCTCGCGCCAGCCCTCGCGCCTCGAGCAGCACCCGCGCGAAGACGAGATCCTCGGGCTTCGTGATCTTCGGATTCGGGAACGCCGCCTCGACCATCGCGACCGGGTGGCCCGCCGCTTCGACGAGCGCCGCGTCGTCTGTCGCGCGCCGCCCTTCGCGGGCCGCCGCGGCCGTCGCCGCCTCGAGCCAATCCCGCCGGAAGACCTGCGGCGTCTGCGCCGCCCACAGGCCCGATCGCTCCGGCGTCTCGACGATGCGCCCATCGACGACGCGCTTCACCGTATCGCGCACCCGCTCACCGAGAATCGCCGCCCCCGTCTCGACCGCCGCATCGATGACACGCCCCACATCCGATGGATCGACGAGACAGCGCGCCGCATCGTGCACCGCCACCCACTCGATCTCGTCCGGCAAGCTCGCGAGCCCGGCTTGCATGGAATCCTGGCGCTCCGCTCCGCCCGACACGGCACCCGCGAGCACCGACACGTCCGTCATGCGCCCTGCGAGCACAGCGAATTCCGGCCGATCTCGCTCGGCCACCACGGGCACGATGCGATCGATTCGATTCGACGCGGCGAGGGCCCGGATCGAACGCTCGAGGAGCGTGCTGCCCGCGAGCGCGACGAAGGCCTTCGAATCAACCTCCCCGAGTCTCTCCCCACGCCCGGCCGCGAGCACCAGCGCCGCGACCGCGGGCCGCCGGGCCATGCCTAACGAACCGGCGCTCGAACCGCGTCGACCTCGATCGCATGCGCGTCGAGGATCGTACCCTGGGCGCGCTCGAGGGCGGTCTCGGCCGCGCGGAAGAGCTGCAGGGCGTTGATCTTCTGGCTCTCCGCCTCGACGAGATCCTCTTCGCGCTGGAGCACCTCGAAAGGCGTCGACTCGCCGTGCTCGAGCCGAATGCGCTCGGCGCGAAGCTGCTCTTCGGCGGCGAGGCGTCGGCGTTCGGCCGCTTCGATGCGCTGCGCTGCGGAGAGCAGCGTCCGACTCGCGGCGCGTACCTCGAGAATGATGCCCTGCTCCAGTCGGATCAGGCTCGACTTCGATCGCCGCAGCTCGAACTCGCTGCGATCGACCTGCTTGCGAGCCGTCGTGTTCGGAATCGGGACCGAGAAGACGCCGCCCACGCGCCAGTTGTTCGAGCCGTCGCGGTCGAAGAACTCGTCCGAGGATTCGCCGTAGACGGTGTCGACCGGAATCGGCGCAGGCAGCCCATCGGTCGGGTCGAAGTCGCGCAGGTTCGTGTTTCCATTGCCCGAAACGCCGACATAGCCATAACGACCCACGGCATCCAACTGGGGCAACCGCTGGCTCTTGGCGAAACGAAGGTCGACCTCGTCCTGCGCGATCGTCGTCTTCGCGATCTGGAGCTCGGGCCGAAACTGGAACGCCTTGGCGACCGACGCCTCGGCGCTCACCGGGCCGAGTCGATAACTCTGGAGATCTTCCGTGGGGACGACCTGCAGCAACGTCGCCGCCTCGAGTCGGGTTCCGTAAACCGCCTGAATCAGCAGGTCCTGCTCATTTCGATACTGGTTGGCGGCCTGAATCAGCTCGAATTCCCGGTTTGCCACACCGGCCTCGGCTTCGACGACCTCGACCTGCGAGACGACGCCGACCTCGTATTGCGTGTCGGTCTGGTCGAGCAGGGCTCGCGCCGTCTCGAGACTTTTCTGCGACACGCGCACGCGATCCCGCGCCGCCACCAACCCCCAATAGCGATTCACCGTCGCCTGCACGTTGTCCATCAGGGCCTGACTGAAGCGAAGCTCCGCGGCCTCGCTCTGCAGTCCCGACAGCTTCACGTTGGTCCAGTTCGCGTTCCAGACGAGATTGCGCAGGAGGGGAATGCTGGCATTCAGGAAGAAACTCGAGTCGTATCGCTGGTCCAGAGATTCCAGCTGACTGCGCGTCGCCCTCGACGAGCTATCGAAACGCGCATCGAACGCGGCGCCGAGATAGGGGATGCGCTGCGACACGCCGACGCCCCCGCCGAATACGCGATCGCGGTTCTGGGACACCGGGTTCAAGGCGAATGTGTTGGGCGACTTCGTCACGTCGTAGCGAATATCGGCCCCCACGGTCGGATCGTACACACCCCACGCGCCCGCGGCGTCCGCTTCCGCAATCAGCGGACCGTATCGCTCGACATCGACATCGAGGCCGTTGCGGATCGCGAGCGCCACCGCCTCCTCCATGGCCAACCGCTCGCCTTCCGTCACGATCATGGCGCCCGGCGCGAGGTCGTCGAGTGGCAGCTGGGCCGTACCCTGAACATCCAACACGCTCTCGGGCTCCGCGGTCGTACCCGGAGGCACCTGTGTCGGACCCCCGACTTCGGTCTTCGGCGTCGCGGCACCGCGATCCAACGCGCCCTCGGAAGGGGATTCAGCCCGGGATTCCACCGCGCCACCCTCCACATCCTCCGACTGCCCGACGACCGCCTCCTCGTCGGACGACACCTGGGCGGCCGTTTTCGAGAATGGGGTCACCATCAGGGCCAGACATGCCAGCCCGAGCATCAACACACGCGTCATGGAAATCCTCCGTCCGGGGCGCGCGAAAGCGGCCCGGGGCGCGGCCCGGATGATGGGGGGCGGCCGAAGCTGTCGCAACCCGAAGGAGATCCAGATCACAGCTTGCGGTCGCCGCCGATGCGATAACCTGCCCGGACTTCATCCCGGAGGAGCCGGGTTTCGAGCGTGTGGGGAGGACAGTCGTGGGATTCTTCAGCTCAAAAGGCCGCGGGGATGGTGGCTCGTCCGTACCCAATCGTGAGAACGCAGCGACGACGCCGGGCTCCGCCCCGGGCTCGAAGCCGGCGCAGTCCTGGCAGACGGTTCCGGCGGCTCAGGCGGCCCCGGAGTCGCGATCTCGGGAGAACGATTCGACGACCGGCCGAAGCGCCGGCGCACAGGGGGGGAAGACGAACATGGCCACGATTGGGCAATCGATCGTATTCAAGGGTGAGCTCACGGGCGACGAGGATCTCGAGATCGACGGCCAGGTGGAGGGCAATGTCCGCCTCGCCAACAACACGCTGACGATCGGGTCGAGCGGCCGGGTGACGGCCCAGGTCGTCGCCAAATCGATCATCGTGATCGGCCGCGTGAAGGGAAACCTCACGGCGACCGAGCGGATCGAGATCCAGGCGACCGGAATCGTCGAAGGCGACGTCAAGGCACCGCGGCTGAACGTCCAGGAAGGCGCAGTCGTGAACGGCGGCATCGACATGTCGGCCAGCGCCCAGGCTTCGACCCAGACCGGCACCCAGACCGGCGCATCGACTTCCCAGGCCTCGGCGCAGTCGGGCGCCGCCGCCCGAGATGCCGAAGCCCGCAAGGCGACCGCGAGCGCTCCGGCCCCTGCGACGAGTCACGCCCGGCCCTAGTCCGGAGACATCGAGAGTCCGGAGACATCGAGACGACCGACCTGCTCGCGCCTGGCCCGGAAATCCGCGCTAGGCGCGAGCGCGTTTGGGCGATCCTGCAGGCCGACCCGCCGACCCGCCCCCGCCGTCCGCGCGCTTGTTCTTGGACGAAGCGCCGTAGCGCTGCTCGAGGAAGAGCAGGATCGGCGCCGCGATGAAGATCGACGAATAGGATCCGATCACGATGCCGATCATCATCGTCAGCGTGAACGGTCGGATCACCTCGCCTCCGAACAAGAGCAGCGCGAATACCGCGAGCATCGTCAGCGCCGACGTCAAAACCGTCCGCGAGAGCGTCTGGTTGACGCTCAGGTTGAGCACGTGCTCCAGGTCCTCCGTCGTGCGCGCGGCCACGTTCTCCCGGATGCGGTCGTAGATGATGATGGTGTCGTTCAGGCTGTAGCCGATGATCGCCAGGATCGCCGCCAGCACCTGGAGATCGAACTCGACGTTGAGCATCACGAGGATGCCCGAGGTGATGACCACGTCGTGAACCAGGGCCACCACGGCGCCGGGGGCGTAGAGCGCGCTGAACCGGAACGCCACGTAGATCAGGATCGCCACCCAGGCGAGCAGCATGGCGCTGATGCCATCGCGGCGGAGATCCGAGCCCACCTTCGCGCCGACGTACTCGACCCGCTGCTCCTTGAAGGTCCCGACCGCCTCGCGAATCGCCGACTCCAGCCGCGCGACCCGCGTATTCGCCGCGAGCCCCGCCGGCTCGTCGCCCTCCGCGAGCTCGCTTCCGGGCTCGGCCTTGAACTTGATCATGAACTCGCTCGCGTCGGCCTCGCCGAAGCGCACGACCGTGGCGTCCAGGAAGCCCGCGCCCCGTGCCACATCGCGCAGGCTCGATTCGTCGACCGTCACGCCGGGATCGAAGCGCAGCTGCACCTCGGTGCCCCCCGCAAAGTCGATCCCGACCGGAGGGCCGCCCCGCACGAGGGTCGCCACGATGCCGACCACCACCATCGCGATGGATCCGGCGATGAACAGCCGCCGGCGGCCCAGGAAGTCGAAGTTGGTGTTTTGCGGAACGAGCTGGAAGAACACGGCGGATCTCTCCTGGGCCTTTTGCCAAACCGAACGGAAGCGAAATGGAATCAGGGACTAGATCGAGAGCGAGGACACGTTTCGCCTGCCCGGGTAGAGGTCGTAGAAGAGCCGCGTCACGACCATGGCCGTGAAGACGCTGGTCACGATCCCGATCGAGAGCGAGACGGCGAAGCCCTTGATCGGCCCGGTCCCGTATTCGAACAGGATCAGCGCCGTGAGCAGGTTCGTGATATTCGCGTCGAGCACCGTCCAGGTCGCCTTGTCGAAGCCCGTCGCGATCGCCGTCCGCACCGCGCGCCCGGCGATCAGCTCCTCCCGGATGCGCTCGAACACGACCACGTTGGCGTCGACGGCCATGCCGATCGTCAAGACGAGACCCGCGATACCCGGCATCGTGAGCGTCGCCTCGAAGAGCGACATCAAGCCGATCAGGAGCACCAGATTGACGACCAGGGTCAGCCCCGCGTAGAGCCCCGAGAGCCGGTAGTAGATCACCGCGAAGGTCACGACCAGCGCGAGCCCCATCACGCTCGCCAGGGCCCCGCTCTCGATCGAGTCCTGGCCGAGGCCCGGGCCCACGGTCCGCTCTTCCTCGATCACGACCGGTACCGACAGGGAGCCCGCGCGCAGGATCACCGCGAGATCGGCGGCCTCCTGGCTGCTGAACCGTCCTTCGATCATGCCGCGGTTCGTGATGCGCGCGCGAATCTGGGGCGCGCTGTACACGTTCTCGTCCAGGATGATCGCGAGCTGTCGATTGCGGTTCTTCTCGGTCAGCGCACCGAACAGCTCACCTCCCTCCGGACTGAAGGTGAACTCGACGATCGGTCGCTGTTGCTGGTCGAATTGGACGCGCGCGTCCTCGAGGTAGTCCCCGGTGATGTCCGCGACCTTCGGGACGAGGAAGGCGCCGGTCTCCTGCTCGGACTCCGAATCGACCTGCTTCACGATCATCTGACCGGCGGGAATTCCGTCGGGATAGCGCTTTCGCAACGCCTCCTCGCTCTGATCCGAGTCGGTCACGATCTTCAGCTCGAGGAATCCCGTGCTGTTCAAGAGACTGCGGGCGCGCTCGCGATCGATCTCCTCGCCCGGAATCTGGACGAGCACGCGATCGTCGCCCTGGCGCGTGACGATCGAATCGGGGATGCCCTGTTGCGGATCGTCGATGCGGCGCCGCAGCACCTCGAGGACCTGGGACATCGTGCGCTCCCGCACGTCCGCCTGCCAGCTCTCCGTCAGCGCATAGCGGAGCTCGAGCCCCGTCCCCCCCGCCGCGACCAGCACGTTGGTGCCGTCGATCTCGTCGACGACCTTCGCACGGTCTTCTTCGCGCGCGAGCTCGATCAGGAGCTGCGAATTCTCGACCTTGCTCGAGGCCAGCGCGATGCCGTCCTTCGAGAGACGCTCCGCGATGCCCTTGCGCACGAAATCGAGCTCGCGCGTGATCGCTTCAGCGAGGTCCACGCCGACGACCCAGTGGATGCCGCCACTCAGGTCGAGGCCCATGCGCATGACGTCGTCGGGCCAGAAATCGCTCTCGATGCGCTGCGCCTTGGGGATGAAATTCGCCACCGTCAGGAAGCCGAACACCACCACCAAAATGCCGATGAACGCGGCCTTCCACCTGATCGAGCCGCTCACGCTTCGTCTCCCTTGCCGTTGCCTTCGGTCGAACCGCCCTTGGTCAACTGGTCGATCCGATTGCGGCTGACCCGCAGCTTGATCTTCTCGCCGCGCAGACGCGCCACCTCCACCTCGAGGACGTCGCCTTCCACGGCGCTGACCTTGCCATGGATGCCCCCCTGCGTCACGACGTCGTCGCCCCGGGCGACCGTCTGCAGGAAGGCCTCGCGCTCCTTCTGCTGCTTCTGCTGCGGTCGGATCACGAGGAAATAGAAGATCAGGAAGATCGCGCCCATCATCAGGATGAACGAAAAATCAGCACCGCCGGGCTGCATCTGCAGCGGCACGAAACCACCGGAACCCATCGCCTACTTCCCCCGTTTCCCGTGAACTGTCCGCGACGCGACCCGCTCCGCCCGCCATTGCTCGAGCTCTGCCCCGGGATAGAAGCGCGCGAGGATACGCTGATATGAAGTCCCGCGCCGCGCCAATTCCCGCGCACCCCATTGGCTCATTCCAACACCGTGGCCGTAGCCCGAGCCGACGAAGGCAAATCCCTGCGGCGTGGACCGGATATCGAAGAGTCGGCTTCGCAGGCCGAGGCCCTCGACGAGCGTGCGAAGTCGCTTCCCGCTCCAATCCTCGCGGCGTGCGGCCCCCCGCGCGACGATTCGCTCGACGCGGCCGCTCTCGCTGCGGCCGGTGACCTCGAGGCTGTCGACCCGGCGCAGGTCCGAGCCGGCCGCGGCGAGCAAACCCGACAGGGCGTCGGGCGGGAACACCGTCCGCCAGTAGGTGAAGGGCGCGATGTCCTCGAACTCGACGTCGATGCTGCCGAGATAGGGCACGCTCTTGCCCCAGACCTCCGCGGCGCTGGCGGTGCGGCCACCCGAGGTCGAGTGGAACACGGCCAGGATCGGTTGCCCGGCATGGGTCAGGACCTCGCCTCGGGTCGCGGCGGCCGCTCGCCGTGTCCGCTCCGTCTCGGATTCGATTCCGCGGTAGACCTGGCTCTGCTCGGTGGCGCGTACGTCCCAGCTGGCCACCGGCTGCTGTACGGCTCTCTGATGAAGGGCCCTCTGGTGAAGCGCATAGGTGCGGGTGGCGACCGCCTGCGCTCGCAGCGCCTGCTCGGGCCAGCTCGACGGCATCTCGCCACCCACGGTGGCGGCGACGTAGTCCTCGAGCTCGACGTGATTGACGAGGCTGAGCCGCCCGGACTCGGCGTGCGCCATGACTCGACCGCGGAAGCGGCGCCCCGCGACCTGCCAGGGTCCCGCGTCTCGGGCGGTCCAGGTCGACCCGGCCGAGCGACCATCGACGACGAGCTCGTCGCCCCTTCGCCCGAGGCCGACGAGATGAACCGCACTGCCCGAGCGGATCTCGATCGGGCTGCTCGACTCGACCAGCAGGACGCGGATCTCCGGAGCCGATGCCGCCCAGCCCGTCCCGGCAGCGAGCGGGGCCAGCAGCACGAGCGCGGCCGATACGGAGAATCGCCGACCCGCGACCACCGCCTGAATGACTCGGGTGGCCTGCTTCGGAATGGGATTCGAGAGTCGGGCGCGCATCGGCTCGTCCGCCCTACAGGTCCGCGCGAATCGCCTCGGCCTTGTTGGTCAGCTCCCAGGGCAGACCGACGTTTTCGCGACCGAAATGACCGTGGTAGGACGTTGCGCGGTAGATGGGACGGCGCAGGTTGTGCGTCTCGTCGATGCCGCGCGGTGTCAGGTCGAAATGCTTGCGCACGATCTTCTCGAGCCGGGCGGCATCCAGGGCGCTCGTGCCGAACGAGTCGACGCGGATCGAAACGGGCTCGGCGACACCGATCGCGTAGGCCAGCTGGACCTCCGCCCGGCGCGCCGCACCGGCGGCCACCAGGTTCTTGGCGACATAACGCGCTGCGTAGGCTGCGCTGCGGTCGACCTTCGAAGGGTCCTTGCCGGAAAAAGCGCCACCGCCGTGGCGGCCCATGCCGCCGTAGGTGTCGACGATGATCTTGCGTCCGGTGAGCCCCGCGTCGCCCATCGGGCCGCCGACGACGAAGCGGCCCGTCGGATTGATGTGGAAGATCGTGTCGCGATCGAGGAGGTTCGAGGGCAGCGAAGCCCGCACGATCGCCTCGATCACCTCTTCCTTCAGCTTGGCATGGCTGATGTCGGGGGAGTGCTGGGTCGAGAGGACGACGGTGTTGATCCGGACCGGGCGGTTGTCGTCGTCGTATTCGACGGTGACCTGGCTCTTCGCGTCGGGCCGGAGGTACTCGAGCTCGCCGCTCTCGAAGAGCATGCGTTGGCGCTCGATCAGGCGGTGCGCATAACGGATCGGTGCCGGCATCAGCTCGGGCGTCTCGTCGCAGGCGAAGCCGAACATCATGCCCTGGTCGCCGGCGCCCTGCTCCTTGTGGAGCCCCTCCCCTTCCGTGACGCCCTGCGAAATGTCGGGGCTCTGCTTGCCGAGGGCGACCTGGACCGCGCAGGTCGAGGCGTCGAAGCCCATGTCGGAGCTCGTGTAGCCGATGTCGTGGATCACGTTGCGGACGATCGTCGGAATCTCGACCTGGGCCGTCGTGGTCACTTCACCGAGGACGAGCACCAGACCCGTGGTCGTCGCGGTCTCGCAGGCGACCCGCGATCTCGGGTCCTGGGCCAGCATCGCGTCCAGGATCGCGTCGGAGATCTGGTCGCACATCTTGTCGGGATGTCCCATCGACACCGACTCCGAAGTAAACAGCGATCGCGCACCCATCCTGATCTCCTCGTCTCCTGTCTACGCCGACCCATGCCTGGCCCGCGCGGAAGCGCTCCGGCCGAAGCGGGCGGCAGCGTAGGCGAGTCCCCCACGCCGATCAAACCGGATTGGCGGTGCCCCGGCGCCGAGTAGCCCGCTGGCCTACGTCTCGTCGGGCAGCTCGATCAACGCACCGACTTCCATGACCGCCTGCTCCGCGTCCGAGCCCACGGCGCGCACGGACAGGACCGTCCCCTGCGTCGCCGCCAGACACAGGATCGAGAGCACGCTCGACCCGCTGACCCATTCCTCGCCGCGCCCGAGGCTGATCTCGCTCTCGAAGCGCCCGGCGATCGATGCGAGCCGACCGGCCGGTCGCGCGTGGAGGCCCATCGCGGAGCGGACCGTGAAGGCCTTCTCGACGACCTGCTCGGAGCTCATGACTGGGCTTCCGGCACCAGCTCGCTCGCCACCGAGATGTTGCGCTGGCCGTAGGCCTTGATGAAACGCGCGAGCTCGTCGAGGGGCTTTTCATCCCGGAGCGTCGCGAGCTTGATCAGCATCGGGAGGTTCATCCCGGTCACGACCTCGACCTGGTGCTCGTCGTGGAAGGAGAGGCTCATGTTCGACGGCGTGCCGCCAAACATGTCCGTCAGGATCAGGACGCCGTGCCCCGCGTCGGCGGTCCGCAGGCCCGCAGCGATCGCCCCGCGCACCTCCTCGACCGACATCTTCGGCTCGACCGACACCGCCCCGAAAAGCGGTGCTTCGGGCAGGATGAGACGCAGGGCCTGGAGGAACTCCTCGCCCAGTCGATAATGAGTCACGATCAGCACGCCGACTTTCACAATACTTTCTCCACATCGCGATGAGTCACGGTCACGTCCCGCCCCGCACCGCGAAGCCCGGCGGCGATTGCCTCGGCCACGGCCACCGAGCGGTGTCGCCCACCGGTGCAGCCGATGCCGAGGGTGACGTAGGCCTTGCCCTCTTCGTCATAGAAGGGCAACAGGTATGAGACGAAATTGCGCAGCCTCTCGAGGAAGGCCGCCCCCCGTTCGCTCTCCAGGACAAAGCTGGCCACGGGCGCCTCGAGCCCGCTTCCGGGACGCAGGATCTCGTCGAAATAGGGATTCGGCAAGAAGCGCACGTCGAAGAGCAGCTCGACGGCCGAGGGGGTGCCGTGGCGGAAGCCGAAGGAGATCAGGTTGACGACCGTCCGGCGGGCGACCCCCGAGACGTGCCGGACGACGGTGTCCTTCAGCTGATGGACGTTCATCAACGTGGTGTCGACCCTCAGGTCGGCCAGCCGGACGACGTCGTCGAGCAGGCTCCGCTCGAGGGCGATCCCGTCGCCCACCGAGCCGCCCGGGGAATGCGGGTGGACCCGCCGCGTCTCGCGATAGCGCCTTTCCAGGGCCTCGTCGGCGCAGTCGAGGAAGATCACGTCGACCTCGGCGCCCTGGCGTCGCAGCTCGGCGATCGTCTCGGGCAGGTGCTCGAGAAATTTCTTTTCCCGCGCGTCGAGGGCCAGCGCGATCTTCTCGATCGGGGCCGAGGCCTTGGTGCAGAGCGCCAGGAACTGGGGAATCAGCTGGATCGGAAGATTGTCGACGCAGTAGAACGAGAGGTCCTCGAGGGCGGCCATCGCGGTCGACTTACCCGACCCGGAAAGGCCGCTCACGAACACGATGTGCTGACGTCCCTCTTTCACTCGACTCCCCCCTCCCCAGCCGAGCCATCCCCGGCTTCGGGACCCCGGCGCGCCTGCAGACCCTCGTCGAGACGCCGGGCCCCGTTGATCCCGCGCAGGCGCAGCTGCCAGTCGCGGATCGCCAGGTCGACCAGGGTCGCGAGGTTGCTGCCCGCATGGACCGGCAGCACGACGCTCGGAATCTCGACCCCGAACAGGGTCTCCCGCTGCCGTTCCAAGCCGATCCGGTCGAAGCTCGCCCCCGGTGCATACTCGGCGAGTCGGACGATGAAGGCGACCTCGCATTCGTCGAGGGTCGCCTCGCGGCCGAAGAGGTCCGCCACGCACAGCAGCCCGAGCCCACGGACCTCGATGTAATGGCGGATATGCTCGGGAGACCACCCGATGAGCCGCTCGCCGTCGGGCGTGGCCCGCAGTCGCACGACGTCGTCGGCGACCAGCCGCTGTCCGCGGCGCACGAGCTCGATCACGCACTCGCTCTTGCCGACCCCGCTCGGCCCCAGGATCAGGACACCGAGCCCCCGGACCTCGACCAGGGAGCCGTGGATCTGTCGTTCCACGCGTGCCCCCTCAGAACTTGGCGTCTTCCTCTTCGATCGCCCGGAAGATCTCCCCGAGATCCCCCGCGCGCAGGAGCCGCGACCGGAAGGAAGGATCGCGAAAGAAGCGCGAGATCCGCGCCAGGGCCTTCAGGTGCTGGCCACCGGATTGCTCCGGCACGACCAGCAGGAAAAAGAGCTGCGTCGGCCGCCCGTCGATCGAGTTGAAGTCGACTCCGGCCTGGCTCCGGGCAAAGGTCGCGACGAGCCGGTCGAGGCCGCGCACCTTCCCATGGGGGATCGCGACGCCCTCGCCGATGCCCGTGCTCTGGAGCGCCTCGCGCTCCCGCAGCACGCGGATCAGGTCCTCGCGATCGAGCTTCGTCTCATGGGCCGCGAGGGCGCCGGCCAGCTCCGCCAGCAGTGCGGACTTCTCGGTCGATACCAGGTCGAGAATCGACCCCTCGCGCACAAGAATGTCGGTGATCTTCATCGGGGCTCCCCGCTGCGGCGCGCACTCTATCCCGCGCGCCGACGGCCCGCTATCCCGCCACCTGATCGTCGGCGATCGCCGCCCGGCCCACCGGGCCTGCGTTAGCGGCTCAGCAGACCTCGCGGCGCTGCGTCGATGAGAGGATGTTCATCGCTTCGCGGTACTTGGTCACCGTTCGCCGGGCGATGTCGATGTTGGCCGCCTTCAGCATCTCGGCGATCCGCTGGTCCGACATCGGCCGCGAAGGATCTTCGCTGTCGATGATCTTGCGGATCTTCTCCTTCACCGATTCGGAGGCCAGCGCCTCGCCATCGAAGCGATTGATGCTCGAGTTGAAGAAGTACTTGAGCTCGAAGATGCCCTGGGGCGTGTGGACGTATTTGTTCGTCGTCACACGCGAGACGGTCGACTCGTGCATCTCGATGTCGTCGGCGACGTCGCGCAGGTTCAGCGGCTTCAGGTGCGCGACACCGTGCTCGAAGAAGTCGCGCTGGTGCTGGATGATGCTCTGCATGACCTTGTAGATCGTGCGCTGGCGCTGGTGGATGGACTTGATCAGCAGGTTTAACTCACATCTTGACAATGTGATCCTTAGCTCACATTTTGATAATATGATCTTTAGCTCACATTTTGGTTTTGTGAGGTATGGCTCTCATTTCCCACAGGAGTCTCCATGCAGATCCGTTCGGCAAGGGACCTTGGGCTCGTCGTACGCGAGGCACGGCGCGCGCAAAAACTGACACAAGCACAGCTAGCCGTACGCGCGGGAGTCACGCGAGAGTGGATAGTCGGGATCGAGCGGGGGAATCGCGGTGCGGAGGTGGGGCGCGTGCTGGAGGTGCTAGCGGCACTCTACCTTAAACTGGGCGTTACGGCCCGATCCGTCATGGTCCGGGATACAGGGCCAGTCTCACGGATCGACGCAATCGTCGCTAGAGCGACGCGGCGAGCCAGGTGAGCGAAAGCCTCGCCGTCATATCGGGAGAGCGACGAGTCGGCACGATCGTGCGGCTCCACGACGGGCGGTTAGAGTTTACGTACGACGAGCGGTGGCGGGCTGCCGAGGATGGGCACACGCTCTCGCTCTCGATGCCCCGCGTGGCCGCGACTCATGGGGACGCGGCGGTGAAGGCGTATCTGTGGGGGCTGCTGCCGGACAACGATCAAGTCCTTGGGCGGTGGGGGCGGCGGTTCGGCGTATCCGCGAACAACCCCTTCGGGTTGATCGTTCACGTCGGAGAAGACGTTGCGGGTGCGATGCAGTTCGTCCCGGAAGCACGCTTCGAGGAATTGCGCGGCGGCGAACGGGCGGCAGGGTCTGTCCAGTGGCTGACCGAGAAGGAAGTCGCCGAGCGCC
>JANMTD010000191.1:0-6544 GCA_031390075.1 Deltaproteobacteria bacterium | reverse complement strand
GCGCGCGACCAAGAGCGGCGGGTGCGGCGACTGGACCGGTCGCGGGTGAACCGTCAGCGCAGTAAAACTCCAGACGCGGCCCTCGAAGGGCACCTCGGGCTTCGTCCAGGCGTGGCGCAGGATCTGGAGCGCCTCTTCCATGCGCGCGCCACGCTCGCGGTAGTCGGAGCCGTGGACCTGGTATTCGAGGGGCCACCAGCCCGTGCCGACCCCGAGCGAGACCCGCCCATTCGAGATCTGGTCGATCGTCGCGACCTGCTCGGCGACGCGGACCGGGTTGTGGACGGGGAGCAGGAAGATGCCGGTGCCGACGCGCAGCGTCGTCGTCCGCGCCGCCACCGTCGCCATGAAGGTCAGCGGGTCACTCTGGTTTCCGGGCATGAAGTGATGATGGCCGATCGTCGCCGTATCGAAGCCCGCCTCCTCGGCGAGGCGCGCGAGCGCGTAGGTCTCCTCGAAAGGATCCTTGCGTTCGGGATGTCGGATCGTCGGAAGAGAGAACGAGAACTTCATCGGGCTCCCTTTACATCCACGCCGGTCGGGTCCCGATGACCTTCTTCTCGGCGAGCTGAGCGATCTCGGCGTCAGCCAGCCCCAGCACGCCCGACAACACCTCGTGATTGTGCTGCCCGAGCGTCGGCGCCGGTCGGATGAAGGGCAGGAACTCGCCATTCCAGGTGAACGGGAAGCTGAGGTACGGCGTCCAGCCGGCGACCGGATGGCGCATCCATTGATGGAAGAGCCGGACCTGGTGGTGCGGCGTCAGGTGGACGAGCGCCGCGTTGCGCAGCGGCGCGGCCGGTACACCGGCGGCGAGCAGCGTCTCGGCCGCGAGATCCCGGGGCTGGCCGGCGAAGTAGGCGCGCAGGTGCGCGTCGAGGGCATCGTGGCTCGCGTGGCGGCCCGCCGCGGTCGCATAGCGCGGATCGCACGCCCACTCGGGATCCCCGAGCGCCTTTCGCAGGCGATCCCATTCGGCATCCGTCTCGATCGAGAGCGCCACCCATTGATCCTCGTCGCGCGCCGGGTAGAGGCCCTGCGGCGCGCCGTGGGGCGAGCGATTGCCCTGGCGTTCGAGGAGTACTCCGTGGGCCGACCATTCGATCACCAGCTCCGCGGCGGCGTTGAAGGCGGGCTCGATCAGCGCGACCTCGACGAGCTGTCCCCGGCCGGTCTGCGCCGCGTGATCGAGGGCCAGCATCATGGCGAAGGCGGCGTGCATGCCGCCGAGCGGATCGCAGATGCCGCGGGGCACCATCGGCGGATCGCTCGCATGACCCGTGATCCAGGCCATGCCCGAGGCCTGCTCGATCGTCATCGCGAAGCCCGTCCGCTCGCGCCACGGCCCCGACAACCCGAAGGCCGGCATCCGACACATCACCGCGCGCGGATTCAGCGCCTGGATCTCCTTCCAGCCGAGCCCGAAATTCTCCATCACGCGGGGGGCGAAGTTCTCGACCACGAGATCCGCCCACTCGACGAGCCGCTTCGCCAGCGCAAGCCCTTCGGGCTGCGTCAGGTCGAGGGTGACGTCGCGCTTGCCGACGATGACCGCATGGGTCACGGCCGAGAACTCCCAGACGTCGGGGCGCTTGATCCCGCCCGCGAAGCGCATGCCGTCGGGGCGCTGGATCGATTCGATCTTGATCACGTCGGCCCCGAGCGCAGCGAGGACACTCGTCGCGACCGGCCCGGCCCAGAAGGCGGAGAAGTCGGCGACCTTCACGCCTTCGAGGGGGAGCTTCCGTTTGCGGCCCTTCTTCGGTGAGAGGCCGCGGCGGCCGCGCGGGAGCGGGTGGCGCTTCGCGCGCAGGGAATCCGTGTGCTCGCCGAGTCGCGGGGCGCGTTCGAAGGGCCGGGCCGGGATCTCGGAGAGGCTGTACGGAACCCGCGGCTGCTTGAAGCCGTGGGGACTGTCGACGAAGACGCCCCGCTCGACGAAATGATCGACCTCGAGAACCGTCGCTCCGTTTCCGACCGGAGCCACAGGGATCCGCATCGCGCTCGCGAGCTCGAGGATGTCGGCGACGGTGTTCTTCTCGGTGTACTCGCGGATCTTCGCCCAGATGGCGTCCCGCGCCGCCATGCGCGCCTCGGCGAACATCATCTCCGGGGCGGCCAGCTCGGGGGCGCCGATCAGGCTGCAGAAATCGCTGTACTGCTGGCTCGTGATCGTGCAGAAGCCGACCCAGCCGTCGCTGGCGGGCTCGATCGACGGAATCTCGAAGCTGCGCCCGACGAGGCGACCCGGATCGAAGGCCGCGAAGATCTGCCGGAAGGTCTGGAACGACAGGATCATCGATTCGTACTGCGAGGTGTCGACGTGGACACCCTCGCCCGTCGCGCGGGACTGCAGCACCGCTCCCAGGCCCCCGACCGCGGCGAAGGACGCGACGACGTACTCGCCGAGTCGACCCCCAGCGGTCACCGGCTCCTCGCCGGGAATCCCGCGCGCATCCGTCGAGCCGACCTGGGCCTGGAGCGTGAACTCGTTGGCGACCCGTTCGCTCCACGGTCCCCCGCGCCCGAAGCGCGAGATCGAGAGCAGCGAGAGGCGCTTCTCGATCGCCTGCAGAGTGGCGAGATCGAATCCCAGCGACTCGATGACACCCGGCCCGAAATCCTCGACCACGAGCTCCGCCCCGACGAGCAGCTCGCGTACCAGGGCCCGGCCTGCTTCGGTCGCGAGGTCCGCCACGACGCTCTTCTTGCCCGCATTCAGGAAGGAGAAGAGCAGCCCGCAGCCGTCTTCCGGAATCGGTCGATCGCTCGCCGACCAGCGCCGCTGCGGATCGCCGGACGGCGGCTCGACCTTGATCACCTCGGCGCCGGCATCGACGAAGAGCTTCGTGCAGTAGGGCCCTGCCAACCCGCTCGTCAGATCGACGACCCGCAAGCCTTCGAGCACTCTTCGCGTCGGCACCATGACCTCCTCAGGGGAACGGGAAGCTCGAAGAACAGGGCCGGGTCGCGCACCGGAATCGCGCCCCCTAGACTCGCTCGCACCCCTGCGCGACGCCAGCCCGGCGAATCGCGTCCGCAGACGAGCGACAGGCCGAATCGAATCCGAACCCCAGGGAGAATCGAACGTGGGAGAGCTCGAAGGACGTGTGGCCCTCGTGACGGGTGCGAGCCGCGGAATCGGCGCGGCGATCGCAAAACGTTTCGCTGCCGAAGGCGCGAAGGTCGCCATCACCGCGCGCACCCTCGACCAACACGACCATCTGCCGGGGAGCCTGCGCGAGACCGTGCAGTGGATCGAGAAGCACGGCGGGCACGCTGTGCCGATCGTCGGAGACCTGGCCGACTCGAAGGATTACGACCGGATCGTCGCCGAGGCGCAGGCCGCCCTCGGCCCGATCGAGATCCTCGTCAACAACGCCGCCGCGGCGTTCTATCTGCCCTTCGACAAGCTGTCGGAGAACCGCTTCCGGATCGCCTACGCGATCAACATCCACGCCCCCTGGCGCCTCTCGCAGCTCGTCGTCCCGGGCATGCGCGCGCGGCGCGAGGGCTGGATCCTCAACATCTCCTCCGCGACCTCGGTCCATCCCGAGCCGCCCTACCGGGATTTCGACGGCCTGTCGTTCCTGTACGGATCGACGAAGGCCGCCCTCGAACGGTTCACCGCCGGCCTCGCGGCGGCCGAGGCCCGCAACGGGATCTTCGTGAACTCGATGGCACCGGTCGGCGCCGTCCCGACCGAGGGAACCGAGGCGCTCGGCGTCGTTCCCGAGGAATCGCTCGCGGTCGCCGAGTCGCGAGAGGCGATGGCGGAAGCGGCCCTCGGACTCTGCGTGACCCGCGATCCGAAGCTGACGGGCCGCGTCACCTACTGCACGCCGATCATCGAAGAGCTCGGACGCCCGGTGCGCGCGCTCGACGGAAAGACGCGGCTTGAGGGGCCGTTCGAACGCCAGGCCGTGGCCTCTCGCCTCTGATCGCCGGACGGCGTTAGGCTTGGAGTTCGGAGCGGTGCTCCCGCTCTTCTCGCTTCGTTTGCGACACAGCTCACACTTTCGGCGACCGGGCTCCAGTAGCATGCACGCCCTTGCGTCATCCGCGCAGCGCATGGCGGAGGGCGCGGATTGCTTGAAATCGTCCCAGCACTCTGAGAAGATGAAATCATGTTCGTACCCGGTGGGACGTGATTGACCCTCCAGGAGGTCACTGCGCGATGATGAATAGATGGCAGCGCCGACGAGATCCGGAGCGGGCACGTCGCGCCGGACCCATCCTCGCACTCGGAGCCGTCGCCGTAGCCCTCGTGCTCGGCGCCTCCTTCGCGGCACCCGCGGCGGACCCTGCCCCCACGCCGGTGCGCGCGGGTATCACCGCGCTGCGATTTGCGCCGGAGATCCTCGCGAACCTGGAGATCGAGCTCACGGACGTGAGCGCAACGAGCACGTCGGAACGTGAAGGAGCGCTCGCGTTCGCCGTGATGGTGCCAGCCTCCCGCGTCACGCTCGACGCCGTCGGCAACGACTTCGAGGGCTTCGCCGCAGCCGACCTGCACCACGCGGGGGGCTTTGTGCTGCAGGTCGGCGGCACGCGGGTCGATCTCACCGGCTTCCGGCTGACCGGCAGCGCGGATCCCAACACGCTCGAGCTGCGCGACGCGGGCGGCCGGCTCTGGCTCTTCGTCGACAAGCCGCATGCGCTGCTCACCGCCGGCGAGCTCACGTTGTCCGATGCCGACCTGTTGATCGCGCCCGAGCTCGCGGCTTTGCTCGGCCGGCCGGATCTCGCCGGCAGCTACCTCGGCGTGTTCGATGCGCAGCTCTCGCTGGATCCTTCGCAGAGCGCGACGACCTCGGCCCCGGGACCCCTCGGCGGCAGCTGCGTCGGCGACTTCAGCCAGCCCGTCGACCTGCTGATGGACGACATCTCGGGCATGACGCAGGTGGCGCGCGAGCCCGGCGGCCGCGTGGCCGTGGCTCCGGGCGCCGTGGTGCGCAACCTGGGTCCCGGCGACGTGCAGTGGTTCCGCTCGATCGCGCCCGCCAGCCCCGTCGGTCCCCATCCCTACCTGGCGCTGCACTTCTACCGCCTCTCCGGCGGCGTGCTCGAGCAGATCGGCCGGGGCGATCTCAAGCACACCTTCTTCGCCACCAACACGGCCTGCGATTGCCCCGGCGGCCAGATCCTCTACGCGGGCTGCGAAGACTTCTACGGCGTCTCCACCAACGTCGATCGCAACAACCTCGCGCCCCGCGACGAGATCGACGCGCTCACCCTCGCGTGGTCGAGCTTCGGTTCGCATTTCGACGGTGTCCCCGTCGACAACTTCCGCCACCACGCGGGCGACAGCGCCCACGACGCCTTCCAACATCGCCTGGTCGTCCGGGAGCCCGATCTGCAGACCCCCGGCGCACGCTATTTCTACGACGGCTGGTACATGGCGCCGAACGACACGAACCTCGAGAACAGCATGGGCCATCGCGAGGTGGATCCCGCTTTCGGGGGCTCCACCTGGTCGTTCCCGACGGTCGACGCCGGGACCGCGAACGCATCGATCCTCGACGTCTTCGTCGATCCGAGCAACGTGCAGCCCGGCGAGGCCAGCGAGCTCCACGACACGGGCGAGGGTCGGGTGCATCTGGCGGTCGTCAGCAGCGCCCTCGGCGGGGGCGTATTCCACTACGAGTACGCGCTGATGAACTTCGACTTCGAGCGCCAGATCGACAGCTTTTCGATTCCCATCGGAGCCGGCCGGAGCGTCAGCAATACCGGCTTCGGGGACGTCAACGGCAATCCGCTCGACGACTGGACGGTGAGCGTCAGCGGCGGCAGCGTCACTTGGACCGCGCCCGCGAGCAATGCCCTCGACTGGGGCACGCTCTACAACTTCCGTCTGGACGTCGACGCCGCGCCGGGCGAGAGCGCGGCCACGCTGACACCGCTCGATCCAGGCAGCCCGGAAGCGTTCGCGGTGCGCACCGTGCCGGAGCCCGTCGTTGGCGCATCCATCGGCGCGGGAGCGGCGCTGCTGGCGTGGCTGTCCCGGCGCCGCATTCCGAATTAGCCGAGCGCGAGCCCCATCATGGACCCCTCTTCCCGCCAGGCCTCGAGCACCCCGGCGAACTCCGTCGGCCCGCCGACGAAGAAGTTCTTGGCCAGGATCCGGGCGTCGACGTTCCCCTCGTTGTTGAAGTAGCTGGGCGTACAGCTCTCGGCGAAGGTCGGATCCCCCGCCGCGACCCGCGTCGCGATCGTCGCGACCCAGTCCGCCTCCGCCTCGGCGGTGGCTTCGACGGTGCGAGCGCCCCGGGCGATCGTCTCGGCGATCACGTAGGCGATGTGCTGGGCCTGCTCGTCGATCAGGTAGGGATAGTTCAGCGTGAAGCCCGAGTGGACCAGGCTCATCATGAAGCAGTTCGGGAATCCGTGGATGTGGAATCCGTGGAACGTGCGGAGCTGATCCCGCCACTTCTCGCTGAGCGTGAGCCCGCCGCGACCGATCGTCTCGTAGCCCGCCCGGCGCGCGAACTCCGTGCCGATCTCGAAGCCCGTCGCGAAGATCAGACAGTCGAGCGGGTACTCC
>JANMTD010000140.1:0-6106 GCA_031390075.1 Deltaproteobacteria bacterium | reverse complement strand
GGGCAGGCAGCTCGCGACGATGGAGCAGCTCTGCTGGTTCAAATGAGCGGAGCACACACCTCGAAGGCCGGCCGTCAGGCGCCCGTCGCCCGGGCCTTGACCGCGTCGTAGACGAGGCGCACGGCGGCGTCGACGAGCGCGTCGCCGTACGGGAACTCGGGATCGCCGCGATAGGCGCGCGAGGCGTATTCCGCGTGGATGTGCTGGATCACGTCCGCCATCGCCTCGACCTCGAGGTCCCGGCGGAACTCGCCCTTCGCGATTCCATCGGCCAGCACGTTCGCGATCAGCTGGCGATGGGCGTGCACGCGTCCGCGGTTGGGATTATCGGTCCGCGCCAGCTCGAAACGCTTGTCGCCCGAGAGCACGGCGGGCAGCAGCGGGTTCGTCCGGCAGAAGGCAACGGAGCGGCGAAACATCGCCTCGAGCTTCTCGGTCGGCGACAGCGACTCCGCCTCGGCGGGCACGAGGGCGCGCACCCAGTCGCGCACGATGTCCGAGACGACGACCTGGAAGAGGTGCTCCTTGCTCTCGAAATGTTTATAGAGGAGGCCATTCGAGACGGAGGCCCGGACCGCGATCAGCTCGACGGTCGAGGCCGCGAACCCGTGCTCGGCAAAGCAGCCGCGGGCGGCGTCGACGATCCGCTGGAGGCGCTCCTCTCTGCCCTGCTGCCGTGCCCCCATCTCGCCTCCGCGCCATCCCCCTCAGGAATCCGATGGCTTCAAGCCAGTTTGACATAAAAAATGAAAGATTCCGACCAAATTTTCATTGAAAATTTGATTAGAATTATTCACCCTGAGGTCCTTGATCGAGACGCCCGCCCGTCCGGGGCGGTGCGAGTCCCGAAACCAGCCCCAAGCCCAGCCCCAAAACGAGGATCCCGCCCATGTCCCGACTCGGCTTCGCCGCCTTCGACGCAGACCACCACTACTACGAGGCCGAGGACGCCTTCATCCGGCACATCGATCCGCGCATGGCGCGGCGAGCGATGCAGTGGGCGGAGATCAAGGGCCGCAAAGCGCTCCTCGTCGGCGGCAAGATCAACCGCTTCATCCCGAATCCGACCTTCGATCCCGTCGCGAAGCCCGGTTGCCTCGACGAGTATTTCCGCGGGCGGAATCAGGAGGGCAAGAGCATCCGCGACATCTTCGGCGAGCTCGAGCCGATCAACCCCGCCTACCGCAACCGTGACGCGCGGCTGGCGCAGCTCGACAGTCAGGAGATCGACGCGTGCTTCCTCTTCCCGACCCTGGCCGTCGGCATGGAGGAGGCGCTGATCGACGATCCCGCGGCCGCCGTCGCCGCGTTCCGGGCCTTCAACCGCTGGCTCGAAGAGGACTGGGGCTTCGCCTATCGCGAGCGGATCTTCTCGCCGCCCTACATCTCGCTGATCGATCTCGATGCCGCGATGGTGGAGCTCGACTTCGCCCTCGAGCACGACGCCCGCGCCTTCAACATGCGCTCGGCGCCGATCCACACGCCGACGGGTTTCCTGTCCCCCGCCGATCGCCGCTTCGACCCGTTCTGGCAGAAGGTGAACGACTCGGGCATCACGGTCGCGTGTCATTCGGGCGACTCGGGCTATCTGCGCTTCAGCGAGATGTGGGGCGGCGCGGGCGAATTCCAGGCTTTCGACTTCCAGCCCAAGCGCCTCTGCCTCTCGGCGAGCCCGTCGGCGGATTACATGGCGACGCTGATCTGTGACGGCCTCTTCGATCGCTTCCCGAACCTGCGCTTCGCGACGATCGAGCAGGGGAGCTCGTGGGTCCACCCGATGCTCCAGAAGCTGAAGAAGGCGTACGGCCAGATGCCCTACGCCTTCAAGCGCAATCCGCTCGAGACCTTCGCCGCTCACGTCTGGGTCTCGCCCTACTACGAAGACGACCTGCACGCGCTTCGCGACGCGATCGGCTCGGAGCACATCCTGTTCGGCTCGGACTATCCCCACGGCGAGGGTCTGGCGGATCCGGTCTCCTTCGTGGACGACCTGCACGGCTTCTCGAAGGACGAGATCCAGTTGATCATGCGCGACAACGGTCTCTCGCTCGTGACGCGACGGCCCGCCTGAGGCTCAGTCGCCGACCAGCACCGGCGCGTCGCCGCCCGGGATGCCCGAGAGGCTCGCCTCGACGGCATCGGCGTAGTCGGTGAGACCCGCGCCGACGTCGTCGCAGGGCAGATCCGGCGCCACCGCCCGGTGGCCGAGCCGTTCGAGCTCGGGCACGAGGTCGCGCCAGCAGAATCCGCCGTGCATCGAGCCGTGGACGAGGGCGAAGAGGGCCATGCCCGCGAGCATCGCACGCTAGGCGCGCGCCCGGAAGATGCGCGGGAATCGCCGAAGCGAGGAACCCGCCGGGTGGTATGCTGGCCCTGCCCGGCCCACGGCCGATCGGAGCAAACCATGGCGCGACCCATTCTCATCTCGTCGGATTCCCACATCATCGAGCCGCCCGATCTCTGGCTCGAACGCATCGACCGGCGCTTCCGCGACCGGGCGCCGAGGGTCGTGCGCGAGGAGAAGGGCGATTGGTGGGTGATCGACGGCAAGCGTTCGATGTCGTTTCTCGGGGTCCAGACGGGGGACCGATTCGAGAAGGACGCTTCGGAGCTGATCATCGAGGCGCATTTCGACGCCGTGCGACCCGCCGCCTACGACCCCAAGCGCTATGTCGAGGAGAATCGCGAGGACGGGGTCGAAGCGTCCGTCCTCTATCCGAGTGAGGCGTTGCTCGTCTACGGGATTCCGGATTCGGCCCTCTGCTCGGCGGCGATGCGCGCCTACAACGACTACATCGCGGATTTCTGCAGCGAGGATCCGCTTCGGCTCAAGGGGATCGCGCTCGTCAACGTGGACGATCCGGCCGAGGCGGTCGAAGAGCTGACTCGCTGCCGGAAGAAGGGCCTTGCCGGAGCGATGATCACGGTGCTCCCGCCGGCCGACCGCCCCTACGATCTCCCGCTCTATGAGCCCATCTGGGCCGCGGCCTCCGACCTCGCCATTCCGCTCTCGATGCACGTCGCCACGGGCCGCGCGGCAGCCTCCGTCGACGCGACGCAGACGAGCGTACGCGAGGTCAAGGAGTCGGCCTTCTATCTCCAGGACCATTTCGTCCGCAAATCCCTCGGCGAGATGATCTTCTCCGGCGTCTTCGAGCGGCACCCGCGCCTGCGTGTCGGATCGGTCGAGCACGAGATTTCCTGGGCGCCCTTCTTCCTCTTCCAGATGGATTACACGTACACCCAACGCCCGGTCCGCGGCAATTGGCATCGCTTCGCGGACAAGAGCGCCATGCCCTCCGATTATTTCCACAGGCAGTGCTTCATGAGCTTCCAAGAGGACGCGATCGGGATCCGGGAGAGGGAGAGCGTCGGACTCGGAACGCTGATGTGGGGCTCGGACTATCCGCATACCGAGTCGACCTTCCCGCGTTCGCGCGAGATTCTCGACCGCATCCTGGCCGGCGTTCCCGCGAAGGAGCGCTCCGCGATCACCTGCGACAACGTGGCGCGGCTGTACGGCTTCGACGTAGCCGCACTCGGAGGCCTCGGCATATAGCTCGGCCTATAGATAGAAGGATCCACCAGGATGCGCGGGCGATGAGCGGGCGATTCCGGGTCGCGGTGATCGACGACTTCCAGCGCGTCGCGGCCGAAATGGCAGATTGGTCGCGGGTCGGGGACGACAGTGAGATCGTCTGCTTCGCCGACCATCTGGCCGACGAAGCGGCCCTCGTGACACGGCTCCGCGAGTTCGACGCCATCGTCGCGATGCGCGAGCGCACCCCCTTTCCCGGCTCGCTGCTTTCGAAGCTTCCCCGCCTTCGGCTGCTCGTCGCGACGGGGATGTTCCACCAGACGATCGATTTCGAAGCGGCGAAGGCGTGCGGCATCGTCGTCTGCGGCACCGACAACGGACCCGGCCTCGCGACCACGGTCGAGCACATCTGGGCCCTGATCCTCGGCCTCGCCCGCAATCTGGCCGCGGAAGATGCGGCCATCCGCAGCGGCGGCTGGCAGGTCTCGCTGGGCCCGCTCCTCTCGGGCAAGACGCTCGGCATCCTCGGCCTCGGAAACCTCGGCCGCGCGATCGCGCCGATCGGCCGGGCGTTCGGCATGCAGGTCGTCGCCTGGAGCCGGAACCTGACCGATGCCGCCGCGGCGGAGGCGTCCGTCGCGCGCGTCGATCGAGACACGTTCTTCGGCGAGAGCGACGTGATCACGGTCCAGCTCAAGCTCTCGCCGCGTTCGATCGGCTATGTCGGGGCCGCGGAGCTCGCGCGGATGAAGCCCACGGCTCTCTTGATCAATACTTCCCGAGGACCGGTCGTCGACGAAGCCGCCCTGATCGACGCCCTCCGCTCGCGGCGGATCGGCGGTGCGGCCCTCGATGTCTTCGATCGCGAGCCCCTGCCCCGGGATCACCCGCTGCGGACCCTCCCCAACACCCTCCTGACCCCCCACATGGGCTATGCGAGCCGCGACACATATCGCGTCTTCTACACCACAGCTCTCGATGCCATTCTCGCCTTTCGCAACGACGAGCCCATCCGCCGGCTCTCCTGAATCGCGGCACCCCGACCGTCCGACCGGTCGCTCCTCGCCCCGCCATCGGCGCGCACTTCAATTGTGCATTTCAAGACACAGTTGCCCGGTCCCTGTGCACCCGATGGCCATCGACCAAGCAATCCCCAACTCAGTCCGGCGCGAGACCGCACAAGATCCGCTTTCGAAGCGATTCTCATCCTGCGGAATCCGGCACGCACATTGCTCTGTCACCGGTTCGGCGAAGTCGAGCGCCGGCGTCTGCAATCGCCGGGTTGGCCTCCGCCCGGGGAATCCGACCCCGATCAGATTCTCGTGGGCGGGGAATGGTTCGAGCGTTAGAGTCCTGCCGCCCCTCGAGAAGTCAGCCCACCAACCGACCAGGAGAGATAGTCAATGCGTTCCAAACTGATCACCGCCACCCTGGGCAGCGCGAGTTTGTTATTCGCGCCGTTCGGAGCCACCGCCGCGAGCGATGAGCAGATCCGGCTCCTTGAGCAGCGCATGGCCGAGATGGAGGATCGCCTCGAGGCGACCTCCGCGGAGCTGAAGGAGGAAAAGCAGCACAACGTCGAGCAGCGCGAGATGCTCGAGACCGCGGGCCTCGTGGAAGAGGGAGACGAAGGGATTCGCTCCAGCGTCGGCAACTTCTTCCAGATGGTCGACGTGACCGGGATCGCGGCCGCCAGCTACAACTACCGCTTCATCGACGGGGGGGACAACGACACCGGCAACGGCATTTCCACGCAAGGGGCCGTCAACGACCCGTTCTTCACGCACAAGAACGGCGACAGCTTCCAGCTCGATCAGTTCTGGCTGACTCTCGACAAGGCACCGACCGAGGAGAGCCGTGCGGGCTTCCACGCGGATCTCGTCTGGGGTGAGACCGCGCAGCAGCAGTCTCTCTCGGGTGGCAGTGCCGATGGCGGCCGCGACTCGGGTCTGATCTATACGGGCTACGTGAGCTATCTCGCTCCGATCGGAAGCGGCGTCCGGTTCGATGCCGGCAAGCTCGCCACGGGGCTCGGTGCCGAGGTCCTGCAGACGAACGTCAACATCAACGTCACCGAAGGTGTCGTGTTCCAGAAGCTGCAGCCCTTCACGTACACCGGTGTCACGGCCACGACTGCCCTCACGGACAGCCTGACCCTCATCACGGGTGTCGTGAACGAGGTCTATCGCGACACGAACCTCAGCGTGGATCGGGACAAGGCGGGTATCGCGCAGATCAAGTTCGCAGGCGACGGCTTTGGCCTCAACGTCGGCGCAGTCGTCGGTCAAGACCCGACTTCACCGCGTTGCGATTCGTCGAGCACCGCGTGCAATACCTCGGTCTTCGACGTCGTGGCGACCTTCGCTCCGAGCGACAGCTTCACGGGCTGGATCAACTTCGACTGGGTCCGCTACTTCGGCGGGGACGTCGAGGACGCCGACAAGTTCGGTATCGCGACGGCGGGTCGCTTCGGCATCACGGACGACACGGGCATCGGTGGCCGCTTCGAGTACCTGACGCAGGAACAGACCGCGCTGGCCGCCGGCACGTTCTCGGACGACCAGGAGT
>JANMTD010000133.1:0-19803 GCA_031390075.1 Deltaproteobacteria bacterium | reverse complement strand
GACCGCGGCTGGCTGGGCTCGCCGGAGCAGCATCGCGAACGCCTCGCGCGCTTGGCGGCCTACTAGCCTCGGCGCCGCCGAGGGCAGATCGAGAGGAACCCCGCCATGGAGCTCGAATACGGCCCCGAGTACGACCGCTTCCGCGACGAGGTCGCGACGTTTCTCGCCGAGACGCCGCGGGACATCGACCGCCGCGGCTTCCTGCTCGCGGCGACGGCGCGGGGCCTCGTCTATCGACATATCCCGCGCCGCTTCGGCGGCTCGGAGCAGCCCTTCGATCCGATCCGCGAGATGATCGTCGCCGGGCTCTTCGATGCCTCGCCCTTCTCCTGGCGGCTCGGTCCGCAGGCGACGGGGATGATCGTCCCGACGCTGCTCGAGGCCGGCGCCGAATGGCAATGCGAGAAGTTCATCCCGCCGACCTTGATCGGCGACTTCAGCTGGTGTCAGGGCTACAGCGAGCCCGGCGCAGGCAGCGATCTCGCCGCGCTGCGCAGCACGGCGCGGCTCGAGGGCGACGAGTGGGTCATCCACGGCCAGAAGATCTGGACCAGCGACGCCGACCAGGCGGGCCTGATGTTCGGCATGTTCCGCAGCGAGCCCGAAGCGGATAAACACGCGGGAATCTCGTACCTGCTGCTCGATATGAATCAACCCGGCATCGACGTCCGCCCGCTCAAGCAGATCACAGGCGCGACGCATTTCTTCGAGGTCTTCTTCGACGGCGCGCGGACGCCGGCGGATTGGATCGTCGGCCGGCGCGGCCAGGGCTGGCAGGTCGCCCGCGCGAATCTCAAATACGAGCGCAATCTCGGCGGCGGCCCGCGCATGCGCCAGCGCTTCGCTGCCGTCCTCGAGCTGGCGCGCACGACACGCCGCAACGGTCGACCCGCGAGCGAGGATCCCGTGATCCGGCAGCGGTTGGCGGCGATCGAGGGCCAGGTCCGCTGCGCCGAGACGATGACGCTCCGGCAGCTGTCGGCCGCAGCCCGCGGCGAGGACGCGCTCGCAGCCCTTCCGCTGCTCGTCAACAAGCTCTACGGCAGCGAGCTCGGCGAGCAGGTCGCGCAGCTCGGCTTCGACCTGCTCGGCGAGGACGGGCTCCGCGCGCCGGCGCGCTCGACCTGGGACTCGGTCTCGACGGCGGCCGGGGACACGGACTTCGTCGACCAATACCTCTTCGAGCTCGCTTCCGGCATCGCCGCGGGCAGCTCGAACATCCAGCGCAACGTGATCGGCGAGCGCGGCCTCGGATTGCCGCGGGATCTGCGCCGGCGTTAGTGCCGGCGCGAGCGCCGGAGCCAAAGGAGAGCTCTCATGATCAGCTATGTCACGATCGGTGTGGACGATATTCTGAGCGCCATGAAGTTCTACGACGCGGCGCTCGGGACGCTCGGGCACAAGCGCATCTATACGACCGAGACCTGGCTCGGCTACTGCCAGGGGGACGGTGCGTACATGCCGCGGATCTGGGTCTGCAATCCGATCGACGGCAAGCCCGCCACGGTGGGCAACGGCTCGATGGTCGGCCTGCATGCGCCGTCGCCCGCCGACGTCGATCGCTTCCACGCCGTCGGCCTGGCCCACGGCGGCCGCGACGAAGGCGCACCGGGCCGGCGGTCGACCTATCAACCCGGTTACTACCTGGCCTATCTGCGCGATCCGGCGGGCAACAAGATCTCGGCCTTCTGCAATACCGACCTGATCAAGCCCGACGGAACCTACGACCTGCAGCCGGTCTTCTCGCCGCCCGTGCGCTGAGCCTCTCTTTCAGCCTAGGGTCCGAGGCCGGGGACCGCCGAGTCCCTGCGCACCATCGCGAGCTCCCGCGTGAGGCGCGCGTTGATCCCGATCGCCGAACGCAGCAGGCTGCCGAGCAGGCCCCTCATGAGGCGCGGGTGTGTGGCGCTCGCGGCTTCGAGGACATCGCGTCGAAGCGTCCAGCAGACGCTTCGCTCTTCGGCGCGCACGAGCGCCGTTCGCTTGCCGTCCTCGATCAGGGCGCTCTCGCCGAAGGTCATGCCCGGCGATAGGGTCGTGAGACGCCGGAGCTGGCCCGTCGGGCTCGTCGCGAAGACGCTCAGTCGTCCGGCGACGAGCAGGAAGATCTCCTCGGAGGGATCGCCTTCGCGGACGACGGCCTCGCGCGGCTCGATCTCCCGGCGTACAGCCAACTCGGCGACGCGCCGGCGATCGGCGGGATCGAGTCCGCGCAGCGCCTCGAGCGACTCGAACGCGAGCTCGCCGACGGTCGCCGGAAATTCAGCGCTCGCCAGGATCCGTTCTTCACACCACTCGAGCGCAGTGTCGAGATCGGTGTGTTGCGGAGGATGGGGAAAAAGGCCCTCGGCGACGGCCTCGCCGAGACTCCGGGCGAGGCGCGCGTGTCGCGCGAGACCGACGAAGGAGAAGGCGATGCCCGCGTCGGCGGCGCTCGCGAGCAGCTCACGCAGCACCCGGATCGCCGGGTCGCCGACCTCGTGGACCCAATCGAGATCGAAGACCAGGCAGCAAAGCCCGTCGAGCTCGGGTCCGAGTCGGCGTGCCACGCGCTCGATCGCCGCGAAGGAGAGATCGCCCTGCAGCTGATAGATCGCAGCGCGCTCCGCCGCGCTCGCGAGAGCGTCGCGCTCGGCGGCGGATCGCGCGCGCTGCGAGGCCGCCCGGCGCAGATCGAAACGCGCGCGGATCGGTGACAGGGCGGCGCGGGCCGCCCGGAATGCGTGGAGCTCGAGCTCGGTCGAGAGCGCGCTGCACACCGCGACCCCGCGCACGCTGTTGCCGCGCCCGTCGAGCCGCGGCGAGAAGACGCCGATCCCGAACTGTCCCGGCAGCACCGCCAGCACTCCGCCCGCGACGCCGCTCTTCGCCGGGAACCCCACTCGGTAGAGCCAATCCCCGGCCGCGTCGTACATCCCGCAGGTCGTCATCACGCTGAGCACCTCGTCGACGTAGTCCGTCGGGATCGCGCGCTCGCGGGTCTGCGGATTCACGCCGCCGCCGGCCAGGGTCGCGGCCATCAGCGCGAGGTCGCGGCAATCGACCTGCATCGAGCACTGGCGGAAGTAGAGGTCGAGCGGTGTATCGGGCTCCTCGTCGAGGATGCCGAAGTTGCGCAGCATGTGGCCGATGGCGCGGTTTCGATGACCGGTCTCGCTCTCGGAGCGGTAGACGGCCTCGTCGAGGGTGAGGCTGCGCCCGGCGTAGGTCTCGAACATCGCGACGAGGCGGGACCAGCGATCTTCCGGGGTGTGGCCTGCGACGAGAGCGGTCGCCGCGATCGCGCCTGCGTTGATGAGGGGGTTGCGCGGGCGCCCGCTGCCCGACTCGAGGCTGATCTCGTTGAAGGCCTCGCCGGTCGGCTCGACGCCGATCTTCCTCAGGACCGAATCCTTGCCGCGGTCCTCGAGCGCCAGCCCGTAGACGAAGGGCTTCGAGATCGACTGGATCGTGAACGGCTGCCGCGAGTCGCCGACCTCGTAGAGCTCGCCGTCCATCGTGGCGATGCAGAGGCCGAACCAGCGCGGGTCGGCCTTGCCGAGCTCGGGGATGTAGGTCGCGACTTCGCCGTCGTCGACGGCGCGGAAACGCGCGTGCAACGCGTCGAGATAACGCGCGACAGGAGAACGCGACGCTGAACCGGTGGGGGTCCGCACGTCTCGATGCGGACGCAAATTCGATGCCCAGCCGCGGAGGCCGTCGCGCGGCGGAAAAGCCACTGGCGCAGGAAATCGTGCCGGCCTGTGCACGCGCTTCGGGCAGACCAGCCCAGCAGGGCGGCATCTCGCCCGCCCGACGGCGAACCCGCAGGGGTCGTCTATCGTGGGCCCCCATGCCGCCCGCGGAGCCTGCGTCGACCTCGCCGATCTCTGCGCGCCAGCGCCGGATCGTGCTGGTCGGGATGATGTGCGGCGTATCCCTCGCAGCCCTCGATCAGATGGTCCTCGCGACGGCGGTCGGGACGATCGCCGGCGAGCTCGGCGACATGAGCCAGGCGCCCTGGATCTTCACGGCGAATCTGCTCGCGAGCGCGGCCTCGATGCCGATCTGGGGAAAGCTCGGCGATCTCTACGGGCGCCGCCGCGTCTTCCAATCGGCGATCGCGCTCTTCATCCTCGCCTCGCTCTTCGCCGCCGAGAGTCCCTCGATGTCCTGGCTGCTCGTCTGCCGGGCGCTCCAGGGTCTCGGAGGCGGGGCGCTCCTCACGATGCCCTACGCGATCCTCGCCGATGTCGTGCCGCCGCGGGATCGCCCGGCCTACGTCGCCTTCGTGACGGTCGTGTGGACCGTGGCGGGCATGCTCGGACCCCCGCTCGGCGGGCTCATCGTCGACGGTCCGGGCTGGCGCTTCATGTTCTATTTGAACGTCCCGGCCGCGCTCGCCGCCTTCGCGCTGCTGCAGTGGGGCTACCGGATGCCGCGGGCGCGACTCGAGCATCGCGTCGATTTCGCGGGGGCGGCGCTGCTCTTCTGCTCCGTCGGCGCGCTGATCCTCTACACGTCGTGGGCCGGGCGCGCTCTCGGCTGGACCTCGGCGCGGGCGCTCGGTCTGCTCGGCGCGAGTGCCGGCCTCGCGGCCGGCTTCTATTTCTGGGAGCGGCGGGCATCGGAGCCGATCGTCGAGCTCGCGTTGCTGCGGGAACGGGCCGTATGGGCGCCGCTCCTGACGACCTTTCTCTACGGGCTCAGCAATTTCGCGATCACCTTCATGATCCCGCTCTTCAGCCTCGTCGTGCGCGGGACGGGGGCGGTCGAGGCGGGGCTCGGGCTGATGCCGCTGACGCTCGGCCTGCTCCTCTCCGGCATCGTGGTCGGCCGGCTCGCGTCGGCGACCCAGCGCTACCGGCGTTATGCGATGGGGGGGCTCGCGGTCTATGCGACCGGGCTCGTGCTGCTCGCGACGACGGGGCCGGAGACGCCGCGGATCGTCTTCTGGGGCTATTCGCTGGTGCTCGGGCTCGGGAGCGGGCCGCTCAATCCGGTGCTGATCGCGTCGCTGCAGAACGCGGTGGCGGAGCGCCATCTGGGCGTAGCGAGCTCGCTCCCGGGCTTCGCGCGGGCCGTCGCCCAGACGATCGGGAGCTCGGCCCTCGGTGCGCTGCTCGGCCTGCGCTTCGCGGCGCATCTTCGCACCGACGTCCGGCCGCTGATGCCGCCCGGGAGCGTTCTCGATGGCCTCGCCGGGAGCCCCGAGGCGATCCGCGCCCTCGCCGAGCCCCTGCGCGGGGCCGTGATCGAGGCCTACCGGAGCGCCTTCGCCGAGACCTTCCTCGCGATGGTGGGGATCATCATATGCTCGTCGATCGCGGCGAGCTTCATGTTCGATCCGGGCCGCGGCGGCCCGACCGGCGAGCGAGCCCCAAACTAAACGGGCGGCGAGCACACTCGGTGCTCACCGCCCGTCTCGAATCGAATCGATCCTAATTCAAAGGACTAGCGCCGGAAGCGGCCGCCGCCCCCGTCGCGGTCGCCGCCGCGGCCACCGCCGCCGCCGCCGTCACGGCCGCCGCCACCACCACCACCGCCGCCGCCACCGCCGCCACCGCCGCCACCGCGGCGATCCTCGGCCTCGTTCACGCGCAGCGCACGGCCGCCCATGTCGCTGCCGTCGAGGGAGCGGATCGCGTTGGCCGCGGCCGCCGCGTCGCTCATCTCGACGAAGGCGAAGCCGCGAGCGCGTCCCGTCTCACGATCCATGATGACGTTGACGGAGTCGATGCTGCCGTGGCGCTCGAAGAGCTCACGCAGATCCTGCTCGTTGGCGGAAAAGGGAAGGTTGCCGACATAAATCTTCTTGCCCAAATGCATATTTCCTCGTGGATCATGCACGCTTGCATGGCCACGGACTGCTCCGGTTACGAGTCCAGACGATCTAGACGGCGTTCCATCGCTTTGACGAACTCCATCCCTCGCGACGACGTCGTCTCGGGCGGATTGCGGAGCTCGAAGAGGTACTTTCGAAGGGAGTCAGGGGTTGGCCAAAGGCCATCTCAGGGGACCGATCGGAGACCACTCGAGCGCGAAACTAGCGCAAGGCCATCGAAGTGGCCCAGGGGCCAGGGCCGCAATCCTGAGATCGTTTAAGGATGGGCCGGTCCGGCCGGGTCGCACCGCGGGTCGATCCAGTCGGTCCCGCTCTCGCGAACGCCCTGTTTTTCGGGGGGCAGTCCCATCGCCATCGCCCTTCAGGCTCTTCGGAGGTGGCTGTAAGCGACCTCCGACGCCCACACGGCGCCTCGTCGCCGGACCGACGCGCCGACTCGGGGAGGGCGGATCGCCGCCGGTCGCTGGGTCTGGGCGGCTCGCCCGGGCCGCCGGAATGGGCCGGGGCGGGCCGGTCCCGAGGCCCCGGGATCAGCCGGCGAGCGGATCGATGACGGTTCGCTTGAATCGCAGCAGCTGGTCGGGCAGGGCGCCATCGAGCTCTCCCTTCGGCGGGAGCACGACGACGCGCTCGGCGCCCAGCCGGGCACAGCGCTCCGCCGTTTCATAGGCCGTCTTCTCGTCGCTCGTGCTCGTCAGCGTCAGTCGCACGTCCGACGGACGGCGGCCCGCTTCTTCCGC
Source organism: Deltaproteobacteria bacterium (assembly GCA_031390075.1). GTDB lineage: Bacteria > Myxococcota_A > UBA9160 > UBA9160 > UBA4427 > UBA4427. The sequence continues at coordinate 13,239 of JANMTD010000133.1, read as the reverse complement.
CGTGACGGCGATGATCGCGAGAAGCTCCTTCAGGGCTTCCTCGTTCGGCCCCCGAGTCGACCAGTGCGGATAGAACTCGTCGCCGTAGCGGCCGGCTCGGACGGCGGCCGCGGCGCTGTGGCCGCCGATCATGAGGGGGATGCCGCCGGGCTGCGCGGGCTTCGGGAAGCTCGCGATGTCCTTGAACTGGAAATAATCCCCTTCGAACTCCGAGAGTCCCTCCGACCAGAGCGCTCGCAGGATCCCGATCCACTCGTTCGTACGCCGACCCCGGTCGTGGAAGTCCTGCTTCAGGACCTCGACCTCTTCCTTGACCCAGCCCACGCCGACGCCGAGGGTCACGCGGCCCTTCGCATAACGATCGAGGGTCGCGACCTCCTTCGCGAGGAGGATGGGATTGCGCTGCGGCAGGATCAGCATCGAGGTGCCGAGCCGGATCCGCTCGGTCGCGGCCGCGATCCAGGCGAGCAGGATCAGCGGATCGGGCATGTTCGCTTCGGCGGGGATCGGGGTTCGGCCGGTCGTCTTGTAGGGATAGGTCGAGTCGTAGTCGATGCACATGATCGCGTGATCGATCACCCAGATCGATTCGAACCCGAGTTCCTCGACGAGCTGCGCATAGCGGACGACGAAATCGGGATCGCCGATCGGACCCATCTGCGGCGGGGGGATGCGAATTCCGAACTTCATGCGGGGTCTCCCGAGGGCTTCATGGAGGGGCAGTCCGAAAATTCGACCGCGCATGGACTCCATCGCTCGTCTGCGGTCGGCGGCATCGGGACGTCGATATCCAGTGCGATCCCGAGAACGCGTTCATCCTTGTGGGCGACCTCGGGGGATGATCGAGAACAAATCCGCTGGTTTACACGGTGACGAGTGTCAATAACACATCCGAAAAGCGGACGAACAGGTATTCTGACGTCGAGATGACACACCAATGAAATATCAGTCCTGGTTGAATCGCATTGGGTTTCTCGGCAGGCCCCGTGGACGGGATCGTTGGAACGTTTGGGCCGTCACGGCTCTCGTGGCCGGGCTTGGTTCAATGGTTGCGAGTCTCGCATCGGCCTACGGTCCCGTCGTTGCTTGGGGCGCGGGCTCGACACCTCCGATCAGTGCGACCGCCGTCAGCGCGGGCTTCGACGCGTCCTGTGCGATGCGGTCGGGAACGGGCGCGGTCGTTTGTTGGGGGGAGAATGCGACCGGGCAAGCGAGCCCGCCGGCAGCAGTCGATGGGACCGCGGGCGTAGCGTTCTCCCTCGCGTCGGGACGGGGGAGCTATTGCGCCATCCAGGCGGGGACGGGCGCGGTCGTGTGTTGGGGACAGAACGTGCCGGCGCCGCCTGCGTCCGTGAACGGGACGAATGGGTCGGCCACCCGGATCTCGATCGGGTGGACGCATTGGTGCGCGATCCAGGCTGGAAGCGGCGCCGTGATTTGCTGGGGCGATCCAAACCAGTTCCACACGATGGTGCCCCCGTCGGTCAACGGAACGGGTGGTACTGCGGTCGAGCTCGCTTTGGGAAACCGATACAGCTGTGCCGTTCAGGCCGGTACCTATGCGGTGGTGTGCTGGGGGTTCGGGCAGGGCAATGGGCTGGTCCTTGGTCCGCCGGTGACCGTCAGCGCCGCGGAGGGAGGCGCCTCGGCCATCGCAGTCGGTGAAGAGCATGCGTGCGCGATTCGGAGAGGGGCGGGCGCGGCCGGCGCGGTCGTGTGCTGGGGCTCGACCTTCTACGGCGCGGCGACGCCCCCCGCTGCGGTCAGCGGGGTCCTTGTCAACGGATCCGCGACGGGAGCCACGGCCATCTCGGCGGGAAACCAATTCAGCTGCGCGATTCAGGCGAATACGAACGCAGTGGTTTGCTGGGGCAGCTCCGAGCCTCCCCTGAGCGGACCCGTACCGCCCGGGTCGATCGATGGTACGGGCGGAACGGCGATCGCACTCGATGCCGGCTTCCGCCACGTCTGCGCGGTTCGTTCGGGAACCCACGTGGTCGTGTGCTGGGGTGACAACTTCGACGGGCAGAACGTCCCGCCGGCGTCGGTGAACGGGACGCAGGGCATCGCGTCGGCGATTGCGGCGGGCGTCGAGCACGCCTGCGCGCTGCGAACGGGAACCCGCGGCGTCGTGTGCTGGGGCAGCAATGTCTTCGGCGAGAGCCAGCCCCCGGACACGGTGAACGGCACGAATGGCACCGCGTCGGCGATCGCCGCGGGATTTCGATTCAGCTGCGCCGTCCGCGCCGACAACGGTCAGGTGGTCTGCTGGGGTACCAATCAGTTCAACCAGTCGACTCCCCCGCCCGCCGTTCAGGGTATCCCCAATCCAGCGACCCGGGTCGCGGCGGGACACAGTCACGCCTGCGCCATCCGGGGGTCCAACGGGGGTGTCGTGTGTTGGGGCTTTGGCGGCTCGATCATGCCGCCGCCCGCCGTCGACGGCACGCAAGGACCTGTCTCGGCGATCGAGGCTTTTTCCGGTGGATCCGGAAGCTGTGCCATTCGCGCCGTCGACCGGGGTGTCGTGTGCTGGAACTTCGAGAGTGATTTCTACGATCTCAGTGTCCCCGCTTCGCTCAGCGGGGCCCAGGGCGGCGCCAGCGCCGTCGCGATGGGGAATGATCATGCCTGCGCGATCCGATCGGTGAACGGTGCGGTGGTCTGCTGGGGCGGGCTGCATGGCCCGGTGCCCTCGGCCGTCAATGGCACGTCCGGATCGGCGATCGCCATCGCCACGAATTACGACCACGCTTGCGCGGTCCAGGCGGGAACGCGCGATGTGATCTGTTGGGGCGATCCCTCCTTCGGCCAGACGGCGGTTCCGAGCGCGGTGACGGGAACCGATGGTGGATCGATTGCGGTCGAAACGGGCGAGAACTTCGCGGTCGCGATTGCGGTACCCGAGCCGCGGGGTCTCGTCTCGACGGTCATTGGATTGCTGTCGTTGTGCCTCTTCGACTCCCGACGTCGATTTCGCCTCGGCGACACGCGACGCTGACCGAACAGCGCGAGGCATCTTGACTGACCGGATCAGTCAGTTTAGATTCGATCCATGGTGCGATCCGCCCCTTCCGATCGATTTGATGCCCTGATCCGCGCGGCGACTGCCGTCTTCCTCGAGCGCGGCTATCGCCGGACCCAGATGGCGGACGTCGCCGCTGCGCTCGGGGTCGCCAAGGGAACCGTCTATTTATACGTCGAGAGCAAGGAGGCGCTCTTCGAGCAGGCCCTCGTGAACGCCGATCGCGCCGAGGCGATTCCGGCGCCGCGCGGGCTGCCGGTCCCGACGCCGAAGCCGGGCAGCACGCTGCGCAAGCTGCGCGAGCGGATCGCGCGGGATGCTCAATTGCCGGTGCTCGCCGAAGCGATCGCCCGGCGACGCGTCGCGGACGTGCGCGCCGAAGTCGAGGCGATCGTCCGCGAGCTCCATCGGATGCTCGCCGCACACCGCGTCGCGATCAAGCTCCTCGATCGCTGCATTCGCGACTTCCCGGCGCTCGCTGCCCTCTGGTCCGAGGGCGGACGGGGCGGCGTCGTCGCGCTGCTCGAGCAATATCTGCAGTCCCGGGTCGAGAGCGGACACCTTCCCCGTTTCGGGAATCCGAGCGTCACGGCCCGCATGACGCTCGAAGTCGCCGTGCAGTGGGCCGTCCACGCGCATTGGGACCCGCTGCCGGATCCGCGCTTCGCCGACGAGGCGGCCGTCGAGTCCGCCGTCGTCGAGTTCGTCACCCGCGCGCTCTGCGGAGATCAGCCCTGATGGAATCGAAGCTCTGGGCCGTCGCCTGCCTGATCGCGTGGGCCGTGGCATTCGGAATCGCTTCCTCCGACGCGACCGGCGAGCCGGGGGGCGAGTCCGGGGGCAAGTCGTCGGGCGCAGCCCCCGCCCGGATGACCGCCGATTGGCCTGTCACCGAGGGTCTGCCCGGCGGCGGTCGTTATTCCCCGCTCGCCGAGATCACGCGCGAGAACGTGAAGCAGCTTCGGGTCGCCTGGACTTATCAGCATGGGGAGGGCTGGAAGGGTCGATTTCCGCTCGGGATCAATCGCGGGAGCGCCTTCGAGTCGACGCCGGTCGTGGTCGACGGGCGTCTCTTCGTGACGACGCCGCGCAATCGCGTGATCGCCCTCGATCCGGAGACCGGTCGTGAGCTCTGGAGCTTCGATCCGAAGCTCGAGCGCGGACGCGCGTACGCGAATCGCTGGATCAATCGCGGCGTCGCCTACTGGCGGGCCGAGGCGGGGGAGGCGGACGAGGGGCCGTGCAGTGCGCGCGTCTTTCTCGCGACTCTCGACTCGCGGCTCTTCGCCCTCGACGCGTCGAGCGGTCGGCCCTGTGCGGGATTCGGTGAGCAGGGCAGTGTCGACCTGTTGAACGGGATCGCGCCGGTCTACGACGCCTGGGAGTACGGTGTGACCTCGCCCGGGACGGTCGTCGGCGATCTGATCGTCGTCGGCTCGTCGATCGCGGACACGCTCCGGCCGGACGCGCCGAGCGGCGAGGTGCGCGCCTTCGACGTGCGGACCGGCGCGCTGCGCTGGACGTTTCGAACGATTCCCGAGAAGGGCGAGGCGGGTCACGAGACCTGGCAGAGCGGGACGCGTCTCGCGGGGGCGGCGAACGTCTGGTCGACGATCACGGCCGATCTGGCGCGCGGTCTCGTCTTCCTGCCCGTGAGCACGCCGAGTCCCGATTTCTTCGGCGGAGACCGCCTCGGTGACAACCTGTACAGCGACGCCGTCGTCGCCCTCGACGCGCAGACCGGTCGCCGGCGATGGCATTTCCAGACCGTCCACCACGATCTCTGGGACTACGACCTCGCGGCCCCGCCCGTGCTCGTCACGCTGCAGCGCGACGGGGCACCGGTCGACGCCGTCGTCCAGGCGACCAAACACGGCTTCGTCTTCGTGCTCGACCGGGAGACGGGGCGTCCGCTCTTCCCGGTCGTGGAACGACCCGCGCCGGCCTCGGACCTCCCCGGCGAACACACCTCCCCGACGCAACCGATTCCGAGCGCGCCGCCGCCCCTCGTTCCGCAATCCCTCGGCGAGGCCGATCTCTACGCCCCGACGCCTGCGCATCTCGAGGCCTGCCGAGAACGACTCGCCGCCCTTCGAAACGACGGGCTCTTCACGCCGCCGAGTCTGCGCGGATCCGTCCAGTACCCCTTCTCGGCGGGCGGAGCGAACTGGTCCGGGGCGAGCTGGGATCCCGTCCGGCAGCGGCTCTTCGTGCCCGTCAACAATCTCGTCCACGTGATCCGGCTCGACGAGGTCGCGGAACGCGCGACGGGCGGGGGCGCGGATGTGAGGCCGCTGCGGGGCGTGGGCTGGGGGAGTGTGGTCTGGTTCTTCACGGGGCGGGGAACGGGGGAGCGATACCGATTGCATCCGCTCTTCGGGCGCACGTTTCTCGAGGTGGACGGCGTGCCATGCAATCGACCGCCGTGGAGCGAGGTCGTCGCCGTCGATCTCGCTCGGGGCGAGATCGCGTGGCGCGCGCCGACGGCGACAGGGGCCCTCGACGGCGTGCGCGCGAGTCTCGGACCCGCGCTCGCGACAGCGGGGGGTCTCGTCTTTCACGCTGGTACGAAAGAGCCCGCGCTGCGGGTCCACGACGCGGATACGGGCGCGCTGATCACGACCTTCGCGCTGCCCGCCGGCCTCCACGCCGGACCGATCTCCTACAGGCTTCGACCGGACGGAAAGCAGTTCCTGGTCGTCGCACCGGGCGGCGACGTCGTGATCGGCTCGCCGCTCGGCGGCTCCGTGATCGCGTACAGCCTGCCTTAGGCGCGACCGGTCAGGCCATCCGCGCGACGGTCCCGATCGGCAGCCGCCGCACGGGCTTGCCCGTGAGCTTGAAGATCGCGTTGCAGACCGCCGGCGCGATCGGCGGGGTTCCCGGCTCGCCGATTCCGCCCATCGGATCGCCTTCGGCGATGATGTGGGTCTCGACGCGGGGCATCTGGCCGATCCGCACGAGCGGGAAGCCGTCGAAGTTCCCGGTCGTGATGCGGCCCTTCTCGATCGCGATCTCGCCGGTCAGCGCGGCGGAGAGGCCGACCGTGATCCCGCTCTCCATCTGATGGCGGACGCCCGCCGGATGCACGACCTCGCCGCAGTCGACGACGCAGACGACGCGGTGGACCCGGGGCTGGCCATCGGCTTCGAGGGAGACCTCGGCGACCTGGGCGACGATGCTGCCGAAGGACTCGTGGACGGCGACGCCGTGCGCATGGCCGCTCGGCAGCGGCTTGCCATAGCCGGCTTCCCGGGCGGCGCGCTCGAGGGCGCGGACGTGGCGCGGATGCTTCGCGAGCAGGCGCTTGCGGGCCTCGACGGGATCCTTGCCGCCGAGGGCGCAGAGCTCGTCGAAGAAACACTCGGTCACCCAGCCGTTCTGCGAGCTTCCGACCGAGCGCCACCAATGAGTCGAGACCGGGAGCACGACGTCGGCCCAGCTGACGAACACGTTCGGGATCGCGTACGGGAGATTGCGCACGCCTTCGACGGCGGTGAAGTCGATGCCGTCCTTCATCATCGCCGTCCAGCTCTTCTCGCGCATGATCGACGGGCTCGCGATGCGCTGGTCCCAGACCGTCGGCCAGCCCTCGGCGTCGACGGCGCCGCGCATCACGTTCGCGCCGGCCGGGCGGTAGAGCCCGGCGCGCATGTCGTCTTCGCGGGTGTAGATGACCTGGACAGGCGCCTTCATGTGTTTCGAGAGATGGACCGCGTCCTCGACGAAATCCGTCGCCGAGCGCCGGCCGAAGCCGCCGCCGAGGAGCGTCGTGTTCACGCGGATCTGGTCGACGGAGAAGCCCGTGATCTTCGCCGCCGCATCCGCGGCCCCGGTCGGCGACTGGGTCGGGGCCCAGAGCTCGCAGGAATCGGCGTCGACCTTTGCCGTGCAGTTCATCGGCTCGAGGGTCGCGTGGGCGAGGTAGGGGAATTCGTAGACGGCCTCGAGCTTGCGCTTCGCTCCGGCACCGGCGAGGGCCTTCGCGACGTCGCCATCGTTGCGGGCCGTGATGCCCTTCTCGACGGCGGCGAGACAGAGCTTGCGGATCGCTTCGTTGTCGAGGGTCCCGTTCGGACCGGGCTTCCACTCGATCGCGAGTTTTCTTCGCCCCGAGGTCGCCGCCCAGAAGCTCGTCGCCACGACCGCGACGCCGTTCGGAATCTCGACCACCGCGCGCACGCCCTCGACCGCCAGCGCCGGCTTCGCATCGAAGGAGGCGACCGCGCCCCCGAGCTCCGGCGGCCGCACGACCTGGGCGACCAGCATGCCCGGGACCCGCACGTCGATCCCGAAGATCGCCGAGCCGTCGACCTTGGCCGGTGTATCGAGGCGCCGGACTTCCTTCCCGATCACGCGCCAGGCCGAGCGCGGCTTCAGCTTCGGCTCCTTCGCCTTCTTATTCAGGGGGAGCTGCGCGGCGCGCTCGGCGAGCGCCGCATACGCGAGTCGGCGTCCGCTCGCTTCGTGGATGACTTCGCCGTCCTTCGCGAGACAGCTCTCGCGCGGAACCCCCCAGCCCTCGCTCGCCGCCGAAACGAGGAGCTCCCGGGCCGTCGCCCCGGCGCGCCGGAAGGAGTCGAAATTCTCGCGCACACTGCGGCTCCCGCCGGTCCCCCATTTTCCGTAGCGCGCGTCGTTCGCGATCGCGTGCTCCGAGCGGACCTTCGACCAGTCGACCTCGAGCTCCTCGGCGACGAGCATCGCGAGGGAGGTCAGGACGCCTTGCCCCATCTCGGATTTCGGAAGCGAGATCGTGACGATTCCGTCGGGCCCCACCCGGACGTAGGCGGTCACCTCGCCGCCGGGCGCCACAGCGACCGCATTCGCCGCGCCCGCCGGCGCAGCCCCGCCGAAGAGCGCGCCCGCCGGTGCGATAAAGGACACCACGAGTCCGAGACCGATTCCGCCCGAGACCTGCAGAAGCGCCCGCCGCGTGATTTCGGATTCAGCCTTCATTTCAGCCATGGTTCTTCCGCTCCGCCGCCGCGCGCTCGATCGCGCTCCGGATCCGGTTGTAGGTCCCGCAGCGACACAGGTTCGTCGCCATCCAGCCGTCGATCTCGCTCGCGCTCGGGGCAGGGGTCTTCGCGAGCAGGGCCGCCGCGCTCATGATCTGGCCGGGCTGGCAGTAGCCGCATTGCGGCACGTCCTCTTCGATCCAGGCCTTCTGCAGCGGGTGGCTGCGATCGGGCGACAGCCCCTCGATCGTCGTCACGCGGCGTCCGTCGGCGGCGCTGATCGGGATCTGGCAGGAGAAGGAGGCCTCGCCGTCGAGGTGGATCGTGCAGGCGCGGCAGAGGCCGGCGCCGCAGCCGTATTTCGTGCCGGTCAGGCCGAGCACGTCGCGCAGGACCCAGAGCAGCGGCGTATCCGCGGCGGCCTCGAAAGCGCGGGGTTCGCCGTTGACGGTCAACGTGTAGGCGGGCATGCGGGTCCTCCGGTCGCTGGGGCTCGGCGCGAGGATAGTGCGCTCGCGGCCCCCGGCCGCCCCTCGCTTCTTCGTCTCGCCTGCGTCACCCCCCGCGCCTTCATGGCTACCCCTCGCTGGGAGGGCGCGCGTGAAACCCGTGCGGGGATCGCCGGTTGGACAGGCATGGCCGGCGCCGCGACCGACCGTGAAGGGGATGCGTTGAAGCTGCAGCAGTCTGGATCGACCGGCGCGATCGCGTGGAAGGCGGCTGCCTGCCTCGGGTTTCTCCTCGTCCCGCTCTTCGCTCGCGAAGCGGCAGCCCAGCAATGCGCGGACTGGACCGCGGCGCGCCAGCCCTACTTCGGCGACGTCCATGTCCACACCGCCCTCTCCTTCGACGCCTACACCTTCGAGACCCGCAACGGCCCCCGCGACGCCTACCGCTTCGCGAAGGGCGAGCCGGTTGGGCTCCCGCCCTTCGATCCATCGGGCCAGCCGACGCGAAACCACCAGCTGCGCGTGCCCCTCGACTTCGCCGCCGTGACCGACCATTCCGAGATGCTCGGCGAGACGCGGCTCTGCACGGTCGCGAACCTGCAGACCCCCGCCTGTCAGGCGATCCGCGACGGCAACTTCCCCCTCGTGGGCTTCTATTTCGGCCCGCAGTTCACCAACCCGGATCCGCAGCGCCGCGCGTTTTGTGGAACGGGTGGACAATTCTGCCTGCAGGCGGCGCTGACGCCGTGGAACGATGTGCGACTGGCGGCGGCGGAGTTCGACGACGCGGCCCCGAGCTGCCAGTTCAGCACCTTCATCGGCTACGAGTGGACCGCGTCGCCGGGTGGCGACACGGGCCACCGCAACGTGATCTTCAAGGGCTCGGACGTGCCCGCGCTCCCCCAGAGCTATGTCGAGGTCCAGGATCCCTTCGAGCTCTGGTCGGCCCTCGACGCCCAGTGCGCGAGCGTCGGCGGCGACTGCGAGGCGATCACGATCCCGCACAACACGAACCTGAGCGCGGGCGTGAGCTACCAGACGACCGGGCCGGGCGGCGCACCGATGACGCTCACGGACGCGCTCTTTCGCCGCGCGAACGAGCCCCTCGTCGAGCTGACGCAGCACAAGGGCGATTCGGAGTGTCGGCCCGGCGTCGGGACGAGCGATGCCCGCTGCAGCTTCGAGAAGCTCGCGACTGGCCCGCCGGCCTCGGACACGCCGCTCGCCTACGTCCGCAACGCCCTCCTCGCGGGCCTCGCGATCGGCGCGGAGCTCGGTGCCGACCCCTTCGCCCAGGGTTTCATCGGCTCGAGCGACACGCATAACGGAACCCCCGGTGCGACCCTCGAGGACGATTTTCCGGGGCATACGGGCAGCGACGACGCGACGCCGGCCCTGCGCCTCTCCGACAGCCGCGTCCGCTTCAATCCGGGCGGCCTGATGGCCGTCTATGCGGAGGAGAACTCCCGCGCATCGCTCTTCGATGGCATCGAGCGGCGGGAGAGCTATGCGACCTCCGGGACGCGGCCGACGCTGCGGTTCTTCGCGGGCTTCGAGCTGCCGGCGGGGCTCTGTGCGCAGCCGGACCTGGTCGCGCAGGGTTATGCGCAGGGCGTCCCGATGGGCGGCGAGCTCGCGGCGGACCCGGCCGACGCCGGGCCGCGCTTCGTCGTCTCGGCGCTGAAGGATCCGGGCTCCCCCGGGTTTCAGGGGACCCCCCTCGCCGAGATCGAGATCGTGAAGGGCTGGGTCGACGAGGCGGGCGCGGCGCACGAGTCCGTCGTCACGATCGCCGGCGGCCCGCCCGCGCCCGGTGCCCTCGACCTGGAGAGCTGCACGACCGACGGGAGCGGCGTTGCCGCGCTGTGCGGCGAGTGGCAGGATCTCGACTTCGATCCCGACGAGCACGCCTTCTATTATGCGCGCCTCCACGAGAGCCCGACCTGCCGCTGGTCGGCCCTCGAGTGCCGCGCACAGGGGATCGACTGCACGTCGACCCCGCCCGCCGGCTTCGAGAACTGCTGCGACGGCTCGGTCCCGGACGCGATCCAGGAGCGGGCGACGAGCTCGCCGATCTGGATCCGGCCGGTGCCGGAGCCGGGGATCGGGATCGCTCTCGCCGCGGGTCTGATCGGACTGAGCGCGGCGAGTCGAGCGCGCGTGGGGCCCGCGATTCGCTAGGCCCGCGCGACCTCGACCGGAATCCCGTTCGCGATATGCGTCCCGCTCGGGACGTCGAGGGGGCCTTCGTCGGTCAGCTGGTTCGCGTTCGCCCCGGGCTGGAGCCGCGTCGCGACCTGGGTGCGCGAGCCGGGCCGCGTGTGGCCGAAGCCGTGGGGCAGGCTGACGACGCCCTTCATCATCTCGTCGCTGACCTCGACCTCCGTCACGATCTCTCCGCTCTGTGAGCGAACGCGCGCCTTCTCGCCCGTCGCGAGGCCGAAGCGCTTCGCGTCGTCGGGATGCATGAGGAGCGTGCAGCGCGTCCGACCCTTCGCGAGGACCTGGGCGTTGTGGAGCCAGGAGTTCATGTTGCGGACCTGGCGGCGGCCGACGAGGAGCAGGCGCGACCTGCGCTTCGCGTCGGCGAGGGCGGCGCGCAGCCGCGCGACGTCCGCCGTGATGTAGGGATGGGCGAGGGGGATGCGGCGGTCGGGGGTCTTCAGGACCTCGGGCATCCGCGGCTGCAGCGGGCCGAGATCGGCGAGGCCGCCGACCTCGCGCAGCGCGCGGAGCGAGAGACCTTCTCTGCCTTCCTGGAAGCGGTCGCCGTAGGGGCCCGCGCGCAGCATGAGGTCGAGGATCCGGAGCGGGCCGCGCTCGTCGCCGATTGCCGCCTTGAGCTCGTCGGGGGTCTTGCCTTCGCAGCGGCCGCCGGGCCGGGCCACGCTGGCGGCGATGCCGCCGACCATCGAGTCGTCGAGGGATTCGAGTGTCACGCCCGTCGCGGCTTCGACGAGGCGCATCAGGACCTCCCAATGCGGCATCGCGCCATCGGGCGCCGGCAGGATCGCGGGGGACCAGCGGGCGTAGTTGTGGGAGCAGGTCGTCGCGTAGGTGAAGTCGAAGTTCTCCTCTTCGACGGAGACGGTCGTCGGCAGGATCAGGTCGGCGTGGCTCGTCGTCTCGTTCAGGTAGATGTCGACGGAGACCATGAAGTCGAGCTCGCCGAGGGCTGCGGCGAGGCGGTTGCCGTTGGGCGCCGAAAGGACGGGGTTCGCGGCGGCGGTCAGCAGCGCCCGCATGCGCTGGTCGCCGGCGCTTCGCTCCTCGATCTCCTCGGCCATCACGCCGGCCGGGAGCTGGCCGTCGATCTCGGGGAGTCCGCGGGCGATCGAGCGGTAGGCGCCGACCGACATGGGCGCGTTCGCTTCCCCGGGCTCGGACTGACCCGGCGCCGGGCGCGGGAACATCATGCAGCCGACCTCGTCGAAATGGCCGGTCAGGATGCCGGCGACGTCGAGCAGCCAGCTCGACAGGGTTCCGAACTCCTGGGTGCAGGTTCCGATCCGGCCGTAGAGGGCGGCCTTCTTCGTCGTGGCGTACTCGCGGGCCAGGGCGCGGATCGTGGCGGCGGGAATGCCGGTCGTCTCCGCGACGGCCTCGGGCGTGAACTCGCGGCAGAGCTCGCGGACTTCGTCGACACCGTCGGTGAAGGCGGCGAAGCGGCCCAGGTTCACGAGATCTTCCGCGAAGAAGACCTGGATCATGGCGGCGAGGAAGTAGGCGTCAGTCCCGGGGCGGATGAAATGGTGCTCGTCGGCGAGCTCGGCGGTCTCGGTGCGGCGCGGGTCGATCACGATCACGCGGCCGCCGCGCTTGCGGATCGCCGTCAGCACACCGGGGACGTCCGGCGTCCCCATCAGACTGCCCTGCGACACGACCGGATTGCCGCCCATGCAGATGAAGAGATCCGTCCGCTTGACGTCGGGGATCACGAACATCCAGCCGTCGCCGTACATGAGCTTGAGCGTCACGTTCTTCGGGAACTGGTCCATCGTCGCCGACGAGAAGGCCCGCGGCGTCTGCAGCGCGCGCATGAACAACGTCGTGTAGAGAAGAGCGCCGAGATTGTGGCCCGTCGGCTCGCCGATGAAGACGCCGACCGACTGCGGGCCATACTTCTCGCGGATCGGGCGCAGCTTCTCTGCGGCGTAGGCGAAGGCCTCGTCCCAGGAGATCTCCTCGAAGTGGCCGTCGGCCCGTTTGCGCATCGGCTTAGTCAATCGATCGGGATCTTCGTAGACCGCCTTCATCGCGTAGGCCTTGGGGCAGAGGTAGCCCCGGCTCCGGAAATCGTCGGGGTCGCCCTCGATGCGGACGATCTGCCGGGCGTCGCGGTCGACGTGGACCTTGAGTCCACAGCAGGCCTCACAGGTCGGGCACGATCGGCGGATGATCTCGACGGACTTCTTTGCGGGCATGTTTGCGGGCATGGGGAGCCTCCTCGGCGTGGGCTTCGGGTGTGCTGGGATCGCCCGTGCGCAGATCGCCTCCAAGCGGTCCGCCCGGCCAGTGGGAACGCCGCTCGGTCGCCCGCGCGACGGATCCGCCCCGCGCGACGTTACCCGGCCCCGTGGCCACCCGCGAGCAAGCCGGGGAACAAACAACCCATTCCCTCGAGCCCCGCGGCGTGACATGATGGTGCCCGGGGCCAGAGGGCGGGAGCAACCGATGGCGAATGGAAGGGCGAATCGACGGGCAGGGCGTGTTCGGGGCGGAGGCGTGATGCTGGGCCTGCTCGGGGCGGGGCTCATCGCGGCCTGGGCGCTCCGGGATCAGATCCCGCTCGCGCGCTCGACCT
>JANMTD010000055.1:0-2615 GCA_031390075.1 Deltaproteobacteria bacterium | reverse complement strand
CGACTACGCCCTCGAGGACCGCTACCGGATCGAGTCGGGGCGGATCTTCCTGACCGGAAACCAGGCGCTCGTCCGGCTCCCGCTGATGCAGCGCGAGCGCGACCTCGCGGCCGGGCTGAATACGGCGGGCTTCATCTCGGGCTATCGCGGCTCGCCGCTCGGGACCTTCGACATGAATCTCTGGGAGGCGAAGGCCTTCCTCGACTCGCATCAGATCCGCTTCGAGCCGGGCCTCAACGAGGACCTCGCCGCGACGGCGGTCTTCGGGACGCAGCAGGCGACGCTCCACGCCGGGGCCAAGGTCGATGGCGTGTTCTCCATGTGGTACGGCAAGGGGCCGGGGGTCGACCGCTCCTGCGACGCGTTGAAGCACGCGAACTACGCCGGGACGGCGAAGCACGGCGGCGTGCTCGCCCTCATGGGCGACGATCCGGGCGCCAAGTCGTCGTCGATCGCGCATCAGAGCGAGCACGCGATGATCCACTGCGGGATCCCGGTGCTGAATCCCTCGAGCGTCCAGGACTACCTCGACCTCGGTCTCTACGGCTGGGCCCTCTCGCGTTATTCGGGCTGTTGGGTCGGATTCAAATGCCTGACGGATACGATCGAGAGCTCGGGATCGGTCTCGGTCGCGCCCGAGCGGGTCCAGATCGTGTTGCCGACCGACTATCAACCGCCCGCGTCCGGGCTGCACATCGGCTGGGCAAACCTGCCCCTTCAGGTCGAGGAGCGTCTCTTCGAGCACCGGCTTTCTGCCGTCCGTGCCTTTGCGCGCGCAAACCCCCTCGACCGCGTCGTCGTCGAAGGCTTGCGTCGGCGGCTCGGCATCGTGACGACGGGCAAGGCCTACGGCGATCTGCGCCAGGCCCTTGAGGAGATCGGCCTCGACGAGCGGAAGCTCCGGGATCTCGGGATCTCGATCTACAAGGTCGCGCTCAGTTGGCCCCTCGAGCCCGAACGGCTCCGCAGCTTCGCCTCCGGCCACGACGACCTGCTGGTCGTCGAGGAAAAGCGGCCGGTGATCGAAGACCAGCTCGCCTCGATCCTCTACAACGCGAGCCCGCGGCCGAGGCTCTCGGGCAAGAAGGATCCGATGGGGCGCCCGCTCGTGCCGCAGGTCGGGGAGCTCAATCCCGGTGTGGTGGCGGGCGTGCTGCGCCGCTGGATCGCCGACTTCGCCCCCGATTGGACGAGCGCTCTCGTGCCGCTCGCGGCGACGCCGCTCCTGACGGTCCAGGCGGGGGGCCTCGCCCGGCTGCCGTCCTTCTGCTCGGGCTGTCCGCACAATCGCTCGACGGTCGTGCCGGAGGGCAGCATCGCGTTAGGCGGCATCGGCTGTCACGGCATGGCGGTCTGGCTGCCGGAGCGGCGCACGCTCGCCGTGAACCAGATGGGGGCCGAGGGCGCCAACTGGATCGGGCAGGCGCCCTACGTCGACATCCCGCACATCTTCCAGAACATGGGCGACGGCACGTATTTCCATTCGGGCCTGCTGGCGATTCGCGCCGCCGTCGCCGCGAATCTCAACATCACGTACAAGATCCTCGTGAACGGGGCCGTCGCCATGACGGGCGGCCAGCCGATCGAGGGCGAGGAGATGGCGGGCGAGATCACGACGCCCGAGATCGCCCACCAGCTCGCCGGCGAGGGCATCGCGCACATCGTCGTCCTCTCCGACGACATCGATAAATACCTGCCCGGCACATTTCCGCCCGGCGTGCTCATCCATGACCGGGGCGAGATCGACCGCGTTCAGAAGGAGCTGCGCGAGATCCCCGGTGTCACGGCGATCGTCTACGATCAAACCTGCGCCGCCGAGGCGCGGCGGCTTCGCAAGCAGGGCAAGTGGAAGGACCCCGACAAGCGCGTCGTGATCAACGAGCTCGTCTGCGAGGGCTGCGGCGACTGCTCGGTCCAGTCGAATTGCATCTCGATCGAGCCGATCGAAACCGAGCTCGGCCGCAAGCGCATGATCAATCAATCGTCCTGCAACAAGGACTACTCGTGCCTCGAGGGCTACTGCCCGAGCTTCGCGACGGTCGTCGGCGGCCGCATGCGCAAGCTCGAGAAGCAGGCCGTCGATTCCCCCGGCGGCTCTCCTGATGGTAAGAGCGGCGGCGACTACTTCGCGGATCTGCCCGATGCGCCGGTGGCGGCCCTCGATCAGCCCTTCAACGTCTTCGTGGCGGGGATCGGCGGGACGGGCGTGATCACGATCGGGGCCTTGATCGGCATGGCGGCGCACCTCGAGGGGAAGGGCGTTTCACTCCTCGACGTGACGGGCCTGGCCCAGAAGAACGGCGCGGTCGCGAGCCATATCCGGGTCGCCAAGCGCCCCGAGGATCTCCACTCGACGCGCATCTCCGCCGGGGGCGCAGACCTGGTCCTCGGCTGCGACATCGTCGTCACGACGGGCCAGGACGGGCTCCAGAAGCTCTCGCCGACGCGCACGCGGGCGATCGTCAACACCCACGTCGCGCCGACCGCCGATTTCGCCTCGCATCCCGACCTCGACATGTCGTCGGCCGGAATGGAAGCGAGGATGCGCGCGGCGATCGGTGAAGAGCGACTCGAGCTCGTCGATGCGACGAAGCTCGCGACGGCGCTGCTGGGCG
>JANMTD010000053.1:0-4014 GCA_031390075.1 Deltaproteobacteria bacterium | reverse complement strand
CGACTACGCCGTCCACCAGATCGTGCTCGGCCAGATCCGTCTCGAGCTCTTCGGCAGGGTCGAGCCGAACGGCGACGTGCTCGTTCGGACGAAGGTCGACGGCATCTACGACAAGGGCTCGGGCGCCCTCGTCGAGCTCGCCGTGCGCGCCGACGACCGGAAGTCGGGGCGGCCGCTCTTTCGCGCCGTGAACTCGTTATTCGTGCGGGGCGAGGGTGGCTTCGGCGGCGCGGCCGCTCCGTCGCGGCCGGATGCGGGCGTGCCCGAGCGCGCGCCCGACTATCAGTCGAGCTACAAGACCCTCGACGTACAGAGCCTTCTCTACCGCCACGGTGGCCAGGATCCGTATCCGATTCACGTCGATCCGGAGGTCGCCCTGCGCGGGGGCATGAAGGCCCCGATCCTCCACGGCCTCAACACGATCGGCATCGCCGGGCGCATGCTCCTCCACGCAGTCGGCGGCTCCGAACCTAGCCGGATGTGCTCGATCGACGCTTCGTTCGCGGCCCCCGCCTACAACGGCGACACGCTAACGACCCAGGTCTGGAGGGCGGACGCGGATCCCGCGCGCTCGAGCGCGATGGCCCCTGTTCTCTTCCGGGTCGTGAATCAGGACGGCGTGTCGATCCTCGATCGCGGCCGCGCGAGTTTTTCAAGGGCGGAGCCGGCGTGATCGAAGAACGCAACCTCTGGCCGTTGATCGAAGCGCGGGCCGCGGCGACGCCGGACGCAGTGTTCCTGCTCGACGAACGCGGGAGCGAGATCCGCTTCGTCGAGTTCCGCAACCGCTGCTCGCGCGTCGCAGCAGGCCTCGCGAAGCTCGGCGTGGGGCCGGGCGACCGCGTCTCCTGGCAGCTCCCGACCTGGATCGAGTCGGCCGTCCTCGCCGGCGCCCTCGCCCGCCTCGGCGCCGTCCAGAATCCGATCCTCCCGATCTACCGCAAGCGCGAGCTCACGCAGATTCTCGCCGAGGTCCGCCCCCGACTGCTCGTCGTTCCGCCGGTCTGGCGCGCCTTCGACTATCCCGCGATGGCGGAGTCCGTCGTCGCGGAGATGACGACGGAGTCGCCGACCGAATCGCGGGGCGCGGACCCGGCAACGCGAGTCCTCGTCTGCGACCGCGCGCTGCCCGAAGCGGATCGAGCGATCCTCGCCCCCGCGCCGCGATCGACCTTCGATCCGGATGCGGTGCGCTGGATCCTGTACACGTCGGGAACGACCTCCGTCGCGAAAGGCGCGCTGCACAGCGATGCCTCGATCGCCGCCGGTGCGCTCGGCGTGTCGATCTCCCTCGCGATCGGCGTCGAAGACCGCTGGGCGATCCCGTTTCCGTTCACGCATATCAGCGGCATCGCGATGCTGATGGTGCTGCTGATGACGGGCTCGAGCGCGATCTTCGTCGAGCAGTTCGAGGAGTCGACCCCCGAGCTCTTTGGAAGGCTCGGGTGCACGTTTGCCGCGGGCGGGACACCGCTCGTGATCCGCTATCTCGCGAGCCAGCGCCGCGATCCCGGCCGGCGCCTCTTCCCGCGGCTCAAAGCCGCGATGGCGGGCGCGGCCCCCAAACCGCCGCAGCTCCACGGCGAGGTCCGCGCGGAGCTCGGCGGACTCGGCGTCGTCTCCTGTTATGGCTCGACCGAAGTCCCATTTCTCAGCGTCAGCACGATCCACGACGACGACGATCGCCTCGCGCGCACGGAGGGACGGGTCGCCCAGAGCGCGGAGGTCCGTGTCGTCGACGAGAGCGGAGCCCCGCTTCCCCCCGGCGCCTCCGGCGAGATCCGCATCCGCGGCCCCCAGGTCTGCTGCGGCTATCTCGATCGCCGCCTCGACGCCGAGGCCTTCGACGCCGACGGATTCTTCCGCACCGGCGACCTCGGCAGCGTCGATCGCGACGGCTACCTGACGATCACGGGGCGCCTCAAGGACATCATCATCCGCAACGGCGAGAACATCTCCGCAAAAGAAGTCGAGGACCTCCTCTACGCGCATCCGGCCATCGCAGAGGCTGCGTTCATCGGGCTGCCGGATGCGCGAACGGGGGAGCGCGGCTGTGCGGTCGTCGTGCTGCGCGCGGGTGCCTCCCTCGACCTGAGATCCCTCGTCGCCTACTGCCGCGAGGCCGGACTCGCGTCGCAGAAGCTCCCCGAGCAGCTCGAGCTTCTCGGCGAGCTGCCGCACAACGCGAGCGGAAAGATCTTGAAGCACGAGCTGCGGGCGCGGTTTGCGGCGGCAGGCGGCGGAGCGGGCGGGTCGAGCCGGTCGACGACGGCCTAGCCACCCGAGAACAAGAGCCCGAAGGAGCGTCGGACAAATTCACGGCGCAGGGAGCGTGAGCGCATGGGTCTGTACGCGGTCAGCGGGTCGGCATCGGGGATCGGCGCCGCCGTGCGGAAACATCTCGAAGCCGGTGGGCACACGGTCATCGGGATCGACCTGCGCGGTGCGGAGATCGAGGCGGATCTCTCGCAGCCTGCCGGTCGTGTCGAGGTCGTCGCGGGGCTGGAGCGGCTGTCGAAGGGGCGACTCGACGGGCTCGTCGCAGCGGCGGGACTCGGCGCGAGCCACGAGCCGATCGCGCGGATCGTCGCGGTCAACTACTTCGGGTGTGTGGCGTTGATCGAGGGGGCGCGGGGATTACTCGGGCGGGCGGGCGGAACGGGAGGCACCGGTGGCGTCGGGGGCAGCGCGGTCGCCGTCTCCTCGAATACCGCGCTCGCGCTGCCGGACTTCGGCGGACCGCTCGAGGACGTCTGTCTTGCGGGGCGCGAGGCGGAGGCGCTGGCCCAGGCGGCGGAGCTCGATGGGCCGCGATGCTATGTCTCGGCGAAGCGCGCCCTGGTCCGGTGGGTGCGGCGACAGGCGCCGGAATGGATGCAGGCCGGAGTGCGGCTCAATGCGATTGCGCCGGGGCCGGTCCGAACACCGCTCCGGGATCGGGATCGGGCGCACCCCGTTATTGGGCCGAACTTCGACGCCTTTCCGCAGCCGGCGGGGAGGCCGGCGGAGCCGGAGGAGATCGCGGCGGCGATCGGGTTTTTGTTGGAGCACCCGTATTGCGCGGGGACGGTGTTGTGCGTGGATGGTGGGGGGGATGCGGTGATGAGGCCGGATGCGGTTTAGCTCCGAACGGCTGGTCGCGTCTACTACAATTGCGGATTCAATGAGCTAGGAATTTCGAGCAGTCCATTCTTGCCGATCGCAGCTTCTACGGCTTTTCGTCGCGATTCTTCTAAGTTGGAAAACTCTCTCGGTACGCCGACGAAATAGGATACCCACCTAATGTCCATCTCTGGGATATTGCCGACTTGCTCTCCGAAGGCCTGCAATTGGTCCATTGTTCCCGACGAATCAATCTCCGTACGATTGAGCGCAGAGTCCACGTAGTAGAACTTTCGAGTCACCAGCCCTTCTCTGGGGCCAGCCCCACCGATCCGCAACACCCCGTCTTCCCCTATCACGAGTGGGGCTGGATCGTGATCAATCGCAGCGCCGTCCCGTCCCGGCACGGCGCCGTAGAGAATGACGACCGGACCGACATAGCCCTGAGGGATCAGGTGATTCTCAGTCCAGATTGAGCAGCATACGACACTGCCGCACAATCCACTCAGCACGATAGTTATTTGCAGCCAGCGAATGAGCATTGGAAGTTCCCCTGAGGCGCAAGAGGAATCGATCTCGGAAACCGACCCATATCGTAGAAGTCCTCTCCGATCAGCAACCACGGCCCGGTCTCTAGTCCCCGCTGAGTATCGTACCCGTGCACGGTAATAGTATTTCCCGCCGCATCCAGAACATAAGCTAAGGCCGATGAAAACCGGTCGCCCACCAAGACGCCGGTGATTTCCAGTGCGCCTCCGCGGAAACTACTGCTTGAGCATTCAATCCGCCGACGTCAGATCCGAGTCGTTCGTCAGCACGAAGGCGTGGTTGCAGGAGTCCATGTAGGCTTCGTTCAGCGATGCCGGCGATACGGACCGGGTCGCCAGGTGGCGAACGCCCAGAAGTAATAGA
>JANMTD010000463.1:0-7945 GCA_031390075.1 Deltaproteobacteria bacterium | reverse complement strand
ATGGAGGCCAACATCGAGAGCCTCGACAACCTGAAGGTCAACCTGAAGGAACAGGGTTACGACCTGGCGAAGATCCCGTACGTGATCCAGTACAACAAACGCGACGTGCCGAACGCGGCGCCCCTCTTGGAGCTGCGGCGGCTTCTGAATTCCGGCGGTGCGCCCGAGTTCGAGGCCTGCGCGACGACGGGCCAGGGCGTCTTCGAGACCCTGAAGGCGGTCGCGAAGGGCGTGCTCACCGATCTGAAGAAGATGGGAAGCTAGAGCGCCTCGACGGCCCCGCCGATCAAGATCCGCGACCCGCGAATCGGACGAGCCGGTACACTCGCCCGATGCCGCTCGCGAAGCTCTCGAGTCACTCGCTCTACTACGAGCTCCACCCGGCCCGCGAGCCGGAACCGGGCCTGCTCCCGATCGTGCTCGTGATGGGCATGGCCGGTCGCTGCGCCGGCTGGCTCCCCTTCCAGGTGCCGCGCTTCTCGGAGAATCGTCCGGTCCTGATCTACGACCACCGCGGCGTCGGCCAGAGCGAGGATCCGGGCCATCCCTTCACGACCGCCGATCTGGGCCGTGACCTCGTGGCTCTCCTCGATGCGCTCGAGCTCGAGCGTGTCGACGTCGCCGGCTATTTTCTCGGCGGGATGGCGATCCAGGAGGCGGCGCTGGCGGCCCAGGGTCGCTTCCGGAAGCTCGTGCTCGTGGGAACCTGGGCGCGGCCCGACGCCAAACGCCGCATGCTGCTCGGGGAGTGGGCGGCGCTCGCGCGGGCCAAGACGCCGGCGCGGGCGATGATCCGCCACCGTCTCATCTGGACCCTCTCCGACGAATCCCTCGACGAGACCGACCTCCTCGAGCCCGCGATCGCCCACCTCGACGACGGCCAGACCCCTCTCACCGGCGAGCCCTTCGCCCGCCAGTGCGACGCCTGCATGGGCCACGACGCCCTCGCCCGCCTGCCCGCACTGCCGCACCCGACGCTCGCCCTCTGCGGCCGGCGCGACCTGCTCACGCCATCGAAGTTCAGCCGCGAGATCGCCGAGGCAATGCCGAACGCCCGGGATCTGTCCCTCGCCTACAGCGGCCACGCCGTGATGGCGGAGCAGCCCGAGCGCTTCAACCAGGTCGTGCTGCACTTCCTCGACGAGGATCACGGCTCGACCTAACCCGCGCGCTCCGCAGCCGACGCCCGCGTCCGGAACGACAGGATGGGCAGGCTCTCGCGCAGGATGGGCGAGCCGGCGACTGCGCGACGAAGGGCCGTGCCCGTGAGCCCCGCGCCGCCGGCGACGAGCACGCGGTTGTCGTAGTCGACGACCTGGATCTCGACGAGACTCGGGAAGGATTCGCGCAGGCCCGCGGCAACCCGGGCATGCTCGTCGAGGGTGTTGCTCACGAACAGGCCGCCGCGCTCGAGCAGCGCCGCCGCCTGGACATGCGCCGGATCCGGAATCCAGTCGGGCTTGTGCACCGCGTCGCCGCGCCCGATGAAGACGTCCTCGAGCACCGCGTCGAAGCGCCCAGCACGCGCCCCCGCCCGCGCCTGCTCGGCGAGCCATTCCCGCGCGTCGGCCAGCTCGACCTGAAGCCCGAGCCGATCGAGCTCGAAATGAGTCCGGGCGAGGCGAACGACCTCGGCATCGAGCTCGACGCCCACGATCTCCGCTTCGGGGGCGATCGCCCGGGCGAGGCGCGCGACCGAGCCGCCGCCGAGGCCGAGGATCAGGATCCGCCGCCTCCGCTTTGGCGCAAGCCAGAGAAGCGGGGCCGCGATCGCATCCCAGACACAGCGCGTCGCGAGCTCACCGGGCCGGTAGAACGACGCGAAGGTCTCGTCGACGACGAGACTCTTGGCACCCCCCGAATTCTCGAGGCGCACGCGCGGCTTCAACGAGCGCGGCCTTTCCCGGCGCGGCCCGCCTGCATACGCTCTCGCCATGTCGTCCCCCCTCTTCGACGGTCTCGGTCCGAATCGCGCGGACGATGCCAGAGCTCGGGCGAAATGCACGGTTCGCGTGGCGCTTCCCGTCCCCGTCGATCGGCTCTTCGATTACACGACGGAGGAGGAAGGAGCGCTCGTCGGCCGCCGCGTGCGGGTCCCCTTCGGCGGCCAGAAGCTCGTCGGGCTGATCGTGCCCGAGGATCTGCGGGGCGCTGACGAGGCGGGGTTCGAGCGCTCGCTCTCGCCGGTGGAAGAGCTGCTCGACGAGGAGCCCGCGGTCTCGGAGGAGCTGATCCGCGTGCTCGCCGACGAGGCGCACGCGATCTTCTGTCCGATCGGCCTCGCGATCGGCCACGGACTTCCCCCCGGCTCGGCACCGCGCGTGGCACGACCCTGGGCGCTGACGACGCGCGGGGAGCGGGCCCTCGCCCAGGGTGCGCTCGGCGCGGGGGCGCTCGGAGGCGAGGCGCTTCCGATCCTGAAACGACTCGCCGAGGGACCCGCGACGCTGCCCTCGCTCGTGCGCGCGCTGCCGGGCATGGCGGTGGCACGGCGGCTCGAGAGTCTGCTGCGCGATGGCCTCGTGGAGCGACGCCTGGAACGAAAAGCTGCGCGTGCCCGGGTGCCGACAGTGCGGATCGCGCGCAGCGTCGCCGGCCTCGATCTCGAGTCCGCGGCGACGACGACGCTCGCCCGGGCGTCCGCCCAGGCAAAGCTCCTCCGGCGCATCGCCGCCCATGCGGGCGGGATCTCGACCACGGCCCTCGCCCACGGCGATCCCCAGGCCCCGGCATCCCTCCGCGCCCTCGTCCGCCGCGGGCTGATCGAGATCGAGACGAGACCGATCTTTGCCGCGACCGAGGCCTTTCTCGACGGCGGCGAGCGCGTCGACCTGACGGAGGACCAACAGCTCGCCCTCGTCCCCATCCGCGACGCGATCAAGCGCCAGCTCCCCGCCCGCTTCCTGCTCCACGGCGTCACGGGCAGCGGCAAGACCGAGGTCTATCTGCAGGCGATCGCCGAGACCCTCGCCGCCGGACGACAGGCGCTGGTGCTGGTCCCCGAGATCACGCTGACCCATCAGATCGTGGCCCGCCTGCGCGCGCGCTTCGGCGACGAGGTCGCCGTGCTCCACAGCGGCCTCAAGCCCGGCGAGCGACTCGCGCAGTGGGAGCGCCTGCGCTCGCGCCAGACCGCGATCGCCGTCGGCGCGCGCAGCGCGCTCTTCGCGCCGCTCGAAGCGCTCGGCCTCGTCGTGATCGACGAAGAGCACGACGGGGCGTACAAGAACGAAGAGGGTTTTCGCTACCACGCCCGCGAGCTCGGCGAGCGTCGCGCCGCCCGCGCGGGCTGTCCGCTCGTCCTCGGCTCGGCGACGCCGTCGCTCGAATCGCGTTTCCGAGCCGAACGGGGCGAGCTCCACCGGCTCTCGCTCCCGCGCCGCGTCGGTGGCCGGCCGCTGCCCGCCGTCGAGATCGTCGATCTCGCGAAGGAGAAGGCGAAGAGCGCCCGCGGCCGCAAGCTGATCCTGTCGCGGCCGCTGCGCCGGGCGATCGAGGAGACCCTCGCGGCCGGGGGCCAGACGATCCTGTTCCTCAATCGCCGCGGCTTCTCGACGCGGATCTTCTGCTTTCAATGCGGCCACGCCGAGCGCTGCCACGACTGCGATGTCGCGCTCGTGTTCCACGCGAGCGAGCACGCGCTGCGCTGTCATTACTGCGGCGCCACGCGGGCGGTGCCCGAGGCGTGCTCCGGCTGCGGCGATCCGGAGACGGCGCTGCTCGGGGTCGGTACCGAGCGCCTCGAAGAAGAGGTGCAGGCGCTCTTTCCGACTGCCCGGGCGCTGCGCCTCGACCGCGACACTTCCGCGCGTCGGGGCCACACGGAGCGGGTGCTCCGGGCGCTCCGCGACGAAGCGGTCGACATCGTGATCGGGACCCAGATGGTCGCGAAGGGCCACGACTTCCCGGGCGTCCAGCTCGTCGGCGTCGTCGCCGCCGACCTCGGCCTCCACCTGCCGGATTTCCGCGCCGCCGAGCGCACTTTCCAGCTGCTGACCCAGGTCGCCGGGCGCGCGGGGCGGGGGGTCCGGCCGGGGCGAGTCGTGGTCCAGACCTTCGTGCCCGACCACTACGCCCTGATCCCCGTCGCGACCCACGACTTCGAGACGTTCTACCGGACCGAGCTCGAGCACCGGCAGGCCCTCGGCTACCCGCCCTTCGGCGAGCTCACGCGGATCGTGGTCTCCGCGGAGGACGCGGGCGAGGCATTCGCTGCGGGCGAGGTCCTGGCCGTGGCGGCCCGGGGCGCGAGCGCCGCCGGCGGCGTCGAGATCCTCGGGCCGGCGCCGGCGCCGATCGCCCGCCTGCGCGGGCGCTTCCGCTTCATGCTGCTGCTGAAGGGCGCGGACCCGGCCGCGCTTCGACCCGCCTGCGAAGCGGTTCTCGAAGCAGTGCGAAAGCTCCCGCGATCGGTCCAGGCCGGGCTCGACGCCCGCCCGGTCCACATGCTATAAATCGCGCGTTTTCCCCAGCTGAACCAACTAGTTAGCCCTTTCGACAGGAAGATCGACGGGAAGATCGACGGGAAGCCGATGGCCCTGCGCGAAGTCGTCCAGTTCCCCGACCCTCGCTTGAAGCTCGTCTCGAAGCCGATCACGCAGATCACGGACGAGATCCGCGAGCTCGCGGCGGACATGATCGAGGTCATGTACGACGAGCCGGGGATCGGTCTCGCGGCGCCGCAGGTCGGCGCGAGCGTGCGGATGTTCGTGATCGACACGGAGTGGAGCGACGAAGAGGTCGGCCGCCATCCGCTCGTCGTGATCAACCCCGAGATCTCCGAGCGCGATGGCCGGATCTCCTGGGACGAGGGCTGCCTCTCGGTGCCGGACTACAACGCCGTCGTCGAACGCGACGCGCGCATCACGCTGCAGGGCCTCGACCTCGACGGCCAGCCGATCGTCGAGCACGCCGAGGGCCTGCGCGCCGTCTGCATCCAGCACGAGGTCGATCATCTCGACGGCATCCACTACATCGCCCGCATCAGCCGCTTGAAGCGCGGCCTCTACGTCAAGAAGCGCCGCAAGCAGCTCGCTGAAGAAGCGGCGGAGGAGTACGGATGAACGCCGGACTCCGCGCCCATTGAGTCCCCTGCGCATCGTCTTCTTCGGCACCCCCGAGATCGCGTGTCCGACGCTCGAACGCCTGATCCGCTCGCGCCACGAGCTGGTCGGCGTCGTGTCCCAGCCCGACCGCGGACGCGGACGCGGGCGCAAGGCGTCGCCTTCACCGGTCGCGGGCGTGGCGCTGCGAGAGAGGATTGCGCTGCTGCGCCCCGAGAAGGTCGGCGACGCGGACACGGTCGCAGCGCTGCGCGCCCTGCGACCCGATCTCGGTGTCGTCGTCGCCTTCGGCCAGTTCCTGCCGAAGGCGGTCCGCGAGCTCCCGTCGAAGGGCTATCTGATCAACGCCCATGCGAGCCTCCTGCCGCGTCACCGCGGCGCCAACCCCATCGCGCAGGCCATCCTCGAGGGCGATGCGGAGACGGGGATCTCCGTCATGCGCATCGAGCGAGAGATGGATGGCGGACCCGTCGCCGCCGTCGCGCGCACGCCGATCGGAGAGCGCGAGAACACCGCCGAGCTCGCGCTGCGCCTCGCGGCCCTCGCCGCCGACCTGATCGCCGAGGTCGTCGATTCGATCGAGGCGGGAAGCGTCGCCTGGAGCGCGCAGGACGCGACGCGCGCGACCCACGCCGCGAAGATCGAGAACTCCGACGCGATCCTCGACCTCGACGAGAGCGCCGTCGCCCTCGCCCGTCGGATCCACGCCCTCGCCCCGCGGCCCGGCGCGAGCCTGCTGCTCATCACGCGCGATGCGAAGACGGAGCTCAAGCTGCTGCGCACGACGACGGCGCCCTTCGACTCGGGCGAGCGACCGCGCCCGGGCGCGGTCGACACCCGCGCGCCCGGTGTGCCCCTGCGCATCGCGACCGGGTCGGGCTGGCTCGTCCCCCTCGAAGTCCAGCGCGCCGGCGGCAAGACTCTCGCGAGCGCGGATTTCCTGCGCGGCTTCCCGCTCGGCGAGGAAGCGCGCTGCGAACGCGCCCTGCTCGCGCCGGGGTCCGCATGAGCCCGCTACCGCCGCGCGACAAATCGGCGGGCGATGTGCGGGGCCCGCGTGGTCCGCGCGGACCCGCCCGCGACGGAAGCCCGCGCCGGGCGGGCGGTCCGACCGCACCGCGCATGATCGCGATCCGGGTCGTCGAGCGCGTGCAGCGGGCCGGCGCCTACGCCGATCTCGCGCTCCACCACGCGCTGGTCCAGAGCAACATGCCCGCTGGAGACCGGGCGCTGGCGACCGAGCTCGTCTACGGAACGCTCCGTTGGCGCGGGCGGCTCGACTATCTCATCGGCCGGGCCCTCGAGCGCGACCTCGCGAAGCTCGAGCCCTTCGTGATCAGCGCGCTGCGGGTCGGCGCCTATACGCTCTGCTTCTCGGATCGCATTCCCGCGACCGCAGCGGTCGACGAGGCCGTGCGCTGCGTGCGGGCGCTCGGGCTCGAACGGGCGACGGGGCTCGTGAACGCCGTGCTGCGGCGGATCGCGCGGGAGGGCAAGAGCTTCGAGCTGCCTGCGCTCGCGGAGGATCCCGTGGCCCATCTCGTCCACGCCTGCTCGATGCCCGAGTGGCTCGCGCAGCGCTGGCTCGCGGCCTACGGGCCCGAGGAGGCAGCCCTGCTCGCGAGCTCGATGAACGAGGCGGCGCCGGTCACGGTGCGCGTCAATCGCACGAAGACCTCCCGCGATGCGCTGCTGCCCGAGCTCCGCACGCGCTTTCCCGACGCGGTCGCGTGTCGCTATTCGCCGGACGGGATCGTGCTCGGCCGCCGCGGCGACGTCGGCCAGGATCCCGCCTTCCTCGCCGGTCTGATCAGCCCCCAGGACGAGGCCTCGCAGCTCGTCGTCCACTGGCTCGATCCGCGGCCCGGGGAGCGGATCCTCGACGTCTGCGCCGCCCCCGGCACGAAAACCGCCGCGATCGCCGAACGCATGGCGGGCCAGGGCCAGGTCGTCGCCCTCGATCGCCACGAGCGCAGGCTCGGACTCGTCGGGCGCGGGACGCGGCGCCTCGAGCTCACGGGCATCGCGACCCTCGAACGCGACGCCACCAAATCCCTCGCCGACCTGCAGGAGCAGCTCGGCCCCTTCGACCGCATACTCGTCGACGCGCCCTGCTCGGGGCTCGGCGCGCTGCGCCGCAATCCCGACGCGCGCTGGCGCATTCGCCCCGAAGACCTGGTCGAGCTCGCGCGGGTGCAGCGCGCGCTACTCGAATCCGCCGCCTCCGTCTTGAGGCCCGGCGGAAGCCTCGTCTACTCTACCTGCACGGTCACACCCGAAGAGAACGAATCCGTGATCCGAGGCTTCATGGCGACGCGGGCGAGCTGGCGGGTCGCCCCGCGCGAGAGCGCGCCGGCCGAGATCCAGGAATTGCTCGACACGGACGGATTCCTGCGACTGCTTCCGCACCGAAACGACATGGATGGCTTCTTCGCCGCGCGGCTCATTCGCGGCTCTAATCGCGAGAACCCGAACGCAGGCCCCGCCGACGGAGACGACGCATGAAGCAACGAGCCCATGAGATCCAGATCGCGCCGTCGATCCTCGCCTGTAACTTCGTCGAGCTGGCGAGTGAGCTGCGCACGATCGAGTCCGCGGACCTGATCCACGTCGACGTGATGGACGGGCATTTCGTGCCCAACCTGACGATCGGCCCACCGGTCATCGCGGCGATCAAGAAGGTCGCGGGGAAGCCCCTCGACGTGCATCTGATGATCGAACGACCCGAGCAGTATCTCGAGGCGTACATCGATGCGGGGGCCGACATCCTCGGTGTGCACGCCGAGGCGTGCCCCCATCTCCACGCCACCCTCGGCCAGATTCGCAAGATCGGCGAACGCAAGCAGCGGCGCGTGCGCTCCTGCGCGGTGATCAATCCTTCG
>JANMTD010000451.1:0-6349 GCA_031390075.1 Deltaproteobacteria bacterium | reverse complement strand
CTTCCCGGTCGAGGTCCGCTCGGACGGCCTCTTCGTGAAGCTCCCGCCGGCGGCGGAATGGGTGACGAAGCGGGAGAACGTCGCGAAGGGACACGGCTGCGGTGGCGGCGGCGCGCGCGCCAGTGGCGGCTGCGGCGGGGGCAGGGCATGAGCGCGGCGGCGACTCAGGGCGGCGTGCCGAGCCTCGTCGATCTGCTGCTCGCCGAGCAGCGAACGCTGCGCGCCGTCGACGAGTTCTCCGCCTGGCACGACGCCGGAGAAGCCCATGGCGGTCGCTTCGAATCGCTGATCCCGTCCGCCCTCCCGGGCGCGGGCCAGCAATTCGCCTTCGCCGTCGATCTCGATTCCTGCACCGGCTGCAAGGCCTGTGTCACCGCCTGCCACAGCCTGAACGGACTCGAGGTCGGCGAGACCTGGCGCAAGGTCGGCGAGATCGAGAGCGGCGGCGCGGGCTGCAGCACGGCCCACAGGCAGACCGTGACGACGGCCTGCCACCACTGCGCCGAGCCCGCGTGTCTCGAGGGCTGTCCCGTGCGCGCCTACGAGAAGGATCCGATCACGGGGTTCGTGATCCACCTCGACGATCAGTGCATCGGCTGCCACTACTGCCAGCTGATGTGTCCCTACGACGTGCCCCAGTTCTCGGAGCGGCTCGGCATCGTCCGCAAATGCGATATGTGCCACAGCCGCCTCTCCGCGGGCGAGGCACCGGCCTGCGTCCAGGGCTGCCCGAACGAGGCGATCTCGATCGAGATCATCGACATCACTGGGTCGCCCGACGCGCCGCGGGCGTCGTCGCAAGGGGCGATGCTGCTCCCCGTGATCCAGGGCGGTATGCCGCGCTCCGCGCTGACGGGGCCGACGACGCGCTACCGGTCGGCGCGCGAGCCGGCCCCCGGTCTGCGTCCCGTCGAGGGCTTCTCGCCGACTCCCTCGGAGCCGCATACGCCGCTCGCGGCGATGCTCGTCCTGACCCAGGCGTCGATCGGAGCCCTGTTATTCGACCTGCTGCTCGCGGCGACCTTCCCTGCGAGCTACGGCCGGGAAGCGCGCCTCGTGGCACTCGGGGCCGCGGTGCTGCTGGGCTTCGCGGGTCTCGGGGTCGGCGTTCTCCATCTCGGGCGTCCGCAGTGGGCCTTCCGCGCGTTCCTCGGCCTGCGGACCTCGTGGATGAGCCGCGAGATCGTGGTGTTTGGCGGATTCGCCGCCGCCCTCGTCGCGGCTCTCTTTACATCGACGATCGAGCTCTGGGCGCCGCAGGGAGCGAGCGAGATCGCGGCGGGGATCGCACGCCTGGATCCGGCGGCCCGGGCGAGCGCCCTCGCGACCGGCCTCGTGGGACTCTTCTGCTCGATCCAGATCTACGCCGTCACAGGCAGGCCACTCTGGCGGGCGGACCGGACGGCGCTTCGCTTCGGCGCGACGGTCGTCCTGCTCGGGGCCGCGGTCGCCGCGTTCTCCGCAAGCGTCGGCGCGATGCTGGACGCGGGGTCGCCGCCGACCGCTTTCGCGCTCGCGCCCCTCGCGGTGCTCTTCGGCATGGTCGCCGCGAAGCTCGCCTGGGAGCGGGGTCGGCTCGTGCACGGCGTGGTCGGCCACGACGAAGCGGCGCTCGCCCGCACGCGTCTGCTTCTCGATCATCCGCTCGCAGCGCTGGCCGGGCTCCGGCGCCGACTCGGCCTCGTCTGCGGCCTGGGGCTGCCGGTTGTCGTCCTCGTGTTCGGTCTGATGCTCGACGACGCGCTCATGCAGAGCGGGGCGGTCCTGCTCTGCGGGCTCGGTTGCCTCGCCGGCGAGCTCGTCGAACGCGATCTCTTCTTCCGCAGCGAAGCGATGCGGGGCATGCCCGGCTCGCTGTGAGCCGGGGCGGGAATCGGGAGACCATTTTGAGCCTGGGTAGCAAGCTCCTCGATCTGATCCGAGCCCACGACGGGCCGTTGACCCGCGACCTCGTCCGGCGGCCCGGGCGCTTCGGCCTCGGACAGGTTCCCGAGCGCCTGGCCCCCGACGGCATCGCGACGAGCGTCTGCGGCTACTGCTCGACGGGCTGCGGGCTGCGCGCGCATCTGCGCGATGGGGAGGCGCTCAATCTCTCGCCCGATCCCGACTATCCCGTGAATCGCGGAATGGCCTGTCCGAAGGGTTGGGAAGCGCTCTCGGCCCTCGAGGCGGAGGATCGCGCGACGGTGCCGTGGATCCGGAATCCCGTGAGCGGAAAGCTCGAAGAGTGCACCTGGGACGAAGCGATCACGCGCTTCGTCGAGGGCATGGCGGCCGTGCAGTCCGCCTACGGTCCGGAGGCGGTGGCGTTTCTCGGGACGGGGCAGATCCCGACGGAGGAGCTCGTATTCCTCGGGAGCCTCGCGAAGTTCGGGATGGGTATGGTCGACGGCGACGGCAACACCCGCCAGTGCATGGCGACCGCCGCGCGCGCCTACAAGGAATCCTTCGGCTTCGATGCGCCGCCCTACAGCTATGCGGACTTCGAGGCGTCCGACGTGATCGTGCTCGTCGGCTCGAACCTGTGCGTCGCGCATCCGATCCTGTGGGAGCGGATCTGCCGCAATCCCCATCGACCCGAGATCATCGTGATCGATCCGCGGCGCACCGAGACGGCGATCGCCGGCAGACGACATCTGGCGCTGCGGCCGAAGTCGGACCTCGTGCTCTTCTACGGTCTCGCCGCCCGACTGCTCGAGCGGGGCGCCGTCGATCGCGAATTCATCGCCCGCCACACCGAGGGCTTCGAGGCGTTCACGGCATTCCTCGCCGACTTCCCGCTCGAGCGTGTCCTCGCGGAAACCGGGCTCGAGCCGACCGACTTCGAGGCTTTCGTCGATTGCATAGCAAAGGGCGAGCGCGTCTCGTTCTGGTGGACGATGGGTGTCAATCAGAGCCACGAGGGTGTGCGCGTCGCCCAGGCGATCATCGATGTCTGCCTCATGACCGGGCAGATCGGCCGTCCGGGAACCGGCCCGAACTCGATCACGGGGCAGTGCAACGCGATGGGCTCCCGGATTTTCAGCAATACGTCCAACCTGCTGGGCGGTCGCGCCTTCGAGTCGCCCGAAGATCGGGCAGAAGTTGCCGCGATCCTGGGCATGCCGGTCGAGCGGATCCCGACGCGGGTCAGCCTCGCCTACGACGAGATCCTCGCGGGCGTGCGCGAGGGGCGGATCAAGGCGCTCTGGATCGTCGCGACCAACACGGCCCATTCCTGGATCGACAGCTCGAGCATCGCGGAGATCCGGGAGAAGCTCGACTTCCTCGTCGTGCAGGACATGTACACGACGACCGAGACCGCGCGGATCGCCGACCTCGTGCTGCCCGCAGCGGCCTGGGGCGAGAAGGATGGGACGTTCATCAACTCCGAGCGGCGCATCGGCCGGATCCGGAAGCTCCGGCGTGCGCCCGGTCAGGCGCTCGCCGACTTCCAGATCTTCCGGCTCATCGCCGACCGGCTGGGTCTCGGCGCGCCCTTCGATCGTTGGAAGGAACCCGAGGACGTCTTCGACTCGATGAAGGCGCTCTCGCGCGGGCGCCCCTGCGATCTCACCGGGATCCGCGACTACCCCATGCTCGACGGGGCCGGCGGTGTCCAGTGGCCGCTCTCCGAGTCGATGGCGGAGGCGCCCTTCGACACGGAACGGCGTCTGTTCGCCGACGGCGTCTTTTTTCGTGAGGGCGGGCGCGCGCTCTTCACCTTCGAGGCGCCGCGGCCGGTCGCCGAGCCCGTCGATGGGGAGTTCCCCTTCGTCCTGCTGACCGGGCGGGGGACCTCCGCGCAGTGGCACACCGAGACCCGCACGGGCAAGTCGAGCGTGCTGGCCCTGCTCAAGCCGAGCGGGGGAACGCGGCTCCAGATGAACCCCGAGGACGTGCGCCGCCTCGATCTCGAAGGCGCCGAGTCGGTCGAAGTGCAATCGCGCCGGGGACGCGTCCGCGTGGGCCTGTGGCCGACGGCCGCCGTGCCGCAGGGCGTCGTCTTCCTCGAGATGCACGACGCCGAGACGAACCACCTCACCTATCCCGACTTCGATCCGTACTCCCGCCAGCCGAGCTACAAACACTGCGCGGTGGCTGTGCGCACCGGTCGCCTTGTCTGATCGTTGCACTTATGCAACCATCTGCTCGACGCACCCAACCGGACGGAGGCCCCCCAGCATGCGCACGCCCATCTGCGACAAGCTCGGCATCGAGTTCCCGATCTTCGCGTTCTCCCATTGTCGCGATGTGGTCGCGGCCGTCACCAACGCCGGCGGGTTCGGCGTGCTCGGCGCCCTGGCGTTCGACCCCGAGCAGCTCGAGATCGAGCTTTCCTGGATCGACGATCACGTGGGCAGTAAGCCCTACGGTGTCGACTTCGCCATGCCCGCGAACTACGTCGGCAAGGGCGGCGGTCAGGCGGCGAGCGTCGAGAGCCTGCGCGCGATGATCCCCGACGAAATCTGGAAGTTCGCGAACGGCATCCTCGAGGAGCACGGCGTGCCGCCGCTCCCGCCCGAGTTCGAGGGGCGCAAGACGAAGGCGGCCGGCCTCGGGGTCGACGAGGAGGGTCCGGGCCAGGTCGACGTGTCCCTCGCCCACAAGAACGTGAAGCTGCTCGTGAATGCGCTCGGTCCGCCGCCGGCCTATGTCGTCGAGCGCGCCCACGCCGCGGGCATCTGGGTCGGTGGTCTCGTTGGCAGCGTCGCGCATGCGAAGAAACAGGTCGCGCAGGGCGTCGACGTGATCATCGCCCAGGGAACCGAGGCGGGCGGCCACACCGGCGAGATCTCGACCATGGTGCTCGTGCCCGACGTCGTCGATGCGGTCGGCGACCGCGTGCCCGTGCTCGCCGCCGGCGGCATCGGCTGCGGGCGCCAGATGGCGGCGGCCCTCGCCCTCGGCGCGCAGGGCGCCTGGACCGGATCGATCTGGCTCACGGTCGCCGAGGCCGATACCAACCCCGCTTCGATGGAGAACCTGCTCGCGGCGGAGTCGCGCGACGCGGTGCGCTCTCGCTCGATGACGGGCAAGCCGGCGCGCCAGCTGCGAACGGCCTGGACGGAGGCCTGGGAACGGCCCGGTGCACCGAAGACGCTGCCGATGCCGCTCCAGGGCATCGTCTTCTCGGAGCTGGCCCACCGCGTGACGCGCTCTCGCAATCGGGCTCTCTCCGGTAGCCCCGTCGGCCAGATCGTCTCGCGTATGAACACGGTCCGCGCGAGCCGCGACGTCGTCCGCGAGATGGTGGAGGAATGCGTCGAGGCGAAGGACCGACTCGACGCGCTCTTCGGCCGCGCCTGATGCGGCGGTCTCGTTAGTGGCGGCGCGCGGGCGCTCGGGCGAGGGGGTGGACGCTCTTCTGCTCCGCCTCCACGAGTACAACGAGCTCGTCGCCGCGAGCGCGCGCAGCGCGGCGCAACACGAGCGCATCGTGCGCGCGGCCGCGTTGCCGCTGACGGGCGCCGGCTTGTCCCTGCTCGGCCTCGTCGCGCGCCACGGTCCGATCGCCGTCGGCGGCGTCGCGCGTCGCGTTGGCGTCAACGCCTCGACGGCGAGCCGACAGCTCAGACCCCTCGAAGAGCTCGAGCTGATCCTGCGCGACGTCGATCCCGCTGATGCCCGCATCGCACGCCTGCGCGTGACACGCGCCGGCGAGCGCGCGCTCGAACGGGCCCGCGACGTGATGCTGAACGACTACCGCGTCGCACTGCGCGACTGGTCGCGGGCGGATCGCGATCGGCTGGCGGAGCTGCTCGAGGTGCTTCGCGATGACCTCCTGCGCACGCGCGCCGACGAGAGTGGCTGGTCGATCGAGGACGACGCGGGGGCCGCAGCGCGCTCGACCCGATGAGCTTCAGGTCATGAGCTCGCCCGAGTTGACCATCAGGTACTGGCCCGTGATGAGTCGCGCCCGGTCCGAGCAGAGGAAGATCGCCGCCTCGGCGACGTCCGCGTCCTCTGGGATCTCGGGGATTGCCATGCGGCTCGTGATTCGCGCCAGGATGACGACGGTCTTACCTGCCAGGATCATCGCTTCCCGGACCTCCTCTCCATCGATGGGCCATCGATGGGCCGTCGATGCTAACACCTCGGGATGAGCGCTTCCGATCTCCCGAGCTTCGATCTCGTCGTGCTGGGCGGCGGCCCGGCCGGAACGAGCGGGGCCCTGGCGGCAGCGTTGCTCGGCAAGCGTGTCGCCCTCGTCGAGCAGGCGGCCGTCCTCGGCGGGGCCGGCGTCAACACGGGGACGATTCCGAGCAAGACGTTGCGCGAGACGGTGCTCTATCTCACCGGCTGGCGGCAGCGCGGATTCTACGGCCGCAGCTATCGTGTGAAGGAGCACATCACGGCAGGCGATCTG
>JANMTD010000519.1:0-31303 GCA_031390075.1 Deltaproteobacteria bacterium | reverse complement strand
CGGCGCGCGGGACACAGAACCGGAGCTGCAGCGCCTGCTCCGCGTCGCTCCAGGCCTCGCGGATTCCCTCGACCAGGGCCGCGGCATGGCGCGGGAGATCGTCGACGGCGATGCCCAGTGGAGACATCGCGACGCGTGTGCACCGCAGGCGCCGACAGCGCTCGAGCGCCGCGCGCATCTCGTCGGTGGCGCGCACCTGGTCGAAGGCGTGCCGGTCGCCCAATCCGAGCAACATGAGTCGCGGCGATCGGAGGGCTCGCCCACACCCGATCAACAGCGCCTCGCCACTCTTGCCCGACAGGTCACCGCTCTCGATCCGACGCGACAGGCCGCCGCACAAGCGCCAATCGGCCCGTGCCGCGCCGCTTCGCAGCGGTCGGTCGTCTGCGAAGAATCCCGCTACGGCGATCTCGCTCTCGACCCGCTCGAGCGGTCTCGAGGTCAGGAGCACTTCGATCGCGGCCTTCATGCGCTTCGAACCTCCTTGGCGATCGCATCCAGCACGCCGTTGACGAACGACGGCGAGCGGTCGCTTCCGAATCGCCTCGCCAGATCGACGGCCTCGTCGATCACGACGGCGACTGGCGTCTGTGTGTCGCGCAGCTCGTGGGCGCCGAGACGAAGCACGTTCCGGTCGACGACCGCCATCCGCGATACGCGCCAGTTGCGCGCATGCAGACTGACGATTGCGTCGAGCTCCGGCAAGCGGGCCACGACGCCGGTCACGAGCTCCCGCGCGAATTCGAGTGCGCCCTTCGGAACCACGAAATGCTCTGCCACGCGATCGAAGATGCGGTCACTGTCCGCCGCCGACACCACGGCGCGCTGCACCGCTTCCCCGGCGCCCTCGCCATCGTCGACCGTTGCGAGCGCATCCGCCAGTCGGCGCGGGCTCGTATGACCGGCCAGGTCGACGGCGTAGAGAACCTGGAGCGCCACTTCGCGCCCCTGATGTCGGTTGCCGCCCGTCGCTTCGGATCGCTCGCTCACGACGTCGCCGTCTCCCCGCCCTCTGTTACCGGAAATGGCGCCTCAACTCCGATCGCCTGTAGGAGCCGCGCCATCTCGATGGCGGCCAATGCGACCTCACTGCCCTTGTTGCCCTCCGTCCCCCCGGCCCGGGCAAGCGCCTGCTCGATGTCGTCGGTCGTGAGTACACCGAAGGCCACGGGCACGTTCGTGGTCCGCATCACTTCGCGCACGCCATCGGTCACGCCGCGGCAAACGTAGTCGAAATGCGGCGTTCCACCGCGGATCACCGATCCGAGCGTCACGATCGCGTCGAATCGCCCCGATTCCGCGAGCCGCCTCGCCGCCTGCGGAATCTCGAAGGCCCCGGGCACCCAGAAGAGATCGATGTCCCGCGGCTCGATGCCGCGCTCGAGCAGGGTCGCCCGCGCGCCCTCGACGAGGCGGATCGAAATCAGGTGATTGAAGCGCGAGGCGACGAGGGCGACGCGGAGACCGCAGGCGTCGAGCCGGGGTGTTTCGATCTTCATTTCCGGACCTTCGCAGTTCGCTTCCGCGTCGGACCACCCGGGCGGGACGTCTTCCCAGCCCGTCCCACGCGACCCGACAGATGGAGATCGGGCCCGCATCGCGAGACCCGCAGATTTTCGAGGCAGAGCGCATCGCGCAGCCGCTCGAGACCCAGTGCCCCGAGCGCCGGGCGGCCGTCCTCACCGATCAGCCGGGGCGCCAGGAACCAGTGTACCTCGTCGACCAGATCCGCTTGCAGGAGCGCAGCGGCGAGCCGGCCGCCGCCCTCGACGAGGACCGTCGTCAAGCCCGCGGCGGCGAGCTGGCGGAATGCGGCGACGAGATCGACGTGTCCCCGATGAGAGCCGACATGCGAGGCCGAGCGTGAGCCCGAGAGGAGGCTGGGCGCTTCGATCACCCGGGCGGCGCGACCCCGGGCCGCGGCGAGCCCGCGCAGCCCCTCGCGGCATACGATCCAGGTCTCGCGCGTGCCCGCGCGCGCTGGCCCCGCGCTCGAATCCCGCGGTGGCTCGGCGAAGATGCGCGCTTTCGCAGGTACGCGGAGCGAGCCGTCGACGAGTACCCGGACGGGCCAGCGCAGCACGCGCTCACCTCGGCGGGCGGAGAGCTCGGGATCGTCTGCGAGCGCCGTCGCCGAGCCGACCATCACGGCATCGTGGGCGACGCGGAGGCGGTGGACCGCGGCGCGGCTCGCCTCGCTCGTGATCCAACGCGACTCGCCGCTCGCCAGCGCGATGCGGCCGTCCAGGGTCGCGGCGAGCTTCAGGGTCACGAAGGGGCGGCCGCGTTCACAGACGGAGAGGAAGCCCCGGTGTTTGTCGCGGCACTCTGCCTCGAGCACCCCTGCCTCAACCTCGACCCCCGCCCGCGCGAGCTGTGCGAAGCCGCGACCCGACACGCGTGCGTGGGGATCGCGGCAGCCGGCGACGACACGCCGAATGCCGGCGGCGAGGATCGCGTCGGTGCAGGGGCCCGTGCGACCCGTGAAGCTGCAGGGCTCGAGGGTCACGGCGAGGGAGGCTCCGCGCAGGGCGGCGGCGCCATGGCGGCGGCGCGCGCGATCCATCGCGACGATCTCGGCGTGGGGTCCGCCGGGCGGCCGGGTCGTGCCGGTGCCCAGGACGCGGTCGCCGCGGTAGACGACGGCGCCGACACTCGGATTGGGATGGGTGAGCCCCTCGCCGCGGGCGGCGGCGCGCAGCGCGCGGCGCATCATCTGCTCGTCTCGTCCGGACAGTTTCGAAGCGCGATCGCTCATCGGCGAACGCCGAGCGGCCTCACCGTGCGGTCGACCTTCCGCTCGTCGGCGTCGCGACCACCGGCCGCGATCTCGGCGAAGAAGCTCTCGTAGTCCCTGGGACTGCTGAAATCGAGGAACACGGAGGCGAAGCGCACGGCCGCGAGCGCGTCGATCGCGGACAATTCCTCGAGCGCGCGCCGACCGATGTGGTCGCTCGTCACCTCGCGCTCGCCCGATTCCTGGAGCTCCCGCTCGACCCGGTCGATCAGCTGCTCGATCGCCTCCGTCGACACCGGTCGCTTCACGCAGGCGTGCTCGACCCCGCGCTTCAGCTTGTGGCGCGCGTATTCCTCGCGCCGCTCGTCACTCTTGATCACGCGCGGCAGGGTCTCTTCGACGCGTTCGCGGGTCGTGAAGCGGCGACCACATTCGTCGCACTCGCGGCGGCGGCGAATCTCGGCCCCCTCGCTCGCGAGTCGCGAGTCGATGACGCGATTGCCCTCGTCACCGCAGAAGGGGCACTGCACGGCCTAGCTCGTCTCGGTCCAGCGGTTCGGGTAGAGCGGAAACTTGCGACACATCTCCGCCACCTCGTGGCGGATCGCATCGAGCCGTTCGACGTCGCCGGGCTGCTCGAGAACGCGCGCGAGGAACGCGGCGATCTGATGCATCTCGGGCTCGCGCATGCCCCGCGTCGTCACGGCGGGCGTCCCGATCCGGACGCCCGAGGTCACGATGGGCTTGCGGGGATCGAAGGGAATCATGTTCTTGTTGGCCGTGATGCCGGCGCGGTCGAGCGAGATCTGCGCCGCCTTCCCGGTCGTATCGAGGCCGACCAGCGAGAGCAGGAAGAGATGATTGTCCGTCCCCCCGGAGACGACCTTGAAGCCCCGCTCCTGCACGGCCTGCGCAAGGGCCTTCGCGTTGGACACGATCTGGCGGCAGTAGTCGCGGAAATTCGGCTGGGCGGCCTCCTTGAACGCGACCGCCTTGCCCGCGATGACGTGCATCAACGGACCGCCCTGGAGCCCCGGAAAGATCGCGCTGTCGAGCTTCTTCGCCCACGCCTCGTCGCAGAGGATCAGCCCCCCGCGCGGGCCGCGCAGGGTCTTGTGGGTCGTCGTCGTCACGATCTGCGCCTGGCCGATCGGGCTCGGATGGACGCCGGCCGCGACCAGCCCCGCGATGTGCGCGATGTCGGCGAACAGGACTGCGCCGACCTCGTCCGCGATCTCGCGGAACGCCTGGAAATCGATCGTGCGGGAGTAGGCCGTGGCGCCACACTGGACCATCTTCGGGCGGTGCTCCCGCGCGAGTGCCCGGACCTGGTCGTAGTCGATCTGCTCGTTCGACTTGGAGACGCCGTACGGGACGATCGTGAAATGCTTGCCCGAGAAGTTGACCGGACTGCCGTGGGTCAGGTGGCCCCCGTGGTCGAGGTTCATCGCGAGGACGGTGTCGCCGCGCTGGAGCACGGCTTCGTAGACCGCTGCGTTCGCCTGGGATCCCGAATGGGGCTGGACGTTCGCGTGGTCGGCGCCGAAGAGGGCTTTCGCGCGCTCGATCGCGAGGGTCTCGACCTCGTCGACCTCTTCGCATCCGCCGTAGTAGCGCCGGCCCGGATAACCCTCGGCGTACTTGTTCGTCAGTACCGACCCGACGGCCTCGAGCACGGCGTCGGAGACGAAGTTCTCGGACGCGATCAGCTCGAGCGAGAGCCCCTGCCGTCGACCTTCGCGACGGATGAAATTCGCGATCTCCGGATCGGCGCGATCGAGATGAGGGGTCACGGATTCGGACATTTCGGCCACTCCTACTGGCTCTTCACCGGATTGCCCGGGCGTGGACTTCGCCGCGGGCGGCGCGGATCGGGATTCCACCGCCCCGATCCCCATCGACCCGCGATCCACACGCCCTCTCCGGTCTGGGCCCGGGACGGCCGAGCGCTATTCGTCGACGCGCTCTTTCAGATAATCGATCGCGTCGGCGATCGTCTGCATCTTCTCCGCATCGTCGTC
The DNA here is from genome assembly GCA_031390075.1 of Deltaproteobacteria bacterium. Classification (GTDB taxonomy): domain Bacteria; phylum Myxococcota_A; class UBA9160; order UBA9160; family UBA4427; genus UBA4427. The sequence continues at coordinate 26,545 of JANMTD010000519.1, read as the reverse complement.
GGGGATCTCGATGTCGAAGGTCTCTTCGAGGGTCATGACGAGCTCGACGATGTCGAGCGAGTCGGCACCCAGGTCATCGATGAAGGAGGCATTCAGCACGGCCTCTTCCCTCGATACCCCCAGCTGCTCGACGATAAGATCCGTGACGCGCGATTCAAGCGACGACAGCGACGACATAGTTGGAGCTCCTCAAAGACACGGTCCTGATGAGACGACGAAAGCTAGCGCCGTACCCCCCGTACGGCGACGGCCAGGTGACCTGCAGGATCAGGCGGCACCCTCGTTCTCGACCCCATTCGATGCCACGTCCGGTGCCAGGAGCGCACGGACTTCGCCGAGCTCGGAGAGCTCCGAGAAATTCGCCCTCGCAGCCCGCCGATCGATGCGCGCGATCAGGCCCGACAAGACGCGTCCGGGCCCAACCTCGAGAAATCGCTGCACCCCGAGCGCGCGCATGCGCAGCACCATCTCGGTGAACCGGACCGGAGCCGTGACCTGGGCCCGCAGAAGCTGCGCCATGCGCTTCGGATCCGCATTGGGCTCGGCCTCGACGTTGGTCACGATCGGCGGCACGGCCTCGTGAAAGCGCAGCTTCGCGAGCTCGCCTTCGAGCTTCTGGGCCGCGGGCTCCATCAGCGCGCAGTGGAAGGGCGCCGAGACGGGCAGCGGCACGGTCTTCTTCGCACCGAGCTCCCGCGCGCGGTTGCACGCGATTTCGACGGCGATCGCATCCCCCGCGATCACGGTCTGCTGCGCCGAATTGAAATTCGCGGGAGTCACGACCAGTCCCGTCTCCCCGGCCGCCCGTCGGCAGGCCTCACCGACCACTTCCGGGTCGATTCCCATCACGGCCGCCATGGCTCCACGCCCCTCGGCGACGGCTTCCTGCATCAGACGCCCGCGCAGATTGACGGTCCGCACGGCATCCTCGAAATCGAGGGCGTTGGCGGCCACCATTGCGGAGTATTCGCCGAGGCTGTGTCCCCCGACGTAGGCGGGCGAGAGTCGGCCCACTTCTTCTTCGAGGGCGCGCCAGAGGGCGATGCTCGTCGTCAAGATCGCCGGCTGCTGGATTTCGGTCCGCCGCAGCTCCGATTCGGGCCCTTCGAAACAGAGCTTCGCAAGCGGAAGCTGCAGCACGTCGTCGGCCGCTTCGAAGGTCTCGCGCGCGGCACGGGACGATTCGAACACGTCCCGCCCCATGCCGACCGACTGCGACGCCTGACCTGGAAAGAGGAGAGCGAGCACGAGGCCTACTCGTCAGCCACTTCGATGATGGTGCGGCCCTTGTAGGTGCCGCAGCTCGCGCATACCCGATGAGGCGCCTTGGGCGCGCTGCATTGCGGGCAGGTGCTCATCGCCGGTGCGCTCAGCGCATCGTGGCTCCGGCGCTTGTCGCGCCGGGACTTCGAGGTCTTTCGTTTCGGAACCGCCATGGAACCCGTCTCTCCCGTAGGCCAGCGCTAGCCGGCGTTTCTCATCTATTCCCGGAGCCCGAGCCTTTGCTCGATCGGCGCTTGCCGGACGCCTTCTCGGCGCTGACCTCCGACTTACCCTGCCCCTGCCAACTGGCCAACACGGCGAACGGCGACTCGATCCGCTCGTCCGCGCAGCTACACACCGCTACCGCCTGGATCGACCCTCGCCCCCGGTCGCGCTCCATTCCACGATGCATTCCACGATGCATTCCACGATCCATTCCACGATCCATTCCACAATGGGGGCAGAGACCGGGACAATCTTCTTCGCACAGAGGCTGGATCGGCATCGCGGTGGCCACGGCCTCGGCGAACAGATCGTCCAGGTCGATCACCGGCCCTCGAAACCAGCCCGCCTCGAGGTCGTCCCCCAGACAGATCCCGTTCTCCGCAATCGCGCGCTCTCCTTCGGGATCGATCGCCTCCTGGGCTCTCGCATCCCCCCATAGGTCGTCTTTGAACGGCTCGAGAACGAGTCGGAAGGAGTCGCGAAGCGCGTGAGCATAGCGCCGAGTGCATCGACTGCACTCGACGGAAATGCCGCCCTCGAGTCCCCCTTCGATCAGCACGCTCGCGCCCTTGCGGTTCGCCGAGACCGCGAACCGGAACGGAAGCTCCACCTCGGCGTCCCCGACCCCTTCCTCGCTCCCCGCCCGAGCGGACCACCAGCTCGCAGCCGCCTCGTACTCGAAGCGCTGCGGCTTGTCCGTCAGCCGATCGATCACAAGCTTGAACTCGGACATCGACGAATCCGTCGCCGGCTCGGGCCGAACCCGTTCATCCGACACGCTCTGTAGGGGGTGAAGCGCCAAGCGGCGCGCGCTGACCAGCGCGATCGGGAAATAGCGCAGGGGGCCGCGGGGTGCCAAGGCAAAGGGCATTTCTGCGAAGAGAGCCCCACTTGGCTGCGATATGCTGGCCGCCGCATGTCCACCCTCCGCACTCGATTCGCCCCGAGCCCCACGGGGTTCCTTCATATAGGGGGTGCGCGTACGGCTCTCTTCAACTGGGCCCTCACGCGCAAGGCCGGCGGCACCTTCATCCTCCGCATCGAAGACACGGACCTCGAACGCTCGACCCGCGAGTCCGAAGCGGCCGTGATCGAGGGCCTCCGGTGGCTCGGCATCGACTGGGACGAGGGTCCGTTTCGCCAGAGCGAGCGGGCCGAGCGCCATCGCTCGGTCGTCACGCAGCTGCTGGAGAAGGGGGCGGCCTACCGCTGCGTCTGCACGCGCGAGGAGCTCGAGGAGCGCCGCGCCGCCGACATCGCCGCCGGGGGCAAGGGCAACTACGACGGGCGCTGCCGCGACCGCGGACTCGGCCCCGACTGCGGGCTGCATACCGTCCGGCTGCGGATCGACCGCGACCACGCGCTTCGCTGGGACGATCTCGTCTTCGGTCCGAGCGGTCAGGAGGCCTCGGAGATCGGCGACGGCATCCTCCGCCGCAGCGACGGTACGCCGCTCTACCACCTCGCTGTCGTCGTCGACGACATCGACATGGGCATCACCCACATCGTGCGCGGCGCCGACCACCACAGCAACACGCCCTTCCAGATCGCGATCTACCGCGCGATCGGCGCGGCCGTGCCGACCTTCGCCCACCTTCCGCTGATCGTTGCGGAGAGCGGCCGCAAGCTCTCGAAGCGACGCGATCCCGTGTCGATCCAGCAGTTCCGGGCCGACGGCTTCCTGCCCGAGGCGATGCTCAATTGGCTGGCGCGACTCGGCTGGTCCCACGGCGACCAGGAGATCTTCTCCGCGGCCGAGATCATCGAGCATTTCGACCTGGCCCATGTCGGGCGCTCGGGCGCGCAGGCGGACCTGGCGAAGCTCGCCTGGCTGAATCAGCACTACCTGAAGCAGCGCCCGGTGCGCGAGCTCTTCGATGCGGTGAGCCCGTTCCTCGAAGCGGCGGTGGGCCGACCGGTCCTCCGCGACGACAACCTCGACAAGCTTCTCGACCTGCTGCGCGAGCGCTCGACCCGGCTCGTCGAGATGGCCGAGAAGGCGCGATTCGCGTTGGTCGATCGAATCGAGATCGACCCCGATGCCGCGAAGAAGCATCTTCGCCCGGCCGTGCTCGTGGCCCTCGAGGCTTTGATCACTGCACTCTCGGGACTGAGCGACTGGAGCACCGCTTCGATCGAGGCGGCCTTCGAGACGGCCTGCAAGGCTGCCGGCGACCTCAAGCTCGGCAAGCTCGCCCAGCCCGTGCGTGTCGCCATCACGGGCACCACGGCCTCACCCGGGATCTACGAGACCCTCGAAGTCACGGGGCGCGAGCGTGTCCTCGCTCGACTGCGCGAGACGGTCCAGTGGATTCGCACGCATGCCGCGGATGGCGACGGAGCCTCTTCGAGCTCCTAGAGGAGGGGTCCTCCCTAGAGGAGGGCTCCTCATGGGCTGAGGGCCCCTCATGGGCTGAGGGCTCCTGATGGGCTGAGGGCTCAGGCGAAGAGCCGCAGCAGCCAGAGCCGGGGCAGGAACAACGTCGCCGTCGCGCCGACGGCGATGGCCGGGGCGAATCCGAATGGACTCGCCAGCGCCCCCCGAGTCCCCGCCTGCAGACCGCCCAGCACGAGGCCGACGAACGAAGAGGCGAGGATCGAGTCGAGTACCCCGACGGGTCCCAGGACGGCTCCGATCATCGCGAGCAGCTTCACGTCGCCGAGCCCGAGCCCGGGAAACCAGAGCCAGTAGTCCGCTTCGCCGGGTCGCGGCAAGGCCACGCCCTCGCCCGGCCAATGCTCGAACTGGCGTCCCGTCGCCACCGAGATGCGCGCGTGCAGGAACGCGACCGCCCACAGCACGCCCGCCCCGACCACCGCGCCCGCGGCGCTTCGCACCAGCGCGTCGAAGTAGGCGACCCCCTGGTGCCACCCCGCGAGGGGAACGACGACGAGCGCCGCGGCGAGACCGCCGAGGGAGATTCCGTCGGGAATGATCTGGTGGTCGTAGTCGATCATCGCGACGGCGATGAGCGCGGCGGCGAACGCGCAGTAGACGAGGGTCCAGACGCTCGCGCCGAAACGCATCGCAAGGGCGGCGAAGACGAGGCCGGTCACGAGCTCGATCGCCGGATAGCGGAGCGAGATCGCGACCCCGCAGCTTCGACAGCGCCCGCGCAGCCAGGCGTAGGAGAGAAGCGGCAGATTGTCCCAGGGTGCGATCGGCGTCCGGCAGCTCGGGCAGTGCGACGCGGGCGAAACGATCGAGCGACCTTCCGGGACGCGGTGGATCACGACGTTCAAGAACGAGCCGATCATGAGCCCGACCACGAGCGCGATCGGCACGAGCGCATCCTGCGCGATCTCGATCGACATCTTGAGCGCTTCCCCTCTCGCATCCGTCCGATCGACGGAGCCTCAATCTAAGCGATCCAAACCCGACTGCCCCGTCCGTAGGCTATCCGGACGAGCGGTCTCTCACTTGAGATCCCGGCGGCTGAAGATCGTCGACGCAAGGATCAGGGTCGCGGTCGCAAAGCCGACGGCATAGAGCGCCGCGAAGCCGATCTCGTAGTCGTGGATCGGCAGGCCATGCACGGCCTCGAGGGTCTTGTTGAAGATCTCGAAATCCGGGAGCACCGAGTAGAGCACCGCCGTGAGACGGGACACCGAGGCGTGATCCGATTGCTGGCCGAGCAGATAGAGGTCCCGCGAGAGGTGGCCGATCAGCCACAGTCCGAAGGTGAAGAACGAGGCCAGCATCGGCGTCGTGAACGAGGAGAAGAAGGTCGCGATCGCCACGAGGACCATCAGCTCGAGGCCGAGCAGCCCGATCGCGACGGCGTGGTCGACGGAGAGGTCGGCGCCGGCGAGGAGCGAGACGAGCGCGAAGGCGATTGCCATCAGCAAGAGCTGGAGCCAGACCGTGAACGTGAGGCCCGCCCATTTGCCGACCAGGAATTCGCTGCGCGAGACGGGCTTCGAGAGGATCGTGAAGATCGTTCGCCGCTCGACCTCGTCGTGGATCAGGCCGACGCCGACGAAGATCGCGATGCCGGCGCTGAACAGACGGATCGCCGCCATGCCCATGTCCTGGAGGATCTCGTCGACCTCCACGTAGGAGAGCGTCGCCAACAGGGCGCCCGCTCCGATCATCACGACCCCGAATCCGAGCAGCGTGTACAGGAGCTTGTTGCGAATCGCCTCGCGGAAGGTGTTCGACGCGAGCGCGTGGATCCGGACGAGCGATTTCATCGCGATTCCTCCGCCGCCTGCACCGCACTCATGAAGACCTCTTCGAGCGACGGCCGGAGGGTCGAAACCGAGAGCACGCGTCCACCGGACCGCAGCACCGTGCGCAGGATCTCCTCGATCGCCTTCTCGCCGGAACGGATCTCGATCCGCTCGCCCGTACCGCACAGCACGGCCGAGAGCCTCGTCTCGATCTCGGTGGCCGCGTCCGCCGAGAGTCCCGTCACGACGATCTGCGCCGAATGGGTGCCGGCGCCGAGCAGATCCTCGATGCGTCCCTGCTGCCGGATGGCGCCCTTCACGATGATCGCGACGCGATCGCAGATCATCTCGACGTCCGACAGGATGTGCGTATTCATGAACACCGTCTTGCCCGCGGCCCGAAGGGCCAGGATCACCTCGCGTATCTCGCGGCGTCCGATCGGATCGAGCCCGCTCATGGGCTCGTCGAGGAAGATGACGCTCGGGTCGTGGATCAAGGCCTGGGCGACGCCGACGCGCTGGAGCATGCCCTTCGAATAGGTCTTGAGGCGCGCGTCGGCGGCCTGCGTGAGATGGACCAGGGCGAGCAGCTCCGCTACGCGCGAAGGCCGCCGCCGCGCTTCGACGCCCGAGAGACGGGCGTAGAAATCGAGGATCTCGCGGGCCGTGAGGAACGGATAGAAATAGGGATTCTCGGGCAGGAACCCGATCTGATCGCGGAACTCCGATTCGGCGACGTTGCGTCCCAGGATCGAAGCGCTGCCCGAGGTCGGCCGGATGAGTCCCATCAGGACCTTCAGGGTCGTCGTCTTGCCCGCTCCGTTCGGTCCGATGAAGCCGAAGATCTCCCCCTCGAGCGCGCTGAAGCTCACGTCGGAGAGGACCCGCCGCTTCCGAATCCCGAATCCCACGCGAAAATCCTTGACGAGATTCTCGACGCGGACGACCTCACGCCCTTCCCCGGTCACCGATTTCCTCCCGACTCCGCCCCGGCGACTCGAGCGCTCTGCCACGCCTCGAGTCGAGCCCGGTCGGAGCTCGAATAATTCACTTCGTAGCGCCTACCCAGATAGGTCGAGACGATGCGTTTCGTTTCCCGATCGATCTTCCACTTCGAGCCGCGTGCGAGCGACGGGGGGAGCGCGTCGGGCTCGGGGCTCGGCAGCTTCTCGAGCATGCGGTGGGGCGACCGGATCAGGTCCTCGACCCGGCGGATGTCGTGACCCGTCAACTTCCGATATGCGCCGCGCACCTTATCGAGATGGCGAGCCTTGTATTCGATCTCGATTTCGTCGAGGGCGATCTGGATCTGCGCCCGGTCGTCGGGGTCCTCGGTGTTCCACAGCATTTCGCGCAGGAAGATCTCGGCGACCTCGATGTCCCGGGACTGCGCCTGCAAGCGCGCGACGAGCCGCGGCAGGTAGGCCGGAGCACCCGGCAGCCCGACGGCACGCTCAAGGGATTCCGCCGCCTGCTCGTACTCGCCGAGGTAGAAGAACTGGGAGAACCCGAGATAGAAGTGATTGCGCCAGTCGTCGGGGTGGTATTTGGTCGCGCGCCGCATCAACCGAATGCCCTCGCGGACCTGACCCTCGTCATGATCGAGCCAGATCGCGGCGAATCGGTAGGGATGATCCACGTGTGGGTTCAAGGTGGTGACGACGTCGACGAGCCGTCCGAGATGAGCCGCGCGCTCGCGATCGACACGTTGCGAACCGCCGGCGACCTGGACGGCCTCGAGCCAATGATAGTCGGCAACGATCGCGTCGAATCCGAGGGCGAGCGCTCGAACCCGGGCCGGGTCGGGGACGAAGCCGAGCCCGCCCTCCGAGGCCTTCGAGATCGGAAGCTGTGCGTGCGCCCAGCCGACACAGCCCACGGAGGCGATGAGCAGCCCGACCTGGATCCACTTCTTCGACAAATCGTGCCCCTTTTCACGCTGTCGAACGGCGTCGACATCCGGGTGGATTCCGGAGCCGAATCGCCGAGAGGCTCGCGTCCTAGAAGTCGTCCGCGAGGAGCGTCACGACGCGCGCCACTTCGTCGTGGATCGGACTGCCCGTCCCGTCGACCGGCGCGGTGTAACCAAACAGCGCCGAAGCGCAGTCGTTTCCGGCTACGTCGGGATGGACGTACATCATCGCGGAGACGAGTCCGTCTCCATCGAGGTCACCGTAGGCCGTGGCCGTGAAGCACGAGTCCACGCAGGTACAGGCGGCGTTCGCGGGCGTCGCCGTGTCGTAGTCGTAGTAGACGTCGCCATCCGGAACCCAACCGACCGCCCGGAAATCCACTGACTGTTCGATGCTGAGATTGTCCCGCTTGGTGGGGAGCGGGTTGCCGCCCAGCGCGGTCGACGGCTCGGGCAACGCGTCGACGAAAACATTGAACTCGGCGAAATACGCCTTGTGCGCCTTGGCGAGGGCGGAGAGGTTGGCGTAGGCCTCGGTGCGCTTCGAAGAGAGCTGATAATTGATGAACGACGGGATCGCGACCGCGGCCAAGATGCCGAGGATCGAGACGACGATCATCAGCTCGATCAACGTGAAACCGCGAGCTCGCTTCGCGACGTTATTGCCTGACATTGAAATCTCCCTGTGGGGTCATCCGCACCGCTGCGAACGATTCCGCCACGCCCCGCCCGACGAGAACGAGAGCAACCTGCGTGCCAGCCGACACACGATGCGATGCCCATCGGCAAGAGATTTCACACCCTTGAGGCATTGCTCCGGGTTCTCTCATCCCGGTCAACGCGACCGGGGACGTGCAGCGGCGTGATGCCCGCCACGAGACAGCGAAAAGCGTCCCAAAGCGACGAAACGGGGCACCGACCCCCCGCCCGTTCGAGCCAAGAGAGAAGGCTGCCATGCCCCGGCACGAGCCCGCCCCTCGGGTTGACAGGCTCGTTGCGACGCGGCTAGTCTCGCGCGCCTTCGCGGGGCTCCCATCGTCTAGTGGCCTAGGACGCGGCCCTCTCAAGGCTGAAACACGGGTTCGAGTCCCGTTGGGAGCACCATGATCTCTTCCCCCCCCGTTCATCCCCAGCGCGGGAATGCGGGTCATTTCGTCCCGACTCAAGAACGCGTCCCGACTCAAGAACGCATCCCGGCATGAGCAGCGAGCTGGCCTTCGCCTTCCTCGACTGCGAGTTCGGGGGCCTCGACGTCGACCTGCACGACCTGACCGAGGTCGGGCTGATCCTGACCGATGCGCGCTTGAACGAGCTCGCGACGGGCCATTGGCGGGTGCGCGCCCGCCCGGAACGGATCACGCCCGAATCGGCGGCGATCTTCGGCTACGACCCGGCGCTCTGGGCAGAGGCACCCGGGCTCCGCCAGGTCCTCGGCGAGATCGTCGCGCTGCTGCCCCGGGATCGGAAGGTGGTACCCGCCGGGCAGAACGTCCGGATGGACGTGTTGTTCCTCGAGCGCGCCTTCCGCAGCTGCGCAGTCGCCTACCCCTTCGACTATCACGTCCTCGACCTTGCGACGCTCTATTACGCCTGGTCCCTCGTAGCGGGCGAGCCGGCGCGCTCGATCTCGCTGCGCCAGGCCACGACGACGGCGGGACTGCTCGGCGAGGGCGGCGTCGCCCACCGCGCCCTCGAGGACGCTCGCCTGACCCTCGAATGCTTCCGCCACTACATCGCGCGCCTCGCCCCGCGCGAGCCGGCCGAGCTCCCCGAGCCGATCGCCTGACGACCGGCGCGATCGCGCTCACGTCAGGCGGACCTTCCATTTCCGCAATGCGCGTCGATCGAGCGCCGCGAAGAGCCCGAGCAAGAGGCGCCCGCGTCGAGTCGAGACGTCGAAGCGAAGCGCCGAAGCGAAGTCGATCACGACGGGCCGCCCGTCCTCGCCGGCGAGCACGTTGCTGCGGTGCCGCAGATCGAGGTGAACGACGCCGCGTCGGTGCATCTCGCTGATCGCGTGCTCGAGATCCGCGATGAACCGGGCCGGGAGTCGGCCGGCGAGACTCCGCGAGAGGAACACACCTGGGCGGTACTCGAGCACGATCGCGGTCGAATCGAGCCAGCCCATCCAGTGCGGAACGGCAGCGATCCCGGCGAGCTGCTGATAGGCCCGCTCCTCGCGCCGGAGGAGCCAGGGGCCGACCCATCGCCGCACGAGCCATCGCCTCGGTGAAAAGTCCTTCACCACGACGGGCCCCGCCTCCGCGTCGATCAACAACACGTCCGGATTGCCCCAGCCACCGCGGGAGAGGACTTCGCGCGTGCATCGCGCGAGCACCTCGCGCGACAAGCCGACCGCAGTTGATCCCCCCGAGCTCAACGCCCGCCCCAGTGCGCACGCGCCCAGAACAGCAGCAGCGCCGCCCCGATCGCGATCAGCGTCCCGAGCTCGTTGTTGTCGGAATAGCGCGCGAGCTGCCATCGTTTGCGCGGCGCATTCCGGTCGTCCGCCCCGGGATCCAATCCATCGCGCCAGGCCCGCAGCCGCGGCCACAGCGCCGGCACCGCAGCGCGATAGCGCGCGAACACCTCGCCATGGAGCGCAGCGAGTCGCGCGCACTCGACCCGGTCCTTGCGCGGGAAATACTGGAACGCGAACCAGGGCCAGACGGCGGCGAGAACCCCGAGGCTCAAGAGGCCGCCGACGAGCAGCGCGAACCCCGTCGCCACAAGGAGCGTTCCCAAATAGAGCGGATGGCGGAGATGGGCATAGGGACCGGTCGTCGCGAGTGCGTCGTTCTTGACCAGGTGACCCGCAGCGAAGCTTCGCAGCGCCGCCCCGGCGACGATCGGCGGCACACCGAGAGCAAAGCCCAAGAGCGGCGGATCGCGCAACGCGATGATCGCAAAGCCAGCGACGAAATAAGGCAGGAATCGCAGCCTGATGTTCTTCAGGCGGATCGGATTCCGCATGACGCCCACCCCCATACGATCGGATCCAGTCGGCGGCCGCGGATCAATCGCACAGATGTCGCATCGCATCGAGAGCGGGGCGGTCTGGAGCGGTCTGGGGTGGGAGCTCAGTGGTTCCGGGGTCGTGTCACCCGACCATCGCGGACCATGTTCCAGAGCAGGTCGGAGAGCTGCTGGCGGAAAGCCGGATCGGCGGGTACCGGGTCGAGATCCGCAGCCAGGAACTCGAGGAGCTCGAGCTCGTCCACGTCCCGATCGGCATTTTCAGCGAGATCCGAAAACGGATCGCCGAGGATTCCGATCGAATCCTCGCTGACGCTCCCCGCTCCCAGAACCTTCACGGTCATCGCAGCTTCATCTCGCCTTCGTTCGCCTTTATGACTGCGCCTTCATGAGCGCGCCTTCATGATCGCGAAAAGCCACTCATCGCGATTAAAAGCATCGCGAATATGAGCCCCGTTCACCCGCGAAGCGACCACCGATCGGTCGCTGCGGATTCCCAGAAGAGTGGAGTTTCATGGCCTCATGTGTCAGAAAGTCGACGCGGGAATTGCATTTCGTCGGAGTCGCGGGATTCTCATTACGGCGCATCGCCTGGGCTCCCGGCCGTGGGCGACTCGAGCCCCCGCACGACGAGGTCCACCCAGGCCTCGCAGCTCCCCCGCAGCACCTCGCCAGGGGGCATGCGGGCGCACATCCCGAACAGGCTGGTCGCGAACACGACGGCGAGCTGCTCGGCGGGAAGTCGCGAGCTGAACTGTCCACGCAGCCGGGCCGCCGCGAGCTGATGCGCGAGCTCGTCGACCAGATTGGGGACGTTGCCGGTCGGATCCGAGAGGTCGTGGGGCCGCCGGACGTGAAGCGACAGCATCTCCGCGAGCAGTCCCGATTCGCCGACTCGGCTGTGCTCGTCGGTGATGGCATCCGTCACGCGTGTGAGGAGCTCGCGCAACGAGGGCGCAGAATCGCCCAGCGCCGTGATCCGTCGCGCGATCCGCGCGCTGACGCGAGCCGCCAGCTCCAGCAGGACGTCGTCCTTGGTCGGGAAATGGAAATAGAAGGTTCCGCGAGCGACACCGGCGGAGCGCGCGATCCGATCGACCTGGGCGGCCGCCACGCCGACGGCACGAAACTCCTGGAGCGCTACGGCGAAGATCCGCTCGCGGGTGTCCAGGCGTTGGCGTGCACGCGACCCCCGGGCCGGAGCGGCCCCTGCGGTCACCTCGCCTCGCCCGGCCCAAGTCGACGTCGTAAGGCCCCCCTCAACCACACGAGTGCCTGATGTCACAAATACGCCAACCGCTGACACGTGTCAAAGTGTGGTCAGAGCCGCCCGAGACCGGCAGGTAGCGCGCCAAGCTGCAGAACTGTCGATGGAATCGCGTCCCATGCCCGGGGCGAAGTGCGCAGATGGGCTGCAGCCGTGACCCCTTGGGCCAGGGCTGCAGCTCGTCATCGCGCTGCTAGCCCTGGAGCAGGCCTTCGAGACCGGGGGTTCCGTCGGAGATCGCCCGCCGCATCCGGTAGAGGTTCGCCTTGACCGCGTCCTCGCTCTTGCCGAGCGCCAGGGCGATCGCGCGGATCGGCTGCCGTCGCAGGTGCTTCAGATGGAAGATCCGTCGTTGCAGCGGCGTCAGGTCGTTCTCGATCACCGCCTCGCAGCGGCCGAGCATCCGGCGTGCATCGACCGCTTCGTCGGCGAGCGGTGCGCCTGCCTCGATGTCGAGAGCCCCGCCTTCTTCGAGGGGCTCGAGTCGCGGCCGGGGCCGGCGGAAACGTCGATTCACTTTGTTGCGCGTCACGCCAAAGATCCAGACGAGCAGCGTCGACTCGCCCTTGAACGAGTTGAGCGCGGTCATCAGTGTCATGAAGACCTCCTGCGCCACGTCCTCTGCCTCGCCGGGATCCGAAAGTCGCTTCAGCGCGAAGCGATAGACGCGCGGGAAATAGGTCTCGTAGAGGAGGTCGAAATGCTCGCGGCTGCCCGCGAGGATCTGTTGCACGAGCTCCTGGTCGGAGACCCAGAGGAGCGGCTCACTGATGCCCCGCGCGTGGCCTCGACCGGACGTCCGGCGAACCGGGCCGCGCTCGACTGCGGGGACTGGCGCGCTCGCGCTCGCCAATGAAGCGGAGGACGCGCTGGAAGTCGATTGCTCGCCTTCGCGGTCGTCGCGGTGCTCGGTGTGTCGCTCTTGAAAACGGTCGTCCTGCTGCTCACCCACGGTGCGTTCCTCGATTCCAGCGTCGCCGAAATCTCGAACGGGTGAAGCATCCGAAGAATCGGATACGACGGATCCGGCATCCCTGAGCGGTCTCGCCTGATCGGGTGGGGCCCTGAATTCCCACCCGGCGAAGTACGCCCTGCCGAATCGACCCGCTCGAACTCGTCGAGCTCTTGGCTATTCGAAAGTCTTCCCGGCCATCCGGGCTGGCGAATAAGGGAGCAATCCATGTGCCATCCCTCTCGGGGAGGCAACTCAGACGCTAAGTCATTGAAAGATTTGATATGTGACGGGGAACACGGCAAAGACCCCGGGGTGCCCCAAAAGGGAAAACGTGGAATAGTTTTTCCCATTCCCGCACGGATTTTCCCCACACCTCGGCCCGGATCGCAAAGGGCGGCGCCTGGCGTCAAACCTTCCCCGGAACGACCCACCAGCGCCCGTTCTGCCACTGCCACTCATCCGTGCGCAGCACGGTCGCATTCCACCAGCGAAGCGGCAGGTCGTTCCTGCCGACGAATCGCAACGACAGCTTGAGGACACCGTCGGCGGTGGCCGTCAGGCCCAGGAGCTCGATCCGGGTCGGCTGGTTGTTGCGCACGTTGGCGCGGTCGAGGACGTCGACGAGCGATGCGTAGTAGTCGGAGTAGGCCGCGACCGACGGAAAGAACTGGCGCACGCTGGGATCGTCGAAGGTCGCCCGTGAATTGAAGCGCCGGCTCGCGATCCGGTCGTAGAAGACCTGCGAGAGCGGCATGAAGGCGCGCTGGGCGTCGGCGGAGAGGCCCGCCAGGGCGAGATCCCGCTCGTCGCGCGGCACCGCCTCCCCCCAGGTCCGCGAGGCCCCGCCGGCACAGCCGCAGAGGGCGACGGCGACGAGCACCGCGCCCGCCCACGCCCGGACCGCGACGCGGCCGGCCGGCCCGAGCACGTCCACTCGGCAGCGGCGCGGCGCGGCGACCCGAGTCACCGCTTCGCCCCGCCGAGGATCACGGCCGCCTGCGCTGCCGCGAGCCGCGCAAGCGGAACCCGATAGGGCGAGCACGAGACGTAGTCGAGCCCGACCTTCGCGAAGAAGCGCACGCTCGCCGGGTCACCGCCGTGCTCCCCGCATACGCCCACCTTGAGGTCCGAGCGCGTCTTGCGCCCGAGCTCGACGCCGAGTCGCACGAGCTGCCCGATCCCCTCCTCGTCGATCGACACGAAGGGGTCCGCGGGAATCAGGCCGCCATCGACGTAGAACGGCAGGAAGCTGCCCGCGTCGTCGCGCGACAGCGCGTAGCCCATCTGGGTCAGGTCGTTGGTGCCGAACGAGAAGAAGTCCGCGTGGTGCGCGATCTCGTCCGCCGTGAGCGCCGCACGGGGCACCTCGATCATGGTGCCGATCGTGGGCCGTACCCGCGTCCCCGGGAATTCCGCGCGGACCTCGGCGATCACCTTCTCCGCGAGCTTTCGCAACCGCTCGAGCTCATGCGCGTGGGCCACGAGCGGGATCATGATCTCGGGCTTGACCTTGACGCCTTCCGCCGCGACGCGGCACGCCGCCTCCGTGATCGCGCGAACCTGCATCGCATAGATCTCGGGATAGGTGATGCCGAGGCGGCAGCCCCGGTGGCCCAGCATCGGATTGAATTCGTGCAGGCTCTCGAGCTTGTGGCGCACGTCGCCGACCGAGCGACCGAGCGCCGCGGCGACGGCCTGGATGTCCTCGTCGGTATGCGGCAGGAACTCGTGGAGCGGCGGGTCGAGGAGCCGCACCGTCACCGGCAGCCCCTCCATCGCCCGGAAGATCCCCTCGAAGTCGCCGCGCTGCATGGGCCGCAGCTTCGCGAGCGCCACTTCGCGCGCGGTCGTGTCCGACGCGAGGATCATCTCCCGCACGGCGAGGATCCGACCCGGCTCGAAGAACATGTGCTCGGTGCGACAGAGGCCGATGCCCTCGGCGCCGAAGCGCCGCGCCACCTCGGCATCCTGGGGCGTATCCGCGTTCGTGCGCACGCGCAGCTTCCGGACCTTGTCGGACCACAGCATCAGCTCCGAGAATGCTCCACCGAGCTCAGGCACCACCGTCGGCGCGCGCCCGAGCATCACCTCGCCGCTCGAGCCGTCGATCGTCAGCCAGTCCCCCTCGCGCACGAGGTGCTCGCCGATTCGCATCGTCGCCTGCGCGTAGTTGATGGCCAGCGCGCTGCATCCCGCGACGCAGCTCTTGCCCATTCCGCGTGCGACGACCGCGGCGTGGGAGGTCATGCCGCCCTTCGCGGTCAGGATGCCCTGCGCAGCGTGCATGCCGACGATGTCCTCGGGCGACGTCTCGGTCCGCACCAGGATCACCTTCGCCCCGCCCTTCGCCCGGGCCTCGGCGTGCTCCGCCGAGAACACGACCTCGCCGACGGCGGCGCCCGGCGATGCCGGAAGTCCGCGGGCGATCACGGGCGGCGCCTGACTTCGGTCGATGGTGGGATGCAGCAGCTGATCGAGGGCGTTCGCGTCGACGCGCAGGATCGCCTCTTCCTTCGTGATCAGCTTCTCCCGCGCCATGTCGACGGCGATCCGGACCGCCGCAGCCGCGGTGCGCTTGCCGTTGCGGGTCTGGAGCATCCAGAGCTTGCCGGACTGGATCGTGAACTCGATGTCCTGCATGTCGCGGTAGTGGCGCTCGAGCCGCTTGTAGATCGCGACGAGCTCGCGATAGGCCTTCGGCAGCTCGCGCTCGAGGGTCGGCAGGTCCTTCGTGTCTTCGGCACGGCTCGGCTCGTTGATGGGCTGCGGCGTTCGGATGCCCGCGACGACGTCCTCGCCCTGGGCGTTCTTCAGGTACTCGCCGTAGAAGAAGCGCTCGCCCGTCGACGGATTGCGCGTGAAGGCGACCCCCGTCGCACAGTCGTCGCCCATGTTCCCGAAGACCATCGACTGCACGTTGACGGCGGTGCCCCAGTGGTCGGGGATGTCGTTCAGGCGGCGATAGGCGATCGCGCGCTGGTTCTCCCAGGACGAGAAGACGGCGCCGATCGCACCCCAGAGCTGCACCTGCGGATCCTGCGGAAAGGGCGTCCGGGTCGTCTCCTTCACGATCTCGAGGTAGTCGGCGACGACACGCTTCAAGTCGTCGGCCGTGAGATCGACGTCGTCCACGACGCCGCGCTCGCGCTTCGCGGCGTCGAGCCGGTGTTCGAAGCGGTCGTGCGGAACGCCCAGCACGACGTCGCCGTACATCTGGATGAAGCGGCGGTAGCTGTCGAAGGCGAACCGCTCGCCCGCCATCTTGGCGAGCCCGCGCACGGTCTCTGCGTTCAATCCGAGGTTCAGGACCGTGTCCATCATGCCGGGCATCGACGCGCGCGCCCCCGAGCGCACGGACACCAGCAGCGGCCGCTCCGGATCCCCGAAGCGAAGACTCATCTCCTGCTCGACGTTGGCGAGAGCCGTGAGCACGTCGGCGCGCACTTCCGCGGGCAGCTTCTTGCCGCGTTCGTTGAACTCGGCACAGACCTCGGTCGAGATCGTGAAGCCCGGCGGCACGGGGATGCCGAGCGACGTCATCTCCGCGAGGTTCGCGCCCTTCCCGCCCAGGGTCTCCTTCATCGAGGCGTCGCCATCGGCGCGGCCGCCACCGAAGTAGAAGACCTTTCGCTGCGTGCCGCCCTCGCGCCCCCGGCGCCCGCCGCGCGGGGTCGACGGAGAACGCGAGGTCGCGGCGGCCGCGCCCTTTCGCGCGGTCTTCCCGTCGTTCTTCCCCGAGCCCGGTCGGCTGGCGGCCTTTCGAGTGCTCGACTTTCGGCTCTGCGCCCTCGCCCGAGAAGCCTTCTTCGCAGTCGTCTTCTTCCGAGCGCTCAAAGCCCCTCCTCCAGTCGGTCTCGCAGGTAGGCGAGGATGCCCTCCGCCGGAATGCGTGCCTGACTCATCGAGTCCCTCTCCCGAACGGTGACGCAGTGATCATTCTCGGATTCGAAATCGTAGGTGACACAAAAGGGCGTCCCGACTTCGTCCTGGCGCCGGTAGCGGCGACCGATGTTGCCCGCATCGTCGTAGAAGGTGTTGAAATGGCTGCGCAGCGCCTTCTGGATCGCCTGCGCCGGCTCGGCGAGCTTCTTCGAGAGCGGGAGCACGGCAGCCTTGATCGGCGCGATCGCCGGATGGAACTTCATCACGGTGCGCGTCTCGCCGTCCGCGAGCGTCTCCTCGCGATGGGCCGCGACGAGCAGCGCGAGCGCCGTGCGATCGACGCCGACAGAGGTCTCGATCACCATCGGCGTGTAGCGTTCCTTCGTCTCCTCGTCGGTGATCGCGAGCTCCTTGCCGGCGAACTGGGTGTGGCGCGTGAGGTCCCAGTCGCCCCGGTCGTGGATACCTTCGATCTCCTGCCAGCCGAACGGAAACAGGAATTCGATGTCGACCGCGGCGCGTGCGTAGTGGGCGAGCTCGTCGTCGGCATGCGGGCGCAGGCGGAGCAGATTCGCGTCGAAGCCGATGTCGCGGTGGAACTGGAGCCGCACCTCGCGCCAGTGGCGAAACCACTCTTCGCGCTCGCTCGGATGGCAGAAAAACTCCATCTCGGCCTGTTCGAACTCGCGCGAGCGGAAGGTGAAGTTGCGGGGCGTGATCTCGTTGCGGAACGCCTTGCCGATCTGCGCGATGCCGAAGGGCACCTTCTGGCGCGCCGCCTCGCGCACGCGCTTGAAACCCGAGAAGATCGGCTGGCAGGTCTCCGGCCGCAGATAGGCGGTCGTGGACTCCTCGACGGAGGCGCCGATCTCCGTGCGCAGCATCAGATTGAACTCGCGCGCCTCGGTCAGGTCGCAGTCGCGGATCGCGCGCTTGGCCGGCGCCTCGGGACAGCGTTCGTCGCCGATCTGATCGGCGCGAAAGCGCCGCTTGCAGGTCCGGCAGTCGACCATCGGGTCGCTGAAATGCTCGACGTGGCCGCTGGCTTCCCAGGTGCGCGGATGGCAGATGATCGCGCTGTCGATCCCGACCACGTCGTCGCGCTCGCGCACCATCCGGCGCCACCAGAGCGCCTTCAGGTTGTTCTTCAGCTCGACGCCGAGGGGACCGTAGTCCCAGAATCCGGCGATCCCGCCGTAGATCTCGCTCGCGGGAAAAATGAAGCCGCGCGACGCGCACAGGGAGACGAGGGTCTCCATGGCGAGGGGATGTCGTTCACGATCCTCCCCGTCGCGAGTCGGGCGTTCAGGACTTTGTTCGGACATGTGTTTCGAAACCCTGGAGAGAGACGCTGGTCGGGGTCTCTCCGGATGGTTGCTCGCCTAGCCGAGCAGGGATTCAGGCGAGCGCGTGGCGCGACCTGCCCCGCAGCGACCCACCGGATCATCCGCGGGCGCGCGGGGGCCGCGCAGTATCCCCCATCCAGGACCGGAGGGTCAAGACGCGCCGGCGCTCGTGACGGGCAGGATCTCCTCGAGAAAACGCTCGCTCCGGAGCTCGACGCCGACGTGGAAGCGTTGGAAGCGGAAGACGAGGCGCGCCGCTTCGAGGACACCGCGCGGGTCGAGCTGGTAGTCGGCCAGCTGGTCCGCCGGGAGCGCCAGGCCCTCGAGGAGGGCGCGCAGGGTGCCGAGCGCGACGGCGACGAGCCCCTCCTGGCCTCGGGCACAGGCGCTGCACACGATCCCGCCGTCGGCGACATGGAACTTGACCCCGTGGTCCGGCGAGACCTGCTCGCCCGGCTCCCGCCCACAGCGCACGCACCGCCCGAGCTCGGGGCGCAGGCCGAGGGCATCGAGCACACGCAGCTCGAGCAGGATCCGCAGGCTCGGCGTCGGGCGAACGCGCTCGAGCAGGCCAAGGCTCTCGCTCGCGAGATCGAATAACCGCCCCGCCTCGTCGCGCTCGAGCGACTCCGGCGACATGCGGTCGAGGAGCTCGACGAGGAAGCTCGCGAGCGCATAACGAGCGGGATCGGTCCGCAGCCCGAGGTGGGGATCGACGAGTCGGGCTCGCTCGAGAAAACCCATTCCGCCCCGAGCGCGCGTCCGCCCCTCGATCGCCAGCCGATTGAAGAGGTCGAGGGTGCCGGGGAAGCGCCGCCGACTCTTGCGGGCACCCTTCGCGATCGCCGTGAAACGGCCCGTGTCCGCGGTAAGCAGGTGGACGACGAGGTCGGATTCGCCGTACTCGACGGCGCGGAGCAACACGGCGTCACACGCGAGCGAGGCCATCCGACGCTTTCACGGCTGCGCGCCGACGCCCGCGGCAGCGTCGTCCGCGAAAGCGTCGTCCGCGAAAGCATCGTCGGAAGCCCAGCCCGGGGCGTCCGACTCACGCGCGGAGTCGAGCCCTCCGGAATGCTCGCGCGCCAGTTGATGGACAGGATCCCGCCAGATCACGACCTCCCGGCTGCGAGCCGATCCGGGGCCACCGACGAGGAGATTCCAGCCCGTTCGCAGGACCCAGAGCGCCAGGATCGTCACGACGACGAGCGCCACGACCGCGAGGGCCTGCTTGCGCCAGAGCCCGGCGCCGCTCCGATCCCATTGGCTCGCGGCCGGCTCGTCGAGCATGCGGGCGACGGTGTCGTCGGCATCGAGTCCGAGGGCGAGCGCGACGGTGCGGACGAAGCCGCGCACGAAGCCATCGGAAACGCCGTCGAAATAACCCGCTTCGAGACGCTCGAGGGAGCGCAGCGGAATCCGCGTCGTGGCCGAGAGCTCCTCGACGGTGATTCCGCGCAGCAGGCGCTGGCGCTTCAAGTACTCGCCGATCGAGATCGCGGCGAGCCTCTCCACCCCGGACACACCGGCTGAAGAGTGCGCGTCCGCACCGCGCGCTCGCAGCGTTGCTTTCTGCTCGCTCATGCCCACCCCGCGGCGCCGAGCGTAGCAGCGAAGGTCGGGGCGGGCGGGCGATTCGGCTCGTCCTGGGCCGAAGGCTCATCTTGGGCTGAAGGCTCATCTTGGGCTGAAGGCTCTTGTTGGCCCGACGGCTCAGTGGAGTAGATCGAGATAGGCCTGTGACTGCGATCCCCACTCGAGCATCGGTCCCGTCTCCACCGCGGCCCGGAAATGGGAGATCGCCTTTTCGCGCTCGCCGAGGGAGACGAAGATCTCGCCGAGACGGAAGTTGGCCTCCGTGCGGCCCGCACCGCTCAAACGCGCGCTGGCGATCGCCTTTTCGAGGGCGGTGATGGACGCCAGGGTGTGGCCCTGTTTGGCCTCGAGGATGCCGATATTGAGGAGCGCCGGCCCGTAGCGCGGAAAATACTCGAGAGCCTGGCCGAGACTCTCGCGCGCTTCGTCGTAGCGGCCGAGCTGGATCAGGGCCCAGCCACAGTTGGTGAGCGGCCGCCACGGACTCGAGAAGGTCGGATCGGTGGCCAGGGCCTCACAGTGTGGAATCGCCAGCTCGTGGCGACCCATCTGGGAGAGCAGCGCCGACAGATTCAGATGGGCGTCTTGTTCGGTCTGGATGTCCCTGCGCTCGGCGGCCAGGGTCGCCGCCTTCTCGAACGCCTCGCGGGCCTGCTCGGGCTGGCCCTTGCGCCTGTATGCCTCGCCCAACCAGAGGTGCGCCACCGGGTCGGACGGGTCCGTTTCGAGCGAGGAACGAAGCTCGCGGATGGCCATCGCCGTCTTGTGCGTGGAGAGATAGTCGATGCCGAGGTCGCGTCGGGCGCGCGACGCGCTCACGCTCGAATCGTCCTCGCCGACGACCGCTGTCGTCGCGCAGCCACTCGCCAGCGCGAACAGGAGCGCAGCGCTCATGACACACACGAGCCGCGTGAGCCCGCGATCCCGTCCTGCGCTCGAATTCGATTTCATCATCATTCCTCCTCCAGCGGGCCGGTCCGCAAACGCCTTCGCCCGTCAGAAACTCGACAGCAACCGCGCCAGGAAAGGCACCTTCTTCTCGGCCTCTCGCCGGACGCGCACGATCGGAATCCGGGCCAGCTCCGCAGAACGGTCTGCGCCGACCTCTGATTTCGCCGCATCCGACGCGGCGTCCAGCGCAAGCGCGTCCGCGTGGCGAAACTTCGAGAGCACGACTCGCGGCATCGCTACGACCGGAGCAGCTTCGTGGCCAATGGAAGCCACGGGGGAAGCGACGGCCAAAGCCGCTGCCGAAGGCGGATCGGACGGCGGGGCGGGCTTCTGCGAGGCGATCCCGCGCCCTGTGGGTCTCGGTACGGCGGTCGCCGCCGGGGCCATAGCGACGGCTGCAGCTGCAGGCGCAGCTGCGGCCGAAATCGGGGTTTGCGCGGGCGCGGGGGTCGGTCGCGATGCCGGGCGCGGCGTGAGAATCGGTGCCGTCGGCTCGGTCAGGTCGAGATCGCTGATCAGCGGATACGCGAGATCCCAGTCCGAGTCGCGGTCGTCGACCCGCTTCCCTAGATCGTCGGCGAGGCCCTCGGCCATGGCCTGCTCGAGCACGTCTTCGAGGGTGCCGTCGAGCTCCTCCTCTAGATCGGAGTCTAGATCGGCGTCGAGGTCCGCTTCGAGATCCGCCTCGCGGTCGGAACCCGGATCCGCTTCGAAGGTGTCGTCACCGCTTGCCTGAGGCGACGGATTGGCGCCCGGGAGCTCGAGCGGGGCGACATCGTCGAGGATCAGCTCCGGGTACTGCGATTCCTCGACCGCGAGGCTCGGGGAGAGCGGTCCGACCGACTTGCCCTCTTCGACCTCCTCCCGGGATTGGGGCTCAACGGTCCGCGGCGGGAGCAGATTGTCCATGCCCCCCATCAGACCGGCCCAGTGCACCATGGCATCGGAACGACCCTTCGGTCCCGGCGCCAGCGCGAGCATGTCTTCGTCGAAGAGAAAGCCCATTCGCTCGGCGACCGCGAGCAGGGGCTCGAGCGCGTCCACGAGCCGGACGTCGAAATCGATCGACTCCTGATTGCGCAGCACGGCGAGCTGCCCGGATTCGCTCGAGCGGACGCCGAGGGCGATTCCGATCCCCCCGTACTCCTCCGCAAACGCCACCACCGCTGCCCTGGCCGGGCCGACGGGCAGGTAGCCGACGTTCAGGACCGGCGCATTCATGGCCGGGCGAAGCAGGAGAAGGCTCGCCTCCGAGAGGGGAAGCGGCTCGGACAGACGTCGAAACATGTCGGATGCATCGGCGTTGCCGGCGGAATCTTGAGCCTCGCCGAGCGGCAGGGGGGGCCCAAAGTCCCAGTCCGGCCGACCCTTTTTCCAGTGTGGCGGACCGCGCGAGCCCGCCGAGCGGGACCTTTCGCCCGCTCCCAAGCCCGATACAATCCGGGCGGCCAAAGCTCGGCCGGGCAGCCTGGCCTCCGATCTCGCTCGAAGGATCATTCGAGCTTCACGGACCGAACCGGCCTAGAGATTCTTTCTCGACATTCCTTGAATCCACTCCCCTACGCAGCGCCCGTGTTCGGACGCGCGTAGATCGCGAAACTTGCGCGACACGAGAGACGGGACAGCGTGACCACCAGCCAAGCGTCCAGCCAGAAGCCGACTGAACAACTCACGAGCGTTGCGATCCGATTCGCCGGGGACTCCGGCGACGGAATGCAGATCACGGGCTCCAAGTTCACCGACGAGACCGCTCTCTTCGGAAACGATCTGTCGACGTTTCCCGATTTTCCGGCCGAGATTCGCGCCCCAGCCGGCACGATGGCCGGGGTGTCGGGCTTCCAGATCCATTTCTCGAGCTTCGACATCCACACGCCCGCCGATCGCCCCGACGTCCTGATCGCCTTTAATCCCGCTGCGCTGCGCGGAAATGCCAACGACGTGCGGCCCGGTGGGATGATCATCATCAACATCGACGCCTTCAATCAGAAGGCGCTGACCCGCGCGGGCTACACGGCCGATCCGTTGCCCGACCTGCGCGAGCGCTACAAGCTGGTCGAGGTGCCCTTCACGACGCTGAACCGCGACGCTCTCCAGGGCCTGGATCTCTCTTCGCGCGAGATCGATCGCTGCAAGAACTTCTTCGCCCTCGGCGTGTTGTGCTGGCTCTACGGCCGCCCGATGGAGGCGACCGAGCGCTGGCTCGCGACGAAGTTCAAGGCGGAGGTACTCGAGGGCAACATCCGCACGCTCCGCGCCGGCCATGCCTTCGGCGAGACGACGGAGCTCTTCCCGGCCTCCTTCGTGGTGCCCGCGGCCAAGATCGAGCCCGGCACCTACCGCAACATCACGGGCAACCAGGCGCTCGCCTGGGGCATCGTCGCGGCCGGCGTCCAGATGGACCGCGACATCTTCCTCGGCGCCTATCCGATCACGCCGGCCTCCGACGTGCTCCACGAGGTCGCGCGCTTCCGGCAATTCGGCGCAAAGACGTTCCAGGCCGAGGACGAGATGGCGGCGGTTTCCTCCGTGATCGGCGCCGCCTTCGCGGGTCAGCTCGCGGTCACGGTCTCGAGTGGCCCCGGCTTCGTCCTGAAGCAGGAGGCGCTCGGACTGGCGGTGATGACAGAGCTCCCGCTCGTCGCGATCAACGTGCAGCGCGCGGGACCGTCGACAGGTTCGCCGACGAAGACCGAGCAGGGGGATCTGTTGTCGTCGCTCTTCGGACGGCATTCCCAGAGCCCGATCCCGATCATCGCGGCCTCGACGCCCGGCGACTGTTTCTTCACGGTGCTCGAGGCCTTCAAGATCGCCGTGAAGTACATGACGCCGGTGATCATCCTGTCGGACGGATACCTCGCGAACAGCTCCGTGCGCTGGCTGATCCCGGACGTCGACGCGGTCGAGCGCAATCCCGTGCAATTCGCGAAGCCGATCGACGTCGGCGAGTTCCAGCCCTACGCACGAGATCCGCAGACCCTCGCTCGCCCCTGGGCGATTCCCGGGACGCCCGGCCTCGAGCACCGCATCGGCGGTCTGACGAAGCAGGACATCACCGGCAACGTCAGCTACGACGCCGACAACCACGGCAAGATGATCGCGCTGCGCAAGGCCAAGATCGAAGGCATCGCGGCCGAGCTGCCGCCGGTCGAGGTGGACGGCCCCGAGAAGGGCGAGCTCCTCATCATCGGCTGGGGCGGCACGAAGGGCTCGATCACGGCGGCCGTCGAGGCGGCGCGGGCCGAGGGCATCACGGTGTCGCAGGTCCACCTGCGCCACCTGAATCCCTTCCCGAGCGACCTGGGCGACGTGCTGCGTCGCTTCAAGAAAGTCCTGCTCCCGGAGCTCACGGATGGCCACCTCGCCCTCCTGCTGCGCGCGAAGTACCTGATCGACATTCAGTCCTTCTCGAAGATCATCGGGCAACCCTTCAAGGTGGCGGAGCTCGTGGAAGCGATCCGCAAGCTTCACGGCGCCTGATACCTCCAACCTGAGAGCGGCCCGATGGGCCGCTTCTCGAGCCGTCTTTCTAAACGCGTCATCGCACCTTCAAGCGAACGAGGAAACAAAGCTCATGGCCGCACCCGCCGTCAAAGTCACCGCCAAGGATTTCGTCTCGGATCAGGATGTCCGCTGGTGTCCCGGATGCGGGGATTACTCGATCCTCGCGAACGTCCAGCGCGTGATGCCCGAGCTCGGCGTGCCGCGCGAGAACGTGGTCTTCGTGTCGGGAATCGGCTGCTCCAGCCGCTTCCCCTACTACATGAACACCTACGGCTTCCACACGATCCACGGCCGTGCCCCGGCCTTCGCGACCGGCATCAAGGCCGCGCGCCCGGAGCTCTCGGTCTGGATCGTGACTGGCGACGGCGACGGGCTTTCCATCGGTGGAAACCACCTGATGCACACGATTCGACGGAATATCGACACCCAGATCCTGCTCTTCAACAACCGCATCTACGGCCTGACGAAGGGCCAGTACTCGCCGACCTCCCAGGTCGGCCTCAAGACGAAGTCGACACCGCAGGGCTCGATCGATCACCCGATCGACCCGATCGCCTTCGCCCTCGGCTGCGGCGCGACCTTCGTCGCCCGCACGATCGACGTCGACGCGAAGCACATGCAGGAAGTCCTGACCCGCGCCCACCAGCACAAGGGCACCGCCTTCATCGAGATCCTCCAGAACTGCCCCGTCTTCCACGACGGCGTCTGGGAGGAGATGCAGGACCGCAAGACCCGCGCCCAGGCGACTCTCAATCTCGAAGACGGAGAGCCCCTCGTCTTCGGCACGCCCGAAGGTCGCAAGGGCATCGCCCTGAAGAACGGAACGCCCATCATCGTCGACCTCGCGGCCGGCGACGATCCGGTCGCGAAGGGTGTCGTCGTCCATGACGAGAAGGTCGATTCGTCCTCCTACGCGGGCATGCTCGCGACGCTTCAGCGCCCGGACTTCCCGGTCCCGGTCGGTGTCTTCCGGGCGGTCGAGCGTTCCACCTACGAAGACATGCTCCAGGAGCAGGTCGACTCGGCGATCAAGCAGCGCGGCCGCGGCAATCTGAAGGCGCTGCTCCACTCGGGCGACACCTGGCAGATCTAGCGCCGTCTCACCATGGGCTGAGGGCTCACCATGGGCTGAAGGCTCAAGAGCAGACGACGAAGCCGTCCAGACCGAGCGGATCGAGTGAAGCCGGATCGAGTGAAGCCAGCGCAGCGATGGAGCCAAGTCGACCGACCGGCCCGGTGGGTCCCTTCACGCCCTTCCGTGAGCGGCGCTTCGTCGCCTGCTTCCTGACCGGGACCCTCGCGGCCTCGGGCAACTGGATGCTCTCGCTCTCGGTGCCCTACCTCGTCTACGAGATGACGAGCTCGACCTCCTGGCTCGGCGTCTCGGCCGTCGCATCGGGTCTTCCGGCGCTGATTGCATCACCCGTGGGCGGGGTCTTCGCGGACCGCTATTCGAAGCGCGCCCTGCTGCTGATCTCCGGCAGCATCCAGGTCGTGCTCGCCCTCAGCCTCTTCGCGATGAGCCGCGCGGGCGCCCTCGACATCGGAAGGCTGATCGCCCTGGCCACGGCGATGGGCTTCGCCTCGTCGATGCAGACGTCGGTCTACCAATCCTTCGTCGCCGAGATCGTTCCAGCGAGGCAGATCTCCGCGGCCTACCGGTTGAACGCGATCCAGTTCAACGTCTCGCGGGCGATCGGCCCTGCCATGGCTGGACTCGTGCTGCATCGGTGGGGCGCGACCACGGCATTCCTGGTCAACGCCCTCGCCTTCGCGCCCCTGCTCTGCGTGCTCGCCCTGATCGATACCCGCAGCATCACGCGCAGCATCGCCACGAGCGTCCTCGGCGAGATCGCCGAGGGTGCGCTCCTCGCCTGGCGTGACCACCGTCTGCGGCTGGCGGTCCTGACGGGCACCCTCTGCTCGATGTTCGGGATGAGCATCTATTCACTCGCGGCGGGCCTCGCCAAGGACGTCTTCCACGTCGACGAGGCGGGCCTGGGTCTGCTCGTCTCCTCCGTCGGCGTCATGTCGTTCCTGACCGCGATCGTCGCGGTGTCGGTCGGAGACCGGATCAAGCGCTCTACCCTCGTGACCTCGGGTCTCGTGATCTACGGCCTCGGCCTCTGGACCGTCGCCGCGACCGAGATCTTCGAGATCGGGATGATCGGCTTCGGGATCACGGGCATCGCGCACGTGATGGTCAACGTCTCGGTCACGACGACTGTCCAGACCTACGTCCCGCCCGAGTTCCGCGGCCGCGTCACGGCCTTCCAGCTGATGGGAATCATGCTGGCGCTGCCGATCGGGGCGCAGGTCGGTGGATTGATCGCGGACTACGCAGGCCTACCGGTGGTGGTGGCGGCGTTCGGCGGGATGCAGATCGGGTTCGCGATCTGGGCGAAGCTGCGGCTGGATGGGCTGCGGGCGATCGACTGAGCAGGAGGCGTGGTTTCATCGCGAATGCGCCGCGGCAAGAAGCGCGGGGAGCGCGCGCA
>JANMTD010000484.1:0-7299 GCA_031390075.1 Deltaproteobacteria bacterium | reverse complement strand
CGCCGCCACGCTGAAGGAAGTGAAGCTGCGGCCCGGGACCGACCAGCACGATCTCAACTTCAAGCTCAACAACGCGCGCAAGTTCCTGATGAACGGGGACAAGGTGAAGATCACGGTCATGTTCCGTGGCCGGGAGATGGTCCACACCTACCGTGGCCGCGAGCAGCTCGACGAGGTGGTGAAGCAGCTCGGGACGATTGCGAAGGTCGAGAGCACGCCGAGGATGGAAGGGCGTTTCATGTCGATGATCGTGGTCGGCGACCGCGATGCGATCGCCGAAGCGCGACGCCAGGCCGGTCTCTCGGCCACGCCGACGGATGAGGAGCGGGCGGAGGTCGACGCGATCGAGAGCGCCGATCTCGCCGCGATCGAGCACGACGACGACGAGGCAGCAGACGCCGTCGTCGAGTGAAGAGAACCCATGTGTGCGCGAGGCGAAGGACGTCTCGCGCCGATCGAAATGGAGATGACATGCCGAAGATGAAGACCCATCGCGGGTCTGCGAAGCGATTCAGCCTGACCGGAACCGGGAAGCTGAAGCGAAACAGGGCCGGAAAGCAACACATCCTGACCAAGAAGCGCACGAAGCGGAAGCGGCCGATGCGCCAATCCGCTCTGGTGTCGGATGCGGATGCTTCGCGGGTGAAGAGATCCCTGCCTTATCTGTGAGAGGCCGTACCTTTGACGGCAGCCGCGCGCGAGCGCGACCTTTCGGATCAGGCGGCGTCGGGCTGAGGCTCGCCGGCGCTTCGATCCATTCGGCTCGAACGGGCAGGGCACGCCCGCAGAGCCGTCGGTCCGGTGAGTGTTTCACCGGCTCCGAACAGAACAGCGATACGAGAAGAGGAACGAGAAGATGCCGAGAGTGAAACGGGGCGTCGCGAGCGCCAAGGGCCGGAAACGGACCCTCAAACGAGCGAAGGGCTTCTACGGGGGCCGCAGCAAGCTGTACAGCGTCGCGATCGAGGCGGTCGAGAAGGCCGACAAGTACGCCTATCGCGACCGCAAGCAACGAAAGCGGGATTTTCGCGGGCTCTGGATCGCACGCATCAACGCCGCGGCGCGCATCAACGGCCTGTCCTACAGCCGCCTGATGTCCGGACTCCGCACGGCGGGTGTGGAGATCGATCGCAAGGTGCTCGCCCAGCTCGCGCTGGATGATCCGAAGGGATTCACCGCACTGGCGGACCGGGCCAAGGGCGGCGCAGCGTAGCGCCACCTCGTCTGCGTGAGAGCGGGATCGATCGGGCCGGCGCCACATCCATCGGGCGCCAGCCGCGCGGGAGAGCGGACCATGACCAAGGCCGAGATTGTCGAACAGATCTACGAACGGGTGGGCTTCTCGAAGAAGGAAGCCGCCGAGCTCGTCGAGAAGGTCTTCGAAATCATCAAGGACACCCTCTCGGAGGGGGAGAAGGTCAAGATCTCGGGCTTCGGCAACTTCGTCGTGCGCGAGAAGAACGCGCGCAAGGGGCGGAACCCGCAGACCGGGCAGGAGATCCTGCTCGATGCGCGCCGTGTCCTGACGTTCAAGCCGAGCCTCGTCCTGAAGAACGTCTTGAACGAGACGGAGGTGACGGAGGCCGATCGCGAAGCCGAACGGGCCCAGGCCCGCGAGGACGACGAAGAGTAGGCCTCTTTTTTCGGTGCATCGGCACGGGCCATCTGCCATCTTGAAGCTCGAAGCTCAGTCGACCGGGGAGGCGGACAGTGCAGAAGGGGCCGAAGGGAAGAGTTGCGTCCTCTGGATCTTCTGAAGCTGGCGTGAAATCCCCGATCGCCTTGCGCGCCTCGGAGCGCGGCTCGGACCGCGCGCGGTCGACGCGCAAGAGCGCGACTCGCAGCGAGCCGAGTGAAGACGAGGCGCGCCGAGCGCTCGCGGATTCCAGCAAGCTCTACTACCGGATCGGGGAAGTGAGTGAGCTCACCGGCGTCAAGGCGCACGTTCTCCGCTACTGGGAGACGGAGTTCCGCTGGATGGCGCCGCCCAAGTCGCGCTCGAAGCAGCGTCTGTACCGCAAGCGCGACATCGAGTTCGTCTGGCTCTTGAAGAAGCTTCTCTGGGAGCAGCGCTACACGATCGCGGGCGCACGCCAGCGTATCCAGGAGCTCGGACTGGAGGAGGCGCTCGTGCGGAGCGCCGACGCGGAAGCCTTCGAAACCCTCGGAGCGACCCTGACCGATGCGGTCGGCGATCGTCCCGGAGAAATTTCCGTCGAGAGCGAAGCGCCCGCGCGCGGGGATTGGCTCGGGGTGCGAGTCGCCCTCGAGGCCATGCAGGGCGAACTCCTGGCGCTACGGGGTGCCCTGCAACAGGGGCTGTGAGCGCGTATGCAGGAGTCGCCGGCGATTGCGGCCGCCCTTCGGCGCGCGTTCAGCGAGACGGTGGACCCCGACAGCCATGTGCCGCGGGCGGCGACGGAGGCCCGGCTCGAGTCGCTGATGGACTGGTGTCGAGCCGATGGCGTCGGGTCGACCGTCGGCGCGCTCGTGGCGCCACCGGGCATCGGCAAGACCCATCTCCTGCGTGTGCTCGAGTCGCGACTGGTCCGAGAAGACGCGTCGCGCGAGAGCCAGGAGCCGTCGGCGCGCGCGACCGGCCGAATGCCCCGGCGCGTGCTCTACCTGCCTTATGCAGGTCTCTCGATGCCCGATCTCTGCCACTGGGTCTACGGACTGCTCGGGGAGCGACGCGCACGCGGTCCGCTGGCGCACGACGGAGACGAAGACGCGCTCCAGGCCCTCTGCGAGCTGGCGGGGCGTCCCGGGCAGCCCTTCTACCTCCTGCTCGACGACGCGGACTCGATGCCGAGCGCGACGCTGCGCGCCTTCGTCCAGGGGCTCGGGAAAGAGCGTTCGCCGCTGCGCCTGTTGCTCGCGCTGTCCGACGACTCCCGCGCGACGCGGATGCTGGCGGCGCTCGATCCGCTGCAGCCCTGGGAGCTGTCCTACCGCGATGCCCTCGACGAGTCGGAGACGGAGGCCTACCTGCGCGCTCGCCTCGCGCACGAAGGTCTTGGGACCGATCTCCTCGACGGCCTCGACCGCCTGACGGTCGCCCGCATTCGCGCGCTCTCGGGGGGCATTCCGCGCCGGATCCATCGCGTCGTGCTCGCGCTGCTCGAGCCCGAGCGCGCCGCCCTGGCGCGCGCGCTGGCGATGTCGGCCCGGACCGACGCGTGGCTCGGGCAACCCATGGACGATCCGTTCTGATCCCTGCGAGTGGTCGACAGGGGCCCCAGGCCTGGGCTAAACGTTCGCCCCTCGTCGGGCCGTAGCGCAGTCTGGTAGCGCGCTTGACTGGGGGTCAAGAGGTCGCGGGTTCAAGTCCCGCCGGCCCGACCAGTCGCCTTTTTGCGGCCCCCGGCCTTTGCCTCCATTCGTTCTCGCGGGAGGATTTCACGAGGCGATGGCGCGCATCTCCCAACTCTCGCGATCGATCGCTGGAAAAGTCGCGCTCGTGACCGGGGCGGCGAGTGGCATGGGCCGCGCGACCGCGCAGCTCTTCGCCGACGAAGGCGCGCGCGTCGCCGTGACCGATCTCGAGGCCGAGCGGGTCGAGCAGGTCGTCGCGGAGATCCGCGCCGCCGGCGGGACCGCCGCCGGATTCACCCTCGACGTATCCGACGCCGAGCGGATTCGCACGGTCGTCGACGAGGTCGCCCGCGCGCTGGGTCCGATCGACATCCTCGTCAACAACGCGGGCATCGTGATCGGCGCCTCCCTCGAACAGTCCGACGAAGACTACGAACGGACCTGGCAAAACGCGCTCGACGTGATGCTGACGGCCCACGTCCGGCTGGCCCGCGCGTGTCTCCCGCAGCTCGCACGCCACGGCGAGGGCCGCATCGTGAATGTCGCCTCGACCGAAGGCCTCGGGGCGACGGCCGGGACGGGGCCCTACACGGTGGCCAAGCACGGCGTGATCGGGCTGACCCGATCGCTGGCGGTCGAGCTCGGGCGGCGAGGCGTGACGGTCAATTGCATCTGTCCGGGTCCGATCCTGACGGGCATGACGCAGGCGATTCCCGAGGCGGCCCGGGAGAAGTTCGCCCGCCGGCGTGTCCCCCTTCGCCGCTACGGAACACCCGAAGAAGTGGCCCATGCGACGCTTTCCCTCGTCCTGCCCGCCGCCTCCTACCTCAATGGAGTCGTGCTGCCGGTCGATGGGGGCATGACGATCCAGAACGGCTGACCTGCGAGAGGGCGAAGCAAGCGCGTGGCGAGCAACAAGATCATCGTGACGGGCGG
This sequence comes from Deltaproteobacteria bacterium, assembly GCA_031390075.1. Classification (GTDB taxonomy): domain Bacteria; phylum Myxococcota_A; class UBA9160; order UBA9160; family UBA4427; genus UBA4427. The sequence continues at coordinate 3,048 of JANMTD010000484.1, read as the reverse complement.
GGCGGGCTATATCGGCTCGCATACCGTGGTCGAGCTCGTCGCGAGCGGCCTCGAGCCGATCCTCGTCGACGATTTCTCGAACTCGAAGGCAAGCGTGCTCACCGGTCTCGAGGCGATCTGCGGGCGTCCCCTCCGCTGCCACACCCTCGACTGCAGCGATCGCGCGGCGCTCCGGCGGGTCTTCGAAGCGGAGGGGCCGATCGGGGGCGTGATCCATTTCGCGGCCTCGAAGGCCGTCGCTGAATCCCAGGCGAAGCCGCTCCACTACTACGCGAACAACCTGGGATCACTGCTGGCCGTGGTCGAGGTCATGCTCGAGTTTCGCGTTCGCGAGCTCGTCTTCTCGTCCTCGTGCACGGTCTACGGCCAGCCGGAGACCCTGCCGGTGAGCGAGGCGACACCGATCGCACCGCCGGCCTCCGTCTACGGGGCGACCAAACAGATGTCGGAGCGGATCCTCTTCGACCTGGTGGCGTCGCAGGCGCCGGTGCGCGTGATGCTGCTTCGTTATTTCAACCCGATCGGGGCCCATCCGAGCGCTCGGATCGGGGAGCTGCCGCTCGGCGACCCGCAAAATCTCGCCCCGATCATCCTCCAGAGCGCGGCGGGACTCCGGGGTCCCGTCCAGATCTTCGGCGACGATTGGTCGACTCCCGATGGCACCTGCATTCGCGACTTCATCCACGTCGTCGATCTGGCCGAGGCCCACGTCCGGGCCCTCGATTGGATGCGCCGCGAGACGCGACCGTCCCTGATCGAGGTCCTGAACGTCGGCACAGGTCGCGGAGCCTCCGTGCGCGATGCAATCGGCGCCTTCGAGCGGGCCACCGGTCTGAAGGTGCCGACAAGCGTCGGCCCCCGCCGCGAAGGCGACATCGAGCAGATCTTCGCCAGCGTCGAAAAGTCCGCGCAGCTCCTCGACTGGCGCGCAAAGCGCTCACTGGAGGAGGCCATGCGCGACGCCTGGCGCTGGCAGCAGACGCTACCCCCCCATTGACGAGTCGACTCCGGGTAGCGCGCCGCGCCCCGCCGCCCTGAAAATCTCGGATCAGCGGCAATCCGCGCCGACGACCCCCGCCGAGGCGCAGTCGCCCGCCGCAAAGCCGCACGCAACCCCGAAACGCCCTCGTCCCGCGGATTGTCCGCTGCAGCCGATGATCGCCCCACCCCCGTAGCCGTATCGAGATCCGAGTCCCGAGAAGCCCGCGGAACGCGACCTCTCCTCAGCGCTCCTCGGCGAGCTGCCGGAGATAGGCGCCGTAGGGGTTCTTGGCGAGTGCGTCCGCCCGCTGCACGAGATCCGCCCGGCTGATCCAGCCGTTGCGCCAACCGATCTCCTCGGGACACGCGACCCGCAGCCCCTGCCGCTCCTGCACCGCCTGGATGAAGTTCGCGGCCTGGAGCAGCGCCTCGTGGGTTCCCGTGTCGAGCCAGGCGACACCGCGCCCGAGGCGCTCGACGTGGAGTGCGTCGCGCTCGAGGTAGGCGAGATTGACGTCGGTGATCTCGAGCTCCCCGCGTGGCGAGGGGCGGAGCGAGGCGGCGATGTCGACGACCTCGCCGTCGTAGAAGTAGAGCCCGGTGACGGCGTAATTCGACTTCGGCTTCGTGGGCTTCTCTTCGATCGACCGGATTCGGCCCGATTCGTCGAACTCGACGACCCCGTATCGCTCCGGGTCGTGGACGTGATAGGCGATCACCGTCGCGCCGGAATCGCGCTGCGTCGCGCTGCGGATCGCGTCCGGGAAGCCGTGGCCGTAGAAGATGTTGTCGCCGAGGGCGAGGGCGACCGGATCCCCCGCGATCCAATCCGCCGCGACCAGGAAGGCCTGGGCGATGCCCTCGGGCCGGGGCTGGACCCGGTACTGGATTTGCACGCCGAACTGGCTGCCGTCGCCGAGCAGGCGCTCGAAGAGCGGCGTGTCCTGGGGCGTCGAGACCAGCAGGATGTCGCGGATGCCCGCCAGCATCAGCGACGAGAGCGGGTAGTAGACCATCGGCTTGTCGTAGACCGGCAGCAGCTGCTTCGACACGGCGCCTGTCGCCGGAAGCAGTCGCGTCCCGGACCCACCCGCGAGCAGGATCCCCTTCATCATCGCTCCGTCTTCTCCTTCACATCCTACGAGCCACATTCCAACGCCGGCGCGGAGTCATGTCCGAGACCTTGTCGCGTTCGGGCATCCCCCTCGGCGAGGATCGCCTGCCGCCAGCCCTCGTTTGCGAGGTACCAGGCGACGGTCTTCGTGAGCGCCGACGCGAAGTCGAAACGAGGCGTCCAAGCGAGCTCGGCCCGCGCTCTCGAGGCATCGATGGCATAACGCCGATCGTGGCCCGGGCGGTCCTTGACGAAGGTCTTCAAACGCTCGTAGCGATCGAGGCCCCGGGCGCGCAGGGCGGGATTCTGATTCGCCGGACGGAGCTGCTCGAGGGCCGTACAGATCGCATCGACGACCTGGAGGTTCGAGCGCTCGCTGTTCCCGCCGAAGGCGTACTGCTCGCCGGGCTTGCCGGCCTCGAGGGCGCGCACGATGCCTTCGCAGTGGTCCTCGACATAGATCCAGTCGCGGATGTTCCCGCCGTCGCCGTAGATCGGAAGCGGCTTGCCCTCGAGCGCGTTCAGGATCATCAGCGGGATCAGCTTCTCGGGATATTGCTGCGGACCGTAGTTGTTCGAGCAGTTGGTCGTGATCGTGGGCAGGCCGTAGGTCCGGTTGTAGGCCTGCACGAGCAGATCGGCCCCGGCCTTCGACGCCGAGTAGGGGGAGTTCGGGGAGTAGGGGGTCGTCTCGGTGAAATAGCCCTCGGCACCGAGGGAGCCGTAGACCTCGTCGGTCGAGACATGGAGGAAGCGAAAGGCTGCGCGGTCGGCTTCGGGCAGGCCGGCGAGATGCGCCCGGGCCGCATCGAGCAGCTCGAAGGTGCCGACGATGTTGGTGTCGATGAAGGCCCGGGCGCATCTCGCCGGCCTGCCCGAAGCCAACCGCGCAGCCTTTCGCTTCCTCCATGTCTCGACCGACGAGGTCTACGGCTCCCTCGGTGCCGAGGGCT
>JANMTD010000426.1:0-12155 GCA_031390075.1 Deltaproteobacteria bacterium | reverse complement strand
GATCGTGATCGTCGTGTCCTTGCGGCCGCGCATCAGCGAGACGGCTTCGCCGAGGGACATCTCGGCCGTGCCGCGGCAGGGCTCGGTCCATTCTGCGGGCTTCTCGGTCGGACAGATCGAGCTGATGCGGTCTCGCGCCTTGATGCCCGCGCGCTGGGCCGGCGTTCCCTCGATCGGCGACACCACCTCGATGAACTCGCCGGTCGCCTTCGCGATCTCGATGCCGAGGCCGTGGAACTCGCCCTTGGTCTCGACCTGCATCTCGTCGAACTCGGTCGGCTCCATGAAGGAGGAATGCGGATCGAGGTCCTGCAGCAGACCCTTCATGGCGCTCTGGAGCAGGACGTGTTCGTCGACCTCCTCGACGTAGTGATGGCGCACGAGCTCGAGGATGCTCGTGAAGAGCGAGAGATCCTCGTAGCGCTGGGCGCTGTTCGCGCCCGGCAGCCCGGCCTCCGCCGGCGGGGACTCGGCCTGGCCGACGAAGCTCGTCGCCGCGATCGCGACGGCCATGCCAAAGCCAAAGGGAGCAAGGAAGGTCGGAGGTCGCCTCGTCGTCAACTGTTCGTCCGCTCCGGCGCGTCCGCGACGCGCATCTTGATCGGCGCAGACACTAGCAGGGGAATAGGGGCGGGACGGGGGCCGTGCCGGGTGCCGCGCCCGGGCGCGTCACTCGGGGGGTCTTCGCTTCTCGCTCATGATCGGTCGCATCAGTCGCCTTGTTGGAGCCAGGGGGCGGGGTCGATGGGGGCTCCGTTGTGGCGGAGCTCGAAGTAGAGGCCCGGACCGGCGAGGGAGCCGGTCTCGCCGACGGTGCCGATCGGCTGGCCCGCGACGACGACGTCGTCGACCTGGACCTGGATCTCGTCGAGATGACCCGAGACGGTGTGATAGGCGTCGCCGTGGTCGAGGATCACGATGCGGCCGTAGCCGCGGAACCAGCCGGCGAAACGCACGACGCCGCGGGCGACACTGCGCACGGGCAGACCCGCCTGCGCCGCGAAGTCGACACCGCTGCGGAAGGTCTCGGTCTGGAATTCGGGATCGACGAGGCGGCCGAAGCGCTGACTGATCGCCGCGTCGACGGGCGGCTGCAGCGCGCCCCGCACGAGGCCGCCGGGCTCACCCCCCGGCACGCCGCCGCTCCCGGATTCGCTCTTGCGACCGAGCGTGCGGATCGTCTCCTCGAGGGCCTGCGCCGCCTGCTCGAGCTCGACCAGCAGGCGCCGCTCCGCCGTGCGGTCGCGCCGCACGTGGGAGAGGATCGAGGCCTTGCCGCGCCGCTCCCGGTCGAGCGAGGCGACGTGGCCGGTCAGCCGCGTCGTCGCCTCTTCGCGCCGGGCGACGAGCTCGCGGGCCTCGCTCTCGACGGCGGCCAGGCGATCGCGCTCGCCCGAGAAGCGCGCGACGAGATCCGCGTCGTGGCGGACCAGCATGCGCAGTGCACCGGCCCGCGCCATCAGGTCCGGCAGCGAGCTCGCCGCGAAGAGCACTCGCACGGGGCCGATCTCTCCGCCCCGATAGAGCGCCACGGCCCGCGCGGCGAGCGCCCGCTGCGTGCGCGCGAGCTCGGTCTTCGCCTGCTCGAGGCGCGGCCGCACGACCTCGAGGCGGGTGCGCGCATCGCCGACGTCCCAGCGCGCCTTGTCGCGCTCGTGTGTCACCGCGTTGAGCCGCTGATCCACCCCCTCGAGCTCCTCGAGGATCGCGCGTTCGGAGGCCTCGTGACCGGTCACGCGCTCGCGGCTCTTCTCGATCTTCTCCCGCAGCCCCTCGAGCTCGCCCTCGCGGTCGGCGGCGACGACGGGCAGCGCGACGCCCAGTGCGAGGCCCAGTGCGAGGGCGATTGAAAGGGCGAGCCCGAGCGCAGCAGCGACCGCCGGGCCGCGCGGCGCTCGACACCTCGAGCGCGCGCTCACGACGTGCCCCGCCAGCCGATCATCGCCGTGATCGAGCCGAGCAGTCCGAGCAGCGCCCCGGCACCGACCAGCAGGATCGACTGGGCGGTCGTGAAGAATCCGAGCTCGGCCCGGCCGAGCACGAGCTCGAGGCCGTACTCGAGCTGGGGCAGCAGGAGCTCGTAGCTCCCGAACAGCATCAGCAGGGCGAGAAACCCGCCAAACAGTCCCTGGATCGTGCCCTCGAGCAGGAACGGCACGCGCACGAAGGTCCGGCTCGCCCCGACCAGCGCGAGGATGTCGAGCTCGTCGCGCCGCGCGTAGACCGCGAGCCGGATCGTGTTCGCGACGATCAGGAGCGCCGCCAGGCCGAGCACGACGCCGAGCCCGATCGCGAGCCCGCGCACCAGCGCGATCGCGCGCCCGTAGCCCTCGATCCAGTCCTGGCCGTGGGCCAATTCGCCGACCCCCGGCATCGCCGCGATCGATACCTCGAGCGCCTCGATCGCCTCGCGGGTCCGCGCGTCGGGGGCGAGGGTCAGCTCGAGGGAGGGCGGGAGCGGATTCTCGGCGAGCCCTTCGAGGAGCTCCGCACTGCCCGCGATCCGCTCGAAGCGCACGAGCGCCTCGTCCCGCGTCACGAGCTCGACCTCGAGTACGCCGGCCTCCTTCTCGACGCGCGCCGCGAGCTCGCGCTGGCGGTCCTCGGACAGATCGCCGTCGAGATAGGCCGTGAGCTTCAGCTCCCCGCCGAACTCGTCGAGCAGGCTCGCCATGTTGGCGACGAGCAGCCAGGCACTCCCGATCAGCACCAGCACGACGGCGATCGTCAGCACCGCGAGCAGACTCGTCGTGCTCGCCTGGCGGATCCCGCGCGCCGCGTTCGCGAAGGCGATCCCGATCAGGATCAGGGCCCGGTTCACGCGCCCGCCCCCCGCTCGACGCCCGCAGTCGCCGGGATGTCCTCGGCGATCCGGCCCCCGTCGAGGCGCAGCACCCGCTTGCCGTAGCGCTCGATCAGCGAGTGGTCGTGGGTCGCGACGATCACCGTCGTGCCGCGCATCGAAGCCGAGGCGACGAGATCCATGATCTCGAGCGTGAGCTCGGGATCGAGATTGCCCGTCGGCTCGTCGGCGAGCAGGATCTCGGGCTCGTTCACCAGCGCCCGCGCCAGCGCCACCCGCTGCTGCTCGCCGCCGGAGAGCGAGCGCGGCTGATGGAAGCGGCGGTGCTGCAGGCCGACGGACTTGAGCAGCTGGAAGACGCGCGTGCGCGCCTCGCGGCGCGGTGTGCCGACGACGTCGAGGGCGAGCCGGACGTTCTCCTCGACGGTGCGGTCCTGGAGCAGCTTGAAATCCTGGAACACGACGCCGACCCGCCGCCGCAGGGCCGGAATCCCGCTGAAGCCGAGCCGGGCGACGTTGCGCCCGAGCACCACGATCTGCCCCTCGCTCGGCCGCTCCGCCGCGAAGATCAGCTCGAGCAGCGTCGTCTTGCCCGCCCCCGACGAGCCGGTCAGGAATACGAACTCGCCGCGGCGGATCTCGAGCGAGACGTCCTGCAGCGCGAACTGCCCGGCCATGTAGGACTTGGAGACGTGGTACATGCGCACCGGCGATTCGCCGGGCGCGCTCGTCATGCGACGCCTCAATCCGTCTTCCCCGTCATGAAAAGCGCCGGATCGCCGTGTTCATGGTTTGGGCTGCCGTTTTCGCTTGCGCGCGTTCTCGATCAGGTAGTCGAGCACGACCTCGTCGAGGGGCTTCTCGGAAACGACCCGATCCCCGAAGACTCGCGCGAGGCCCGAGGTCGTCTCGCGAGACGTGGGGTTCACGAGCGTGCGTTCGGCCGTGGCGCGGGGCGCCGCAGCCGGCTTGGTCGACGGGGCGGCCGGGATCGCGGAGGACCCGCGCCCGGCGATCCCCGGTGTCCGGTCGGTGGACGAAGAGCCGGTTTCGAAGTCCACGCGCGCGCGCGATGGTGCGGCGCGATCCACCGGCAACGGGCGGTCGAGCTCGATCTCGACGCCCGCCTCGGCGCGGAAGATCTCGGCGCCGAGGCGCTCGCCGATCGCGCGGTCGAACTCGCCGCGGGAGAGCTGCTTCAGCATCGATTTGTGCTGCGACTCCATCAGTTTTCGCACCGGCGTCTCGAGATCTGCCTCGACCAGCAGGTCCGAATAGTCGCTCTTCAGCGAGGCGATGATGTTGCCGCCGTGGAAGATGTGCGTGATGACGTGGGGATTCGCGCGTCCCGAGTCCTCCGTCTGGACGTGGAAGACGACGTCGCGATACCGAAAATTGGTGTTGAAGCCCAGCTGCATCGCGCGCCCGATGCCCCCCGACGATCCGTCGCACGGCCGCTCATGATTGAGTCGGCGAACGATACCATGCGAGCGACGCTCTTCCGTGCGATGAGAGGTTCGCGCGACGGGCCCGTCCGCGTCCGCGGGCGAAGTCGCCGCGACTCGACCCGACATCCGCTATCGGGAGCCCCGTGGCCCGGCTCAACCCGCGCCGACCAAATCATCGAGAAGGCCTGAGGGACATCACCCGCATTCCATCTCGGAAGGTCACGTCGGAGGGCGAGGAAGCGAGCCGGGCCCCGAGCGCGCCCGGCTCGCTTCGCGAGCGATCAGCGCGCGGCGGTTCGCCGCCGATCCGCCGACGCCGCGCGCGGGCGCGAGACCGAGGCCAGCCCCGACAGACCGAGCCCGATCAGCAGCGCACTGCCGGGCTCGGGCACGGCCGAGATCGGCGCCGAGCCCGGCGTCGGCGTCGCGAGTGCGATGAAGTCCGTCGCATTGTCGTTCGTATCGATGTTCGCGTAGAGCCGCGCGAGGCTCGAGCCGGCGCTCACCGCAGGCGCCGAGGCCCCTTCGCCGGCGTTGATCTCGCCGGCGACGAAGGTCCCGTAGCCCAGCGAATCGAAGACCGTCGTCCCCTGCCGCAGGACGATCGAATCGGGTCCGTTCTGGAAGTCGAAGTTCGCGAGCAGGTCCGCCCCGACTACCGAGCTCGTGCCGTCCGTGCGCCGATCGGCGACCACGAAGAGACCCGAGGCTCCGATCGTCCCCTCGAGCACGATCGTCGGGCCCACGGCGCCGTTCGAGCCATTGATCCCGTCGATCGCGAAGTCCGCGAGCGAGGTCCCGGGCGAACCGTAGATCTCGACGAAGGACAGGCCGTCGTCGGATCCCACGGCGTCGTAGTAGAGCTCCGAGAGAACGGGCAGCGCCTGCGCGGGCCCGCTCCCGAGGGCGGCGAGGGCGGTGAACAGGGCCTTGGCCTTGGTGGCGGCGGAGAGGGAGAGAAATCTGAGCTTCTTCGATTGCATGCTGACTCCTTGATTGCGGGCGTTAGTCGATCGAATGATCGATTCGACGGGGGTGACTCGGATCGGCGGGGGGACCTTCGTTCGCGGCGCGCCAGGCGCTGATCCAGCCTCCCGCCCAGGCGTCGAGGCCGGAGTCGAGCTCCGCGGCGCGCAGGACGAGCTCGGCGGCCTCTTCGGGGGCGAGCGCGCCCGCGGCACGCGCGAGGCGCTCGCGAATCCGCTGGCGTTCGAAATAGAGCTGGTGGATCTCGTCGGAGACGTCGTCGCGCAGGCTCGTGACCTGCCGGAGCTCGCGGTACAGGTCGACCGAGTCCTCGGGATAGGCGATTCCGCCGAGCTCCCAGTCGAGGGCGACCGTGGCGCCGTACTGCTCGCCCTCGCCGCGATCGAGATCGCGCAGGTTGCGCGTATCGCCCGAGACGAAGCTCTGGTTACGGCTGGTTCCGCGATCGCGGTCGGCGTCGTAGAGGCCCCGCAGCTCGAGCGAAGGCCAGAACGCCCGGCGGCGAAGCCCCCGCCACAGGCCCTCCGCGCGCTCGGCCGCGAGTCCCGCCCGGGCGAGCGCGCGGCTTCGGATCTCCGCGAGCGGCGGATCGGCGGGGAGCAGGATCGCCGGGGGCGGCGGCGGCTCGCGGCCGTCGAGTGCCGAGACCGCAGCGGGCTCCGCCGCGGGCGCGCGCGCGTCGTCGACCAGCGCGAGCAGGCTCGCTCGACAGAGGACCATCGCCTGCGAAGCCCCCGGCAGCGCGGTCGACTCGACGAGATCGGCACACTCGCGGGAGCCGGCGGGATTGGCGGCCCGCGCGAAGCGCTCTTCGAGGGCGCCCGCCACCAGCAGACCGCGGTCGGTGACGAGCCAGACGCGCGCAGTCGACCCGACGACGAGCCGTCGGATCAGCGCGCCCGGCGGCATCACCGGCCGGATCCACTGCCAGCGGACGGTCCGCGGATCGAGGCCCTCCGCGCGCGCGATCGCGATCGCATCCGGATAGACGACATGCAGGCGATCCGACTTCGGATCGAACACGAGGTCGACGGCGCCCGCCTCGGCCGCGGGCCGGGGCAGCGGCCAGACGACGCGATCCACCACGCGCAGTCCCGCCGCCGCCTCGAGCCCGCGCGTGCGCACGAGGCCCTCGCTGCCGAAGCTCCAGACCTCCGTGAGTCGAGGGCCGGGATCCGGCGCCCCGGTCGCGGGCGCAGGGGCTCGCCGGACGGCGACCCAGGCCACGGCCTGATCGGCCGAGCCGGAGCCGAGGGGCTGGAAGACGCTGCCCGAGCTCGACCAGTAGGCGCCGCCCTGCGTCGCGACGACGAGCGCGCCCTCGCTCGCCTCGATCCGCGACACGCGGCTCGAGCCCTCGCCGTCGCGCAGGGTCCGTCGCTGCGGGCGCGCGTCGCGCGACCAGAAATACAGACCCTCGTCGGTGCCGATCCAGAGCCGCCCGGTCCGGTCGAAGGCGAGATCGCGCACGGGCGGCAGCTGCGCCCGCGTCCACGTCCCGTCGCGCGACCACGACACACCCGCGTCGTCTCCGACGGCGAGGCCGTGCCCCTGCTCGAAAGCGAGCGCGCGAAGCAGCTCCCCGCGGCTCGGCAGCGCGTCGACGACCCGCCAGCGCGCCCACCCCTCGGCGGCCGGCGCGTCGACCATCGCCTCTTCCACCGCCTCTTCCGCCGCGCCTTTCATCGCTCCTTCCCTCGCTCCTTCCATGGAGAGCGCCAGGCCCGCCGACGCGCCCCAGGCCGCCGCGGCGATCCCGATCGCCGACCTCCTCCACCGACCGAATCCGAGCGCCCGTCTACCCGCCATGCGGGCCCCCATCGCAAGCGGCGTGCCGCGCGCACTCGGCGCTCTAGCCGGGCTCTGCGGCCCCCTCGCCGGAGCGGCGCGCGCGAGCGTGAACCGCGGCTCCGGGCTCGGTGTGAACGCGTCGGCTCGGGGACGATCCCGCGCCGGCGGCGCAAGCCTGCGATTTCCCGCTTCGGATCCTGGTTGGCTTGACGGGGCTTGTGGGCTCGCGAAGAATCGCCCGCGATGCACCACACCCCGTCCCAGCCGCCGGCCCGAGCTCCCCGCGCACGCCGTGCGCTGATCTGTCTCTGCGCCGCGATGCTGTCGGGGCTCGCGGCCTGTGCCCGCCCGAAGGAGGACCCGATCACGGCCGCCGACTTCGACCGGGACCAGGGGGCGCGCGCGGAGCTCACGGCGGCGATCGCCGCGGACCACCTCGCCCTCGCCGATCTGATCGCCGCCGACCGCTTCATCGAGGTCGAAGCGATCTACGCGGATCCCGAGCTGCAGGAGATCGCCCTGCGCCTGGTCGAGCGCACGCGCGCCCTGCGCCGGCTCGCCGAAACGGACGTCCTCGCGCCGGACATTCCGTGAGCGGAGCCGTGAGCGGAGCCGGCGAGTCGGCAGCGCGATCGGTCGTGGTGTTGGCGGGCGGCGTCGGGGCGGCACGCTTCCTGCGCGGCGTCGTGCAACAGGTTCCGCCCGAGTCGCTGACCGTCATCGTCAACACCGGTGACGACCGCGTCTTCTACGGGGTCCACGTCTGCCCCGATCTCGACATCGTGACCTACACCCTCGCCGGCCGGATCGATCCCGAGCGTGGCTTCGGCCTCGCCAGCGACCGCTTCACACTGATCGACCGGCTCCGCGCCCTCGGCCACGAGACCTGGTTCCGCCTCGGCGACGCCGACTTCGCGAACTGCCTCCACCGCACACTCCGCCTCGCCGCGGGGGCGCGCCTCGACGAGGTCGCCGACGAGCTCCGGCGCGACCACGGCCTCGGCTTCCGGATCCTCCCGATGTCGAACGATCCGTGCCCGACCTTCGTCTCCCTCTCGGGTGGCAAGGAGGGCGGGAAGGACGATCGCAGGCGCGTGCATTTCGAGGAGTACCTCGTCCGTGACGGGGCCCCCACCGACGTCCGCGACGTCGATCTCAGCGCCGCGGAGAAGGCGACTGCGGCGCCGGGGGTCGTCGACGCGATCGCCCGCGCCGACCTGATCCTCGTCGCGCCCTCGAACCCGATCGTCTCGATCGGGCCGATCCGCGCCATCCCCGAGATCCGGCGCGCCCTCGACAGCGCCGCGTGTCCGGTCGTCGCCGTATCCCCCATCGTCGGCGGGCTGCCCATCAAGGGGCCCGCCCACACCCTCATGCGCGCCTGCGGCATCGAGGTCTCGGCCCGCGGCGTCGCCGCGCTCTACCGCGACTGGATCGACGGCTTCGTCTTCGACACGCGCGACGCCGCTGCACGCGCGGAGATCGAGGCCCTCGGCCTCGAGGTCGACGTGCTCGACACACTGATGGTCGACGCGGCGGCCTCTCGCCGGGTCGCCGACGCCGCGATCCGACTGGCGGATCGGCTGCGATGACGATCGCGTTGATTCCGGTCAAGCGGCTCGAGGAGAGCAAGTCGCGGCTGCTGCCGGAGCTCGCCGACGCCGCGCGCCAGGCCCTGACCCTCGCGATGCTCGAGGATCTGATCGAGGCCCTGACCCGGGCGGGCTGCATCGACCGGATCGCCGTCACGACCCCCGATCCGCTGGTCGCGCGCCGCGCCGAGGCGGCGGGGGCCGAGGTCCTGCTGCGGCCCGAGCCCGGCCTGAACGCGGCCCTCGAAGATGCGGCGGAGCGGCTCGCCCCCGCACCCGGGCAAGCGCTGCTCGTCGTGCTAGGCGACGTCGCGGGCGCGCTGCCGGCGGATTTCCGGCGTCTCGTCGACGAGGCGCGCAACGAGAAGACCGGCGTCTGGCTCGCGCCCTCCGCGGACGGGGGGACGTCGGCGCTGCTGCTGCGCCCGGCCCGGGCGATCCGCTTCCGATTCGGACCCGCCAGCGCCGCGCGCCACCGCGAGGCCGCCCGCGAAGCGGGCATCGCCTATCACGAGCTCCCGCTCCCCTCGCTGGCGATCGACCTCGATCAGCCCGAGGATCTATCGGCCTTTCTCGCGACCTCGGGCGGCGGTGCGAGGACCCGCGCCCTGCTCGAATCGCTGCGCACCGCGAACCCCCCGGAGAGAAGCGCCCCGTGACGAAGAGACCCTCGGTCCTGCGACTCGTCCCCCTCCACGGACTGCCGGAGATCACGCCCGGCAGCGATCTCGCGGCGTTGATTCGCGACGCCGCGCGGGCCCAGGGCGAGGCGCTTGCGAACCGGGTCGTCGTCGTCTGCCAGAAGATCGTGTCGAAGGCGGAGGGGCGGCTCGTCGACCTCGCCGGCGTCGAGCCCTCGGCCCTCGCCCGGGAGATCGGCGCCGAGCACGGCCGCGACCCGCGCCAGGTCGAGGTCGTGCTGCGCGAGAGCCGGCGCATCGTGCGCCGCGGCCGCGGCGTCCTGATCACCGAGACCCACCACGGCTATGTCTGCGCCAACTCGGGCGTCGATCTCTCGAATGCACCGGGCCCCGACGTGGCCGTGCTGCTGCCCGCCGACCCCGACGCCTCGGCCCGTCGGCTCTTCGAGGCGCTCCGGACCCCCGACGGCACGACCCCCGTCATCATCAGCGACACCTTCGGCCGCCCCTGGCGCGAGGGACTCGTCGACGTCGCCCTCGGCTCCGCGGGCCTGGCCCCGATCCGCGACGACCGGGGCACCCTCGACCGCGCCGGCCGCGAGCTCCAGGTCACCCAGCCCGCGACCGCGGACCAGCTCGCCGCCGCGGCGGGGCTCTTGATGTGGAAGAGCGCCGGCGTTCCGGTCGTGCTCGTCGAGGGCTTTCCCTTCGAGGGAGACGGCAGCGTCCAGAAATCGCTGCTGCGCGACTCGGCCACGGATCTCTTTCGTTAGGTCAATCGTCAGGAAGACCCGGGGCGAGGTCCAAAGGCGTGGTCGAGGCAGATGCGCCAGAGCTCGGCCATGCCCTCGCCGCCCTGCGAAGAGGTCGGGATCGGCTTGCCGAAGCCCGGGCCGATCTCCTGCGCGAGCGCGCGGATGCGCTCCTTGCGCTTCATCGGCTTCAGCTTGTCGACCTTCGTGAGCGCAATCCGCCCCGGCACGTTCTGCTCCGCGAGCCAGGAGAGCAGCAGACTCTCGTCCTCGCTCCAATCCCGTCGCAGATCCTGGAGCAGGATCGCGAGGCGGAGCGCCTCGCGTTTCGCGAGATAATCCTCGACGAGGCGCTGCCAGCCCGCGCGCTCCTTGCGCGAGACCTGGGCGAAGCCGTAGCCCGGCAGGTCGACGAAGGCGAGCTGGCCGATGTCGGTCTCGAGCCGGAAGAGCACGATCTCGCGTGTCTTGCCTGGCGTGCTGCTCGTGCGCGCGAGCTTCTTGCGGCGGGCGAGGGCGTTGAGCAGGCTCGACTTTCCGACGTTCGAGCGGCCGAGAAACGCGATCTCGGGGAGACCGCTCTCCGGAAGCACTTCGACCCGGGGCGCCGAGGCGATCAATTCGGCGGCGAGAATCTTCATCGACCTGCTCCCCGTTCACGTGAGAGACGCTCGAGTACCGGCGCGAGCCGGGCGAGCGCGGTCTCGATCGTCGCGCGGCTCCGCGCATAACAGAAGCGCAGCCGGCCCTCTGCCGCCTCGCCGAAATCGATGCCGGGCGTCGTTCCCACGTGCGCTTCCTCGAGCAGGCGGAAAGCCAGCGCCCGCGAATCGCCGCCGAAGCGCCGGGCGTCGGCGAGCACGTAGAAGGCCCCCTCCGGAGCGTGGTCGATGCCGAAGCCCAGGCGCCGCAGCCCCGCGACGAGCAGGTCGCGGCGCGTCTCGCAGGCGCTCCGCATCGACTCGGCCATCGGAGCGCCCTCCGCGAGGGCCGCGATGCCAGCGCGCTGTACGAAGGAGCTCGCCGAGATGAAGAGATTCTGCTGCAGCGTCTGGAGCAGGCGCATGGCGGAAGCGGGCGCCACGACCCAGCCCAGCCGGAAACCGGTCATCGCATAGCGCTTCGAGAAGCCGTCGAGGACGTAGGCCTCGTCGCCGACCTCGAGCGCGGAGGTGTTCCTCGCCCCCCCGTAGAGCAGTCCGTCGTAGATCTCGTCCGAGACCAGCGGCGGCCCGAGCGACGCGAGCGCCGCCATGACCTCCCGCGGCTGCACCGCCCCGGTCGGATTCGCCGGCGAGCCGACGACGATCGCCCGCGTCCGCGGCGTCAGCGCCGCCCGCACGCGGTCGGGGTCGATCCGCCAACCGGAGGCCGCATCCGTCGGCACGAAGACCGGCCGTGCGCCCATCACCCGCACGAAGTTCGGGTAGCAGGGATAGTGCGGCGTCGGGATCACGACCTCGTCCCCGGCCTCGACGAGCGCCGCGAAGACCAGTGTCATCGCGCTCGAGGTGCCCTGGGTCACGAGCACGCGATCCGCCGGAACCGATCTTCCGAAGCGTGCCGCGAGGTTCGCGGCGATCGCTTCGCGCAGCGGCCAGAGGCCGCGGCTGTCGGTGTAGCCGGTGTCGTCGGCAGCGAGGGCGGCCCGGCAGGCCTCCACGGCGGCGGTGGGCGGCGCGAACTCGGGCTCGCCGACCTCGAGATGGGCGATCTCGATGCCGGATCGCTCGAGCAGGGTGGCCCGCTCGAGGATCTCCATCGCGAGGAACGGTGTCAGCGCATCGGTGCGGGAGGCAAAGCGCCGCGGCGCGGGAGTGGAAAGGGCTGACATCCGCCCCGGTTAGCCCGACGGCCTTGGCCCGTCAAGGCAGCCAATCGTCCAAGTAACCGGAATCAAAGCCATTTTCGGGCCGACGGCCTTTGACGCCCCGAGCCGCGGCGGCTAGAGTGCGGCGCGGATCAGGGGCCCGCACCCCGAGCGCACACCTCCCTGCCCGACGCGCCCCTCACCCCTCATTCTCTCTCTCCAAGAGCTAGAGGACGGAAGGGGACGGAAGAGGACGAATCCGACCATGTCGAAGGGTTTGCAGATCGCTCTCGGTGCCCTCGCCATCGCCGGCCTGCTCGGCTGGTACGGC
>JANMTD010000422.1:0-1669 GCA_031390075.1 Deltaproteobacteria bacterium | reverse complement strand
CGCCGCCAGCTCCAGATCGACGTCCTTCGCGAGCGTCTGCAGCGCACCGACCGCCGCGAGGTAGGGCCCCATGAAGCGCGTGTTGGGCTTCATCATGGGCTCGACACCGAGGGTCCAGTTCACGAGCCCGTAGTGCAGCGGCACGCTCGTCGCGAGGTCTTCGCCGCGGAGCTCCATCCTGCGCAGGATCTCGGACAGGCGCACCAGGTTGTCGCGGCGGCTCTCTCCCGTGCAGAGCACGAGGGCGATGTTCGAGTCGTAGGCGCCCGCGAGGTTGTAGTAGGGGAAGGAGCCGGTATCGGGATTGCGGGTGCCGATGCCCTGGTCGTCGCGGTGCTCGAAGGGGAGCGGCTTCGACCAGCCGCGGATGACGCCGCCGGCGTGCGGCTGCAGCGCCGCGTTGACCGCGTTGACACGCACTTCGGCGGTCGAGATCGCGCGCAGGATCCGCCGCGGCTTCGGCAGCCGCGGCCCATGGAGCGCCAACAGCACCATCGTCTCGATCAGCCGCTCGACCTCGAAGTAGTCGGTCGGGTCATCGGGGTTCGTGAAGCGCAGCCTGTAGGCGAGCTCCGAGCAGCCGTGCTCGACCTGGATGCGGGTGTTCATCTCCATGAAGAAATGATCGAAGCCCTCGACGATGCACTCGAAGGTCGAGACGTTGTCGAGCTTGACGCCCTCGCCGAACCGGATGCCATCGGCCTCCATCGCGGCCAGCGTCTTGCGCTCGCGGGTCAGGTTCTCGCGGTGGGCGGGGTTCGTGACCTCGCGGGCGGCGACCTCGAGCAGCTCGTCGGTCAGCGAGAACTCGAGCTGCTTCTGCTCGCGCATCTGGATCGAGCAGTCGCGGCCGCCCATCGTGATGCACCAATCGCCGTTGCCGAGGACCTGGATCTCGTTGTGGCGGGTCGTCTCGAGGTTGAGCTCGATCAGGAAGTTCCGGTTCGAGCCGGGCTCGAGTACCTTCTGCTCGGCCAGGATGTCCATCACGGCCGCGGCGGACTGGGACGGTTCGGAGACCACCCGCTGACCCTTGCCGCCGCCGCCGCCGATGCACTTGTACCGGATGCGCCGGCCGGGGTACTGGCGCCAGATCGCGACCGATTCGCGCTCGGCGATCTTCTGGAGCTCTTCGATCGTGACGAGCTCGATGGACCTTGCATACCCCGCCTGCAGCAGGCGTTCGGCGTTCTCGAGCGGGTCGACGGCGGCGTTCCAGCTGAATTCGAGGCCGTGCTGCGAGGCGAGGCGTTCGAGGGATTTCTGGTCCCCGGCGCGCTCGAGCAGTGCCAAGGCCGAGGGATTGTCGACGCCGGGGACGACGGCGTTGCCGAGTGAGCGGGCGAGCTTCTTGGCCTCGTCCTTCGCGCCGGCGCTGCGCAGCACGTGGGCCGAGGGGCCGATGAAGCGGATCTTCGAGGCTTCGATCGCGGAGATGAAGTCGGCGTCCTCGGCCATGAAGCCGTAGCCTGCGAAGATGTGGGTGTAGCCGTTCGCCTCGGCGATCCCGAGGATCTTGCGGATGCGGGCGAGTTTCTCCTCCTGGCCGACGCCCATGTAGTCGGGCACGCGGTGAACGTTGCTCGGAAAGCGCAGGCTCCGCAGCTCGGGGGCAAGGCAGCGCGGATAGACGACGGAATCTTTCTCCGAAAGAAGCATCCCGTACTCG